>JBBKWN010000124.1:0-31189 GCA_037968955.1 Rheinheimera sp. | reverse complement strand
ATACTGCCGTTGAAGAAGCGTTATATCTATCAAATATTGCATCTGAAGTGCATCTAATTCACCGCCGCGACAGCTTTAAAGCAGAAAAAATTCTGGTTGATCGCCTCAACGCCAAAGTCGCAACTGGCAATATCGTACTGCATACCCATCGACAACTCGACGAAGTGCTCGGCGACGACATGGGCGTGACCGGTGTGCGTTTGACATCAACCCTAGGTGAAAGTGATGAAGAACTGGCGCTGCAAGGCGTGTTTATTGCTATCGGCCACCAACCGAATACCGATATTTTTGCCGGTCAACTGGAAATGAAAGGTGGTTATTTGCTGGTGAAAAGTGGCATTGAAGGAAATGCGACTCAGACCAGTATTGAAGGGGTGTTTGCCGCCGGTGATGTCTCTGATCACATCTACCGTCAGGCGATTACTTCGGCAGGAACAGGCTGTATGGCCGCACTTGATGCAGAACGTTACCTGGATGCACTGAGCAAATAATTGCTGGGCGCCGCAAAATGGAAGTTGAATGCCGATTTATTTGCCTGAGTTGACGACGGATCCTTGTTGGTTTCCGTCGCTGAGTACAACGCTGAAAAAACCGGACGGTTTACTGGCGATGGGCGGTGATTTGTCAGTGCAAAGACTGAATCAGGCCTACCGAACCGGAGTATTTCCTTGGTTCAGTGAAGGCGACCCGATACTGTGGTGGTCGCCTTCCATTCGAGCCGTGTTTGCCCCTGGCGAACTACAACTCAACCGCAGCCTGCGAAAATACCAAAAACAACATCAATTTCGCTACAGCCGTAATCAAGCTTTTGCCGAAGTCATCGCCCATTGCGCAGCACAGCCAAGACGCAATCAGGCGGGCACTTGGATCCTGAGCGAGATGCAACAAGCCTATTTGGCATTGCACCATGCAGGATTAGCACACAGCATTGAGGTCTGGCACGAAAATCAGCTAGTCGGCGGTTTATACGGCGTGATAGCCGGTGGATTGTTTTGTGGTGAATCGATGTTTAATCTACAAGCAAATACTGCCAAGTTGGCGCTCTGTATGCTACAACAACAATTATCCAGCTATGGCGAAGGTTGGATTGACTGCCAGATGCCCAATCCGTTTTTACTACAAATGGGCGTTAAGCCGCAATCCAAAGCTGAGTATTTAACGTTGCTGCAGCGATTGCGTGATCAACCAGTGCCTGAAACGGTTTGGGCGCCAAGCATGTTGGAATTCAACTAATGGGTGTTCGCTGATGGATTTACGGCAAATACAACTAGGGCTCTCTGCACAGCACCATTGCAGTTATTTGCCAGAGCAGTCCGAACGACTGCTCTTTACCCTACCCGATCAACCGATGAGCACCGAGCTATACCAGCAACTGATGCACTACAATTTTCGTCGCACGGGCCAACAACTGTACCGGCCTTATTGCAATGAATGCCAAGCTTGCCAGGCCGTAAGAATTGCTGCAGAACACTTTCAAATTCGACCTTCACAGCGCAAATTACTTAAAAAAGCCAAAACCGCCCATTGGCACTACCGCGTGATCAGCTGTGCGGACGAAATGCAGTATTTCGCGCTCTATCAGCAATATATTAGCGGTAAGCATGCCGGTGGGGTTATGGATCCTGCCGAGCCGGAACATCTGCAGTCAATGTTTCATTGTGACTGGCTGCAGGTACAGGTATTGGAGCAATATATTGATCAAACGCTCGTCGGTGTGATGATCCTTGATCAATTGCCCGATGGTTTATCTGCTGTTTATAGTTTTTATCAACCAAACCATCCGTTGGCTTTAGGGAAATTAGCGATCTTAGCGACGCTTGAGCATCTTAAGGCACAACCATGCTCTTATTTATATTTGGGCTATTACATTTCAGCCTGTCAAAAAATGGCTTATAAAGCCGAATTTGCACCGCAACAACGGCTGATTGCGGGTAATTGGCAGTCTTTTGATTAAAAAGACCTGAGTTGCTTTACTTATCCGTGCGATTTCGGCACAATCTGCGCAGTTTTTTTCCGGTTTAAATATTTTTCTAAAGGGGCTCGTACGCTGCATGGCGAAAGAAGACGTGATTGAAATGCAAGGCACAATTTTGGATACCTTGCCAAATACAATGTTCCGGGTCGAACTCGAAAATGGTCACGTGGTTATCGCGCACATTTCGGGTAAAATGCGGAAAAACTACATCCGTATTCTGACCGGCGATAAAGTCACTGTAGAACTGACGCCATACGATCTGACCAAAGGCCGTATCGTATTCCGTCAACGTTAAGTGAACCGCGGTTAGACACTGCAACCAGTGCCAACTAACCAGCACTAACGTCAAAAACACCCGGCATGACCGGGTGTTTTTTTATGGGCGTTACTGAATGTGTTTAGCTATTAAATAAAACCGACTGATGAATCACCAGCCGGATTTTGCACTAAAAGTCGTCACTATTAAGCCGGTACTGCCGAATCGAGATAATCAAAACTCAACGCGTTATCAACAAGATCAATCCTGACATCCCCACCGTGTAATAGGCGACCAAATAAAATTTCATTGGCGAGTGGTTTCTTCAATTGCTCTTGGATCACCCTCGCCATAGGCCGAGCGCCCATTGCTTGGTCATAACCTTTATCGGCTAACCACGAAATGGCTGCGGATGACAATTCCATTGAAACCTGTTTTTTATCTAGTTGCACCTGCAAATCACAAATAAATTTATCGACAATCTGCAGAATAATCTCGCGGGACAAATGCTTGAACCAGATAATGCCATCCAGCCGATTGCGAAATTCAGGGCTGAAAGTCCGGTTAATTTCGGCCAAAGCATCGTAGCTATGATCTTGTTGTTTAAAACCGATAGTCTTACGCACAGTCTCCTGTACGCCGGCATTGGTGGTCATCACTAACACCACATTGCGAAAATCAATTTTACGGCCGTTGTTATCGGTTAAGGTACCGTGATCCATCACCTGCAGCAGAATGTTGTAGATGTCAGAGTGAGCTTTTTCAATTTCATCGAGCAACACCACTGAATATGGATGTTTTGACACGGCATCGGTTAATAAGCCACCTTGGTCAAAACCAACATAGCCCGGAGGTGCGCCAATCAATCGACTGATAGAATGACGCTCCATGTACTCGGACATGTCAAAACGTAACAGTTCAACACCCATGATTTTGGCGAGTTGTTTGGTTACTTCGGTTTTACCGACACCGGTTGGACCTGCGAACAAGAAATTACCTATCGGTTTTTCTTCATTCCCAAGGCCGGACCGAGACAGACGAATGGCTGAAGTTAATACGTCAATCGGCTCATTTTGCCCGAACACAACCAGGTTTAAATTACGATCTAAATTGGCGAGGACGTCTTTATCAGAAGCCGATACTGACTTCTCTGGGATCCGCGCCATTTTTGCAATGACGTGTTCAATTTCGGGCACGTTAATGACTTTTTTGCGTTTTGATTGCGGCAACAATCGTTGACTCGCACCAGCTTCATCGATGACATCAATCGCTTTATCCGGCAGGTGCCGTTCATTAATATACTTCGCTGACAGCTCGGCGGCGGCTCTTAAGGCTTTTTGGGTATAGCGCACACCATGATGTTCCTCATAACGTTCCTTCAAGCCCTGTAAAATCCGCGTGGTGTCATCCACACTAGGCTCCAAAATGTCAATTTTTTGAAACCGCCGTACTAACGCAGTGTCTTTTTCGAAAATGCTTTTGAATTCCTGATAGGTAGTAGAACCAATACAACGCAACCTACCGCTCGATAATAACGGCTTAATTAAGTTAGACGCATCCATCACGCCACCTGAAGCTGCTCCAGCACCAATCACCGTATGAATTTCATCGATAAATAAAACAGCATCTTTTTCCCGCTCGATTTCTTTTAGCAACGATTTCAAGCGTTTTTCAAAATCGCCCCGATATTTGGTCCCCGCCAATAACGCGCCCATATCCAGCGAATAAATGGTGGCATTGGCAATAACTTCCGGAACTTTGTTCTGCACAATCCGATAGGCCAGTCCTTCGGCAATCGCCGTTTTACCAACCCCCGCTTCGCCAACCAACAACGGATTGTTTTTCTTGCGGCGACAGAGCACCTGAATTGCACGTTCTAGCTCGGTATCGCGGCCAATCAAAGGATCTATTTGACCATTTTTTGCCAGCACATTTAGGTTCGCAGTAAAATTTTCTAGATATTTATTGTCTTCGACACCGCCATCGGACGAGTCTTCGTGCTGCTCGTCACTGGGTTCAATTTTGTCGGCTTTAATCACGCCATGTGAAATGTAATTGACGATATCCAGACGGCTCAAATCAATCTTTTTTAACAAATAAACAGCTTGGGATTCTTGTTCGCTGAAAATAGCGACCAACACGTTGGCGCCGGTCACCTCTGCTTTACCCGAAGATTGCACATGAAAAACGGCCCGTTGCAATACCCGCTGAAAACCAAGTGTTGGCTGCGTATCACGGTCTAAATCGCCGTCGGGGATTAACGGGGTTGTCGAATCAATAAAAGTTGATAAATCCGTGCGCAGCCGGTCGATGTTCGCGCCACAAGATTTTAAGGCTTCACCTGCTGCTGGATTATCTAATAACGCTAGCAACAAGTGTTCGACGGTCATATATTCGTGGCGGCGTTCCCTGGCAAATCGAAATGCCAGATTCAGCGTCAACTCAAGATCTTTATTTAACATGCACAGCTCCTAATCCACCTGAGTTACTGACTGATAAGTACCAGCTAAGCCCGCTCCATAGTGCACATCAATGGATGTTCGTGCTCTTTGGCATAATTGCTGACCTGCTGTACTTTGGTCTCTGCGATCTCAGCGGTAAACACACCGCAAACCGCTTTGCCTTCGTAATGCACTTTTAACATGATTTCACTGGCTTTTTCGTACTGTAAATTAAAAAATCGGGTCAACACATCGATGACAAAATCCATCGGGGTGTAATCATCATTGTGCAGAACCACTTTATACATTGGGGGTGGCTCAACTTTGTGTCGGATTAACTCCGCTAAGTCTTCATCCTGTCCTTTGGTCTGTTTGATGCCGCTCATAAACTATAGTCACGCCTCGTTGATCCATCAAAGGATGTGGTGGTTATATCTACGCTTTTCAATCTTGATTAGTTCGGTAAAAAACTTGACTAGCTGAACAAATTATCTACAGTAACTAATGGAGCTTGAAAAAAGTTTCAATGTTGTCATCTTAGAATACAGAAATTAGCTAACTAAGAGAAGGAAGTATGTAGTATGGCTACCGGTAAAGTGAAATGGTTTAATAATGCCAAAGGATTTGGGTTTATTCGTGAAGATGGTCGTGACGAAGACATTTTCGCCCATTACTCAACCATCACCATGGACGGCTACCGCACGTTAAAAGCGGGCCAGGACGTAACCTTTGAATTATCAGAAGGCCCCAAAGGCCTACATGCGGTGAATATTGCGCTGCCTGAAGACGGCACACAGGAATAACACAGCACCAGCAAGTGACAGGCAGTAGCCATGCAGGGGGACCTGCCTGACACTCATTTTAATTTTTTCAGTATTTTTCCGATTCATATTAACTAACACCGCCACACAACCCAAACAGATACTTTTATAAGTATCCGCCCAAGATATCAGTATTCGACATTTTTGAGCCTCAGCGATGATTTGGTCTTTTACGACGAAAATTCGGCAAAAAAAAATCCGGTGATAACACCGGACCGTCCAAGAGAATCAACACAAACTGTTGTTGATTATACCGCCGTTAAGGCCTGATTAAACGTTGCGCTAGGGCGCATTGCTTCTGTTGCTTTGGCGTCATCCAAGCGATAATACCCTCCAATGTCGACCGCTTTGCCTTGCACAGAATTCAGTTCATGCACAATTTTAGCCTCATTTTCGACTAAAATCGCCGCTAATGGCGTGAAACGTTGCTGTAACACTACATCTACGGTTTGGCTGGCGAGTGCTTGTGCCCAGTACATTGCCAGATAAAAATGGCTGCCACGGTTGTCAAGCTGGCCAAGTTTACGGGTTGGCGATTTGTCGGTATCCAGAAACTTTGCAGTTGCTTGATCTAAGGTATCCGCCAGTACTTTCGCACCTTTATTACCCGCAACCTGACTTAAGTGCTCCAACGAAGCTGCTAATGCCAGGAACTCCCCCAAGGAGTCCCAACGCAAATGATTTTCTTCAACAAATTGCTCAACATGTTTTGGAGCAGAGCCGCCAGCGCCAGTTTCGAATAAACCACCGCCATTCATCAGTGGCACCACCGATAACATCTTCGCACTGGTGCCCAACTCAAGAATTGGAAACAAATCGGTTAAATAGTCCCGCAGCACGTTGCCTGTGACAGAAATCGTATCCTGGCCTTCTTTAATCCGGGCAAGGCTGACTTTGGTTGCCTGCTCGGGCGTCATGATAGTGATATCAAGACCTGAAGTATCGTGTTGAGCTAGATAAGTCTTCACTTTCGCAATCAGTTGCGCGTCATGCGCACGCGCGGCATCTAACCAGAAAATTGCCGGGGTATTGCTCAAACGAGCGCGGCTTACCGCCAGTTTCACCCAATCCTGGATCGGGGCGTCTTTGGTCTGACACATCCGCCAGATATCGCCAGCTTGCACTGGGTGTGACATCAGCACTGTGCCTGAAGCATCCACCACATTCACTACACCAGCGGCTTGAATGACAAATGTTTTGTCATGTGAACCGTACTCTTCGGCTTTTTGCGCCATTAAACCGACGTTTGGCACAGAACCCATAGTCCGCGGATCAAAAGCACCATGTTCTTTACAGAAATTGATGGTTTCCTGATATACGCCGGCATAACAACGATCTGGGATCACAAACTTGGTATCTTTTAATTTGCCATCCGGGCCCCACATTTGGCCAGAGGTACGAATCGCTGCAGGCATTGAGGCATCGATGATCACATCACTTGGCACATGCAGGTTGGTGATGCCTTTATCAGAATTCACCATCGCTAGCGCAGGTTGTGCCGCATACACAGCCGCAATATCGGCCTCAATTTCAGCACGTTTCTCGGCTGGTAATTGCTGGATTTTTGCCAGTAAATCACCAAAGCCATTGTTGACGTCCACGCCTAAATCTTTTAGAACTGCGGCATGCTTCGTAAACACTTCCGCAAAAAACACCGTGACCACATGGCCGAAAATCACTGGATCAGAGACTTTCATCATGGTGGCTTTTAAATGCACGGAAAAGAGTACACCTTCCGCTTTGGCGTTATTGATTTCAGTTGCTAAAAAATCACGTAATGCGCCGACACTTAATACCGAAGCGTCAATCACTTCCGACGCCGACAAGCTCGTTTTTTCTTTCAGTACTTGCACAGTGCCATCGGCTTGTTGCAGCTCAATCCGCACTGCCGTTGCAGCTGGCACCGTCACTGACTTTTCGCTACCGTAAAAATCACCGGCGCTCATGTGCGAAACATGTGACTTCGACGTTGGCACCCAGCCTCCCATCGAATGTGGGTTTTTGCGGGCATATTGTTTCACTGACAAAGGCGCACGACGGTCCGAGTTACCTTCCCGCAGCACAGGGTTCACGGCACTCCCTTTGATTTTATCGTAACGCGACTTTACATCTTTTTCAGCATCGGTTTGTGCATCATCCGGATAATCCGGCAGCGCATAACCTTTGGCTTGCAATTCTTTTATGGCAGCTTTTAATTGTGGGACTGAAGCGCTGATATTTGGAAGTTTAATAATGTTGGCATCAGGTTGTGTTGCCAACTGACCTAATTCAGCCAAAGCATCGGATTGCTGCTGCGCTGGTAATAAGTAGTCAGAGAATGACGCAATAATACGACCAGACAACGAAATATCACGCGTTTCAACCAAAACCCCTGCCGCTTTGGCGAAGGTTTGGACAATAGGTAGCAGTGAATAGGTTGCCAGCGCTGGTGCTTCGTCAGTCTGGGTGTAGATGATTTTTGAAGTTTCAGTGGTCATGTAATTTCCTGGATCAGCAACAATGATGCTGACATTGGTCACAGCAACAGCGCAATCACCCTATTCGGGGGGCATCAAGGCACTTCGACTGTCCAATACCAGCTGGATTTGTTGAATAAGTTTATCAGTTAAACTCACACTGCAGTAGCGCGTCAGCATCGGCTGCCAGTTACGCCAGCAGCTTTTACATCGCAGATATCAGATATGGAACAACTGATGAATCAAACAGCCTGCATATACTACAGACTTCAAATACAGAGCAAAACCTTTCGTGGCCTGACCACTGCAAAAAAGTAAGCATTTGACAAGTTTGGCGCTTTTTTGCCGATATTCAGTGTTTTCTAACATAAAAATGAGGCCAATACTCTTAGTTATCCGTACGACAAAATTCAGTTAAACTATTGATAGTTCAACATAGGAAAGCATAATGGATAGAAGCCAGTTACATTTAACCGTGGCCGCTGTCGTGGTCTGGCAGGGTAAGTTCTTATTGGTCGAAGAGCGTGATAAACAGAGCTTGCAACGGGTGCTTAATCAACCTGCTGGTCATGTAGAAAGTCATGAAGATTTACAAAGCGCCATCGAACGAGAATTGTATGAAGAAACTGGCTTGGCCTTAAAAGCCAGTGGCTGGTTGGGCATCTCCCAATTGATTGCCGCGAATAGCCACCGTTATGTCCGTGTGAATTTCTATTTTGAACCTCAAGCACTGCCCGCAGCCTATCAGCCACAGGATCCGGATATTCTGGCATTGCACTGGCTTAGTCTGCAGGAACTGACCGGTCACACGCTGCCAGAGCGCAGTCAACTAGTCTCTGATGCAATTATGCAATACCAGCAAGGAATCCGACTGCCGCTAGCGTTGATTAAAAGCCCGGTCAACTCTGTGTCAGCGCCTAAAACAATGTTATAATCCGCGCCTCGTTTTCGTCTCGAAGCTTGGAATATGTCTCAAAACAGCAGTAAAAAAGTCATTGTCGGGATGTCCGGCGGCGTTGATTCGTCGGTCTCAGCCTATCTGTTACTTCAGCAGGGTTATCAGGTCGAAGGCCTGTTTATGAAAAACTGGGAAGAAGACGACAACGACGAATATTGCGCTGCCGCCGAAGACTTAAAAGACGCCCAGCAAGTGTGCGATAAGCTCGGTATTAAATTGCACAAAGTCAATTTTGCCAGCGAATACTGGGACAATGTGTTCGAGTATTTCTTAGAAGAATATAAAGCCGGGCGCACCCCCAACCCGGATATCATGTGCAATAAAGAAATCAAATTTAAAGCTTTTTTAGAATTTGCCGCCGAAGCACTTGCCGCAGACTATATTGCGACCGGCCATTATGTACAACGGCGCGAAGTCGATGGCCACTGGCAGTTGTTACGTGGTTTAGACAGCAATAAAGATCAAAGCTATTTCCTTTATACCATCGGCGAGCAGCATGTTGCACAGACGCTGTTTCCGGTCGGCGATTTGGAAAAACCAGCGGTTCGAGCCATTGCTGAACAACAAGGTCTGATTACCGCCAATAAAAAAGACAGCACCGGTATTTGTTTTATCGGCGAGCGCAAATTTAAAGACTTCCTGCAAAAATATTTGCCGGCACAGCCTGGTGATATTATCAGCATCGATGGCGATACCATCGGCCGCCATGAAGGCTTGATGTACCATACCTTAGGCCAACGCAAAGGGTTAGGTATTGGCGGTTTAAAGGACGGCGGAGAAGATCCGTGGTATGTGGTCGCAAAAGATTTGATTAAAAATCAGTTAATTGTGGCACAAGGCCTTGACCACCCTAGCCTATTTTCAAAAGGACTGGTCGCGGACCAACTACATTGGGTTGATCGCTTAGGTCCATCAGCACCACTTCGCTGTACGGTCAAAACTCGTTATCGTCAGCAAGACATCGACTGTACATTAACACCAAATGACGATGGCACGGTAACCGTGCTATTTGACCAACCACAAAAAGCAGTCACCCCCGGCCAATCGGCGGTATTTTATTTAAATGAAGTCTGCCTTGGTGGCGGCATTATTGACCAGGCGGTACTCTGAACATGCAATTTTCTTATACCACGCAAACTTTAGCACTGGCAGCTTTATGCCAAGCCATTCGGCTGATGCAGCAAATCGCCCGCGGTGATGCTGATGTCAGTACCACTGAATTGGAACTCTGTTTGCAAAGTGTCACTATGCAAGACGCCGCTGAGCCAGTCGATATATTCGGCGGCAAGCTAGTCAATTTGGCAACCGGTTATCATGTCCTACAAGCGCAGTTTGGCGACAATCCGAAAAAAGATCTGGAACTGACCCGCTACGCACTCGCAGTGATCACCCTTGAACGAAAACTAGCAAAAAATAGCGATAGTTTACAGGCCGTTGGCAAACGAATTGAGCGTGTACAGCAGCAACTTCAACATTTTAAATTACTCGATGAAACTGTGTTGGCAAGTATGGCCGACATTTATATCGAGCATATCAGCCCATTGGGTCAGCGCATTCAGATCGCCGGCCAGCCAGCCGCATTAAAACAACCGATGGTGCAACATAAAATCCGCGCGCTATTGCTATCAGCAATCCGCGCTGCAGTATTATGGCGTCAGGCCGGTGGCCGTAAATATCATTTTATTCTGCAACGTAAACAACTGCTGCAGGAAATAAAAAGCGTGTTACAACAATTAGCCCAAGCATAGGAGTTTCCATGGAACTGAACGCATTAACAGCCATCTCCCCAGTCGATGGTCGTTACGGCAGTCGTACTGTTGAGTTAAGAGACATTTTCAGTGAATTCGGTTTAATTAAATACCGAGTGACGGTCGAAGTGCGTTGGCTACAACAAATGGCGAGCATCGCTGGCATTGCGGAAGTTCCCCCTCTGAGCATTGCGGCCAATACCCTACTCAATTCAATTGTCGACAATTTTAGCCTTGTCGATGCGCAGCGCGTGAAAGACATTGAACGTACCACCAATCACGATGTAAAAGCGGTGGAGTATCTGCTCAAAGAAAAAGTGGCCGAGCTGCCAGAGCTTGCTGCCATCAGCGAATTTATTCACTTTGCTTGTACTTCAGAAGATATCAACAATTTGTCACACGGTTTGATGTTAAAAATAGCGCGTGATGATGTGTTATTACCGCTTTGTGATCAGTTACTTGGCGCATTAAAAGAACTGGCTGTGCGCTACAAAGCACTGCCAATGATGGCTCGCACCCACGGCCAACCAGCGTCGCCAACTACGCTTGGCAAAGAAATGGCCAACGTTTATATCCGTTTGCTGCGCCAGCGTGAACAAATTGCCGGCGTGCAAATGCTGGGTAAATTTAATGGCGCCGTCGGCAACTATAATGCGCATTTATCGGCTTACCCAGATTTAAACTGGCATCAGATTTCAGAACAATTTGTGACGAGCTTGGGTCTGCACTGGAACCCATTCACCACGCAAATCGAGCCGCATGATTACATCGCTGAATTATTTGATGCTGTTGCTCGTTTTAACACCATTTTGATTGATTTCGATCGTGATGTTTGGGGCTATATTGCACTGGGTCATTTCAAACAAAAAACCATTGCCGGTGAAATCGGCTCGTCAACCATGCCGCATAAAGTAAACCCCATCGACTTTGAAAATTCCGAAGGGAATTTGGGTCTGGCCAATGCTATTTTCCAACATTTAGCCAGTAAATTACCCATTTCACGCTGGCAGCGTGATTTAACCGACTCCACGGTATTACGTAATCTGGGAATTGGTTTTGGTTACACGTTAATTGCCTACCACGCGACGCTCAAGGGCATCAGTAAACTGGAAGTCAGCGAAGCGAATTTACTGCAAGAATTAGATCAAAACTGGGAATTGCTGGCAGAGCCGGTACAAACAGTGATGCGACGGTACGGGGTAGAAAAGCCCTATGAAAAACTTAAAGAATTAACCCGCGGCAAACGGATCACTCCTGCTGATTTACATGCTTTTATCGATCATCTGGACGTGCCGGCGCCAGCCAAAGCGCAAATGAAATTATTTACACCCGACAATTATATCGGCGCGGCAATCGCGCTTGTCGACAGCCTGAACTAACCTTGGCTGCGTAAGCGCTTCACTCTTCGACAGCACAACTGTTTAGGTTGTGCTGTTAACTCCCTTCTTATGCTTATTGCCGGAACTATTTATGTACCAATTAAACCTGCATGATTTGACTGTCGAGCAATTTTTAGCCGAATACTGGCAAAAAAAACCGCTGCTCATTAAAGGTGGTTTTGCCAATTTTGTTGACCCAATCAGCCCAGACGAACTGGCTGGCCTCGCTGCTGAAGAAGAAATAGAATCTAGAATCGTCAGTAAATCTAATGCCGAGTGGCAGCTAGAAACGGGTCCTTTTGAAGAATACAGCGCTTTTGGTGAACAAGACTGGACCTTGTTAGTGCAGGCGGTTGATCATTGGCACCCGGAATCAGCGGTATTAATTGAACCCTTTCGTTTTATTCCAAATTGGCGGATTGACGATCTGATGATCAGTTTCTCCACCCCAGGTGGTGGTGTTGGCCCGCACTTAGATCAATATGACGTTTTCATTATTCAGGGAATGGGCAAACGCCATTGGCGTGTTGGCATGCCCGATCCGTCACTAACGCCACATTGCCCACACCCTCGATTACTACAAATCAGTCCTTTTGTTGATTGTATTGATGTCATCACCGAGCCTGGTGACATTTTGTATATTCCACCAGGATGCCCGCATGACGGCGTGTCCGTAGACGCTAGCCTAAGCTACTCAATTGGTTTTAGAGCCCCAGCGCAAAAAGACTTACTGACGGGTCTTGCTGATTATTTGATTGAAAATGAAATTCAAGGACAACGTTATACCGACGCCAACCGCACTGTAACTCCGTCTATTGGCGAAATTACGTCAGGCGATCTAACGGCAGTACAACAGATGCTGCAAGGCCTGATTAACGATCCAAAACTACTGGCACAATATTTTGGCAGTTATATCACGCATGCAAAACATGAATTAGACGCGACTGAGCCAGACCCGCATTATCATCTTGATGAAATTGCTGAATATTTATTAGAAGGTTCGGTATTAGCAAGATTGGGCGGACTACGCTGCTGTTATATTCAGGCTAGCCCTTTGGACGATATTTTACTGTTTATTAATGGCAGTACCATTACTGTACCTGCCACTGAATTGTCGACAGTTAAGCAGCTTTGTGAACAAATTCAACTGGATGCAGAAACATGTATTCGTTTTGCGGAAGACCCAGCAAAGCTAAAATTGTTGACCATGCTGATCAATCAAGGTTATTGGTATTTTGTTGAATAACCACGGCCAAGGGTCATAACATGGCCCTTCGTGAGCGATAAAAAAAACCGGCAGTGGCCGGTTTTTTTTATCGCTCTCACACAATACTTTTTATCGCTCAGACACAACACTCAGTCAGATCATAAGCAAACAATGGCGCCCGCAAGGCAACAGTTACGCTGTCGGGGTTGTTGCGCCCGACCAAATGGCATCATTTTCAAATAAATCATACAGCGAGTGGGCTCGACCAATGAGCAGCTTCACGTAATCCGCCGCCGTTTGATCTTGGACACCGGCGTCAATCAACTGTTGTGCTTTCATTTGCCACCGAAAAGAGAATGCTCGAAGAGCTTCACGGGCATCAACCGCCGCTGTCAGCGCCAAATGATCGGTCGGCAAGTCACCAGAAATTACCCAGTAACTTTGTTTATCGGTGGCGTTGATTTTCCAAACCGCCACCATCGGTGGCAAATAACGTGATTCTTGGACGGCCACGCTATCGAGCAGAATGCCTTTTTCTGCAAGAAACAGGTTGGCTTTTTGAAACTGGGCACGAACCCACTCGCTGGCGTCTAAAGGCGCTGCCGGCTGCTGATTATTTGATTCCATGTTACTACTCTTCATTTCTAGTCAAAACGACACTCTAAGCCAGCTGAGCCTTGAAGACAAGCCGCAACAATAATTGTCGACAATCCGCTGGACTGACCAGCGAATATATTTGCAGATCCATAGCGAAAACTGAGCCAAAGTGATACATTTCTGCGCGAAAAATCGGACCGAAGGCGCGACTGTACCCTACCCCCGCAGAGCGCTATTATTCGTTGCTGTACCTATCCTACGCAGCACGCTTCATACAACGGAGAATACGACGTGGCAGTATTTAACCATCCAGAATTTGATAACCATGAACAAGTGGTTTTTTGTAGCGATAACACCACCGGCTTAAAAGCTATTATTGCAATCCACAGCACCAAACTTGGCCCCTCGGTTGGCGGCTGTCGCTTGTGGGACTACGTGACCGACGAAGAAGCGCTGGTGGATGTATTACGTCTATCCCGGGGCATGACGTATAAAAACGCCATGGCGGGTTTACCTCTCGGTGGTGGTAAGTCGGTCATTATCGGGAATGCGAAAACCATCAAATCTGAAGCGTTATTTCGTAAGTTCGGTCAATATGTACATTCGTTAAGTGGTCGTTATGTCAGCGCCGAAGACGTCAACATTACCACCGCCGACATTTCTATTGTCCAAAAAGAAACGCCTTATGTGGCGGGTCTTGAAGGTAAAAGTGGCAATCCGGCGCCTTTTACTGCGCTGGGTACGTATCAGGGCATCAAAGCTGCCGTAAAACATAAATATGGCGCGGACTCGCTGGCTGGTTTAACGGTTGCAGTACAAGGACTTGGTAGTGTTGGTTTTTATCTGTGTGAATATCTGCACAATGACGGTGCCAAACTAATCGTCACGGATATAAACCAAGATAGTGTCAACCGCGCCGTCGCGCAATTTGGTGCCACAGCGGTCGGTCTGACTGAAATTTACCATCAGATGTGTGACATTTATGCGCCATGTGCATTAGGTGCCACTATCAATGATCACAGTATCGAGCTCTTGCAATGCAAAATCGTCGCTGGCTGCGCCAATAACCAACTGCAAGAAGCTCGTCATGGCGAAATTCTGCGGCAAAAAGGTATTTTGTACGTGCCGGATTATGTGATAAATGCGGGCGGCATTATCAATGTGTATATGGAAATGCGGCCACAAGGCTATGACCAAGATCAATCCACCGCCAAAGTAATGGAAATTTACGACACGCTACTCAATATCTTCCAACGCGCTGATGCTGAGCAACAGGCAACCAACACCGTTGCCGATTTAATGGCGCAAGAAATTATTGCCCGCGGCAAAAAATAAACCAGCGCTTTGTAATGTGAAAACCGCCGTTATGGGCGGTTTTTTATTTCGGTAGTTTTATACCAATTCAGCCAGCCTTTGGTCATGGCATACACATAATAACTACTCATTTCCGCGGTCAGCTTGGCAAATAAATCATAGTTCGATAAGTTGACCGTCAAAAAACAAACCGTGCCACAATTGACCTGCCGAAACGTTGAGCTTGGTGATGCAAAGACCTGCGCATTAAACAAATACTGCTGCGCCAATCGTTTCACGCGAAACGCATGGTAATCGCTACTGACAAATACCAACGATTGCTGTCGATCTAATCTATCAGCTAACTGGTAAAACTCATGATAAGTGGTGGCGCCGCCATAAAAACAATCGATTTGTACACCAGCCGGAATTTTCGGTCGCAAGTAATCGAGGTAAGGCTGGCAAAACAAGGTGGTGATATACACCGTCGGCGCATCGGCGCGATTTTGGATGATTGCGCTAAGCTGATCCAACCGCGCGCGGGCGCAGTCTGGAATAGCCGTCGTATTGCCGCCACAGCCAAGCACCACATAGTTGCCGTTAAAATCACTGGCCACACTGGCGGTGCTGATCACACTGTTATACCAACTGCGCACTTGATTGGCGGTATAACCATTGCCAAAGGCATAAAACCAGACGAACAATAATAACAAACCAATTTTCCGATAACGGATCACAGCAAACAGCAGCCCCCACAAGAAAATGTTGTGTGGGTATAAAAAGGGTTCAATTAAGTCTTTCACGTCAGACTCCATCCCGGTATTGAGCGGTGTGTATCGTAACAGTTTGCCATATCAGCTCGCTGGGCGCTGCGCTTTTCACTACAGCGTATTGATAATTTTTTTACTACCGCGACCTCCGCAGCAGTTATAAAACATTGAGCTGTGGTAATATCTGGCGCAAAATCTACGCACTTAGCAGTGTGAAATAGCAAGCAATCGGAGTGAAGCTATGTTGAAAACAGTATCAGTGATCGGTTTAGGTTATATCGGTTTACCCACAGCCGCCATGTTGGCATCACGTAAACTGCGGGTCATCGGCGTCGATGTCAACCAGCATGCGGTCGATACCATTAATCAAGGAAAAATTCATATCGTTGAACCAGAGCTGGATTTACTGGTTCACGCTGCGGTGACCGGCGGTTATTTGTCAGCCCAAACCAAAGCGGCAGCCGCTGATGCTTTTATGATTGCGGTGCCAACGCCATTTTTTGATGACCTATCGCCTGATCTTTCTTATGTTGAAGCGGCAGTCAAATCGATTGCACCGGTGCTAAGCAAAGGCAACCTGATTGTACTGGAATCAACCAGTCCGGTAGGCACAACCGAGCTCATGTGCAAATGGATTAAAGAAATCCGCCCAGATTTAACCCTACCAACAGATTCAAACAGCCCGGATTTACATGTCGCTTATTGCCCAGAGCGCGTGCTGCCAGGCAAAGTCGTGCATGAACTTATTTCCAACGATCGCATCATCGGTGGTTTAACCGCTGCCTGCTCTGAAATGGCAAAAAGCTTGTACAGCACTTTTGTCGCCGGTGAATTACTAGTGACCGACGCCCGCACCGCGGAAATGGCGAAACTGACTGAAAACGCCTTTCGCGACGTCAATATTGCGTTTGCCAACGAACTATCGCTGATTTGTGACAAACTCAATATTAACGTCTGGGAACTTATCCGGATGGCTAACCGTCACCCGCGGGTTAACATTCTGACGCCAGGCGCTGGTGTTGGCGGCCATTGTATTGCGGTGGATCCTTGGTTTATTGTGCATTCTGCGCCAGAGCAAGCAAAACTGATCCGCACTTCACGTGAAGTAAATGACTTTAAACCAGAGTGGGTACTGCAGAAAATACTGTCGACTGTCGCCAATCACAGTTTGAACAAGCCGTCGGTGGCCTGTTTTGGTCTGGCATTTAAACCGGATATCGACGATCTTCGTGAAAGCCCGGCACTGCATATCGTCAATAAACTAGCTGCAGCTTATAACGGTAAAGTTTTGGCAGTGGAACCGAATATTCACGGCACCAATAAATTGCATGCCAATGCTGAATTGGTGAGTGTAGAACAAGGTTTAGCGGCGGACATTATCGTCATCCTGGTCAAACACAAAGCATTCGCGGCTTGTGACTTTAAAGGAAAAACGGTGATTAACGTGGTTGGAGAGTAACAGCCACTTCAGATAAAAAAAGCGCCGCTGGCGCTTTTTTTTATCTGAACGATATGCCCTGTTATCTGTACATTTTATGTAGTCGTGCTGCCTCAACTGATACAACGAACAGCTATTGCACAACCACTTTTGTCTTCAACTGCAGATAAGATTTCCAACAAAGTAACTGCAGTAAAACAACGGCCGCGAGGTTTGATAGGACAAAAATCCAAGCTGCCGCTGGTGGGTCTAATTCCGCATTGAGCCAGATATACGCCAGCGAACTCAACATCGCTACTGCAGTCACGTTGATAGCGCGTAAGTCGGTGCGACCTACGGCGGTGATCCAGACTTCAAAATAGGTTTTTAACAAAGTAAGCCACAAGGTGATCACAACTAACATCGTAACCATTGATGATTCCGCTGTTAACTGTTCATTTAATAGCCACGGATATAACCATGGATAGAGCAGCAACAATAGCATGTAAGGCATTGATAGCAGTGGGAATGTAATCAAGAAACTACGTCGGAACAGCGCCACTTTATCGACTAACAGGGTTTGATTCGATAATTTTGACAACAACACCTGCGAAAATACCACCGGTAGTAATGTTACTGGCATAAACAAAATAAAAGCTTTTCGAAACTGTCCAAGTGCAGTCAAACTGCTGAATATCGCCAGAAAGATAAAGGGAATGTTGGTCAGATAAATCGCGAAAATATCATGCCAAGCGTAGCTTAAACGCGCGCGCCACACGGATGGACGCCACAAATCACGCCACAGTATCACCAGCCGAAGGTTGGCCACATGTAGCTCAGGGGTAATGGCGCGAATACCAACGGCAAGCGGAGCCAGACTTAACAGCAAAATACACCACAGCACCGTTGCGGTTTCATCAATGGTTTCAAACCAAACCGCCGCCACCAGCAATAACATCAAACAACCGCCGAGCAACTGACTTTTCACTTCGATGGCAAACTGTTGTGCACCTTTGAGATAACAAAACAGCGCTTGATGTAACGCCCACACCAGACCGATGGCAAGACTTAACAAATACAGTTGATAATCGAGCGCCTGCTCCGCCCAAAGTGCATAGAACAGCAACAACAGGCTAAACAAGGTAAACATGAGCAAACTGATGGTAATACTGCTAATCAGATCGCCGATCTGACGAGAGGTAGCAGCTTGATGGATCAGATAAAAATTAGCGCCAAAGGCAATTGCTGGAAAAAACAAATTCGCCAGCATATACACAAAGCTAAACACGCCAAATTCAACTTCAAGAAAATGTCGTGCCAGCGCCAGATTCAGCAACCAGCGTGAACCAAAGTTCAGCCCTTGTGCAACACTGTTGCTCATCATTTTACGGGCGAAATCACTGCGGATCATCGTACTTGCTCCGGCGCGTGATAGCGCCACAAGGCATAACTCCCGTTTAACATCCCCCATGGGATCCATAACATGCCCGAGGTTAATACATGACCTGCCATGCTCGCCACTAACAACAACACTGCGTTCACTACCAGCACGCCGGCGGCAACTGAGACCGGCGCCTGTAAATAACTACGATAACTCTGACTGAGCACGCCAACAAACCACAGCGCAAAATAAGCCAAGCCAAAACCCCCGTACCAAATAAATAAATCAACCGGGTCGAGCTCTGCCATGGGCTTTGCCGTGTAAAGATCTAAACCGGTCACCCCGATCCCAATCAGCAGATGCCATTGATTGTAATATTGCACGGCCAGCTGCCAGTTTTGCGCCGCGTATTGATCCCGCGACGATAAAATAACGCCCAGCAGTCCTTGCTGTTGATACACCCATAGCAGTTTCTGCCCGATGCCCAATGCGTTCAAAATAACGGGCAATTGCCACAAACTGAATAACACCACCGCGCTTATGACCAATAACGTCAGCCCAATTCGGCGACTATAGCGCTGCCAGTAGGCTTTGCTTTGCAGTAGCGGGATCACAACTGCCAGCAACAACACCCCTGCAATACCGGTTTTAGTTAACATCGAACTGGCGCAAAAAAGGCTGATACCCAGCACCAATGAAAACTTGAGTTTGGCTGTTGGCCAATAGCGAGCGAATAGATAACCGGCCAGCACTAATAACAAGGCTGACAATTCGTTGGTGGCTTTAAAAAAGCCTTTTGTGCCTAAATTTTGATCCGGCAGATAATCATTCGGTAAATAGGCCTCAAAGCCAAAACCTAGCCGTCCCAGCAGCAAATTAAGCACTAAGATGATAAAACTAAATAACATGATCTGATGCAGGGCTTGTTTGGCGAGTTGTGGCTCACGTTCGACCAAATTATAAAAATATAATGCCGCAAATAACGGCGACAATATTTTCAGTACCATGCCGGCATCATAACTAAAGCCCGCCGAATTACCGCTGAGCCATAAGTTGTAACACGGCCCTAGCAGCATCAATAAAAGTAACAACAACGGCAGCACCACGCTGCGAACCTGATGCCATAACAGTGCACCGACGATGCAGACCAACAACAGACTTTTATAAACCGCCGACAGCGGCGCACTTATACCGAACAGTTGCAATAGCACACCGTTGCCGGCATCGACCAGTAAGTACCATTTAGCGAGCAGTAAAATAACCAAATCCAGCATCGCAGCCGTGTTGTATGGTTTTTCGTTGTAGATGGTTTGGGTGGTCATCGACGCGCAAACACCAATGCCAACAAGGTGGCGAGTAAAGCTGCTAACAAAGCACCAACCAAAGCACTAAATAACAACGGTTTTGCTTTGGCCGGCTGAACTTGCAGTGGCAAAATTGGCTGCAACACCTGCTGCGCGCCTTGTTGCCACAAATGAATGTCGGTCAGCACCGGATCCAATCGTCGACTTAGCTCACTGCGCTCACCAATCGAATTGATACTGCTAAGGGCCGCTTGCAACGCATCCCGTTGTTGGATGAGTTGCTGCAGACGTTGCTGCCGATATTGCTCCGTTGCACTGTCTAACAGCGCTTCAAGAAATACTGCCGCGGTCTTTGCATCTGCGTTTCGCCACTGTACGCTTAATATATTACCCCGTCGTTTATGTTCGAAATGAAATCCGCCACGCCATTGTTGGCTCAAGGCATCGGCTTTTGGCGGCTGCCCCAGTGCGCAATAAACTTCGGTTTTTTGACATAACACTGGCGAAGACCACAGTTGTTGCCAGACTGTCGGATGTTGCAGCAACATACTAAAGCGTGCTAATTCATCAATTTCCAGTGCCCCAAGCATCAATGAAGTATTGGCCGGCAGGTCAGCATAGACGTTCGCCAGCTCTTGCACCCGCGCCTCTGCTAAGGTAAAGCTGGCTTTGGCAACACCAGTGTTTGGCAGATACTTCAGCGCAATGGCTGAGCCTAAAGCACCAGCGAGTGCGAACACGCCAATCCATAATTTAAATTGCCCGATGGCCTGCAACAGCAGATTTGCCAGATCGCGTTCCTGACTCAACATTGAAGATTGATTCATTTTTTCCCGAACAGTCCTTTAATGCCTTTGTTTAGTATTTGCTTTCTTAGCTTAATCGCCCACTGCATTTTATGTTTAAAATAATAGCGCGCTTTAATCTCAACCAGTCCATATCGGACCGATGACAACAATTCAGTGAAAGACAACGGCAATTGTTGCATGGTACGCCGATAAAAGGCTTGATTATGCAAATTCCGATCATTCATCAGCCCCTGATGTTTCTGTACAAATTGGTCTTGTGCATCAAGTCGTTTTGGTGAATGAGTAATACGCCCCAATTCATGACCTACGTGTACCACATAGGTCGCTTCGGATAGCCGCAGTGCTGGCCCATAAGCCGCAACCATACGAAGCCACATATCGTAGTCCTGAAATGCTGCCAGCGTCTCATCAAAACCACCTTGCGCTAACATGCGACTTTTACGCACCAACGCCTGATTCGACAGGCAGTGCACATCCAATAATTCCGGCAACCGGACTACTTTCTGTTCTGGATACAGCTGTTTACGAATAGTGCCGTAGTCCCAAAAATAACTGGAACAGACGCAGGAATACTGATCGTCATAGGCATTCATTAAACTCGACAACCGATTTGGCAAAAACTCATCGTCATCATCAAGCCCGGTGACAAAATCGCCAGCGGCGGCTTTAATCGCCAGATTTCGCGCCGCACAAGCGCCTTGACCTTTGTCCTGGCGAAATAATCGAATGTTTGGGTGGTCGCCGTATCGCTGATTCAGGACATCCCAAGTATCGTCTTTTGAGCAATCGTCGACGATGAGCAGTTCATAATGAGGATAATCTTGCGCCAACACCGATGCTATCGCCCGCTGCACCATTTGGCTGCGGTTATAGGTCGGCATGTAAACGCTGATCAGCGGCGGCTGGATCTCGGTCGCACTTGATGAATGTTGTTCTAGCAAAGCTGCAGTCTCTTGAATTATATACCCGCTGTTTTTGAACCAGTCACTTGGATAACCCGGTGTTTTTGCTCCCCGTCACATCACTATCGGCATCGGGTGTCGCGCACTGGTCGTTATACTGCAACTTCAATTACTTCGTGTATCGTTTTATGAAAATCAATCAGAACCAGGCCGGACGTCGTCTACTATAACTGACGCCGCAGATACAACCACAGATATTCCACCAAATTCCATTGCCGTTTAATGCGCGATGGCTGGTCGATGAGGCGATAAGCCCACTCCAAGTTCAGTTTACACCACAGTGCCGGTGCCCGTTTTACATTGCCGGTAAACACATCGTAAGTACCACCAACGCCCATAAAATAAGCTTCTGGCAGACTTTTTTTAGCCAGAGCAATAAACTGCTCTTGTTTGGGCGAGCCCATCGCGACGGTCACAATCCGGGCGCCACTTTGCACTATTTGTGCAATGAGCGTATTGGCATCAGTGAAATAACCATCGACCGCCCCGACGACCGGCACTCCGATTGCCGCCAGTTTCTGCTGGGTCTGTGCCAATACTTCGGGTTTGGCACCAATTAAAAACACCGGTACTTTTTTGGCCGCCGCCCGAGCCATAATGGCTTCCCAAGTTTCGCAGCCTGGTACCCGCTGCACAGGTTTTCCCAGTTTTTGGCGCATGACTTTTACCACGCCCATGCCATCGGCATAACGCAATTCAGCACTATTGAGCATGGCTTTTATGGCGGGATCTTGTCGTGCTTTCATCACTTTTTCTGGATTTATCGCAACGGCTGCACCTGCGAATACCGAGCCATCATCTCGCACAATAAAATGGACCAGCTGCTGCATACTTTCAAAAGCCATCACGTCGACACCGCCGACATTCACCACTTCGGGTTGAAAAGACATAGTTTATTCCTACTGCTAAATGACGAGCATCGATGAAAGTTCGAACTCATCAAAAATTTATCTAATTATCCGAGACCGACTGATAGAGATGTTGCAACTGGCCAGCCACCTGGGTCACCAGGTATTGTTCGGCATTTTGTCGGCCCGCCAGCTGCAACTGCAGGTAATCTGACGCTGGCATTGTTAATAGCCGCTGAATTGCCTGCTGGAGTTGTTGTTGCAGCTGCGTTTCATCTTGCTGCGATAAGATAACACCGGTTTTGCCATCGATAAGCTGTGCTTGTGAGCCGTCGGTGCTGGTCGCAATCACCGGAGTGTAGCAGGCCATGGCTTCGGTCATCACCAAACCAAAGGACTCATTACGGGAAAGGCTTAAAAAACAACGACTATCCTGATAAAAAACCTGCAGTTCAGCGGGACTTTTTGGACTAAACAGCTGCAAGCCAGGATATTGCAACGCCGCGGCGCTCAGCTGCGGCCGATAACTGCCCTGCCCAACAACCGCAATCTGCAGCCCTTGTAAATGAGGGAGCAGCGCCAGTAACCGGTCCATGCCTTTATTGTGATCCAGACTGCCGACATACAACAAATCGAATTTTTTCTCGCTGCGATTTTTTAATTCTGCAGTGGCAAAGACCGGATGAATACCAGCGGGCAAAACCATATTTGGCACCTGCTGATCAAAAAATCGGGCTTTGAGCTTGGCACTGGTAAAAATCCAATAATCAACCGCCTTGGCGGCAAACTTATACCAAGCCGATTCTGGCTGATACAAGTAGATATCACTGCCATGGCAAGTCACGATAATTTTAACTTTAGGGTTTCGTAACCAGCGATACGTCAGCGCTAGCCAGATCGTAGGATAAAAATAGTGCACATGAATTACATCGAATCTCTGTCGACTCAACACAAACTGGCCAAAAAACTGCATCCACAACACCGGATATTTCAGCAGTCGATTGACGAACGAATCCGTGTGCCAGCGCATAAAAAAATAACTTGGTTGCAGATGTGCCAAGGCATCAACCTGATTTTTAACAAACTGCCCCTGAAATGGCGCAGATAGTTTTGGTCCCATGTTGGTTACGATCAGGATTTTTTGGTCCATAACAGCATCAGTCAAAGCGTAATAGGCTGATCATACTGCGGAAGCTCTGCTGACAACAACAGCCGGTTGGACAAATATATCCGGCTACCGCGTATCACCCTCAATGACTCACCACATCGAATGGTATCAAATGTACCGTTTTCAGGTGAACTGAGACCTGCTTTTGACAAGGTCAGATAGTAACTCGCGCTAACTTCACCTATAATCGGCGGTATCAGCGTCAGTCGACCTGGCATAACAACAAATAGAATCAATTCTTTAGCGGACTTTTTATGCGTGAACACTTTGTGTTGTTTTCCACCACCTTTGTCCTCACCTTACTTGCCATTTTTATCCTCATCCCGCTTGCTCACAAAATTGGGCTGGTTGATAAACCGCACGGCCGCAAACAACATGTCGGCTCTATTCCACTGATTGGTGGTATTTCCATTTTTAGTGGTGTGGCGGTTACTTTGCTCATCTTTGGACTGCCGCAAGATACTCATTGGTATTACTTGTTATGCGGCGGCAGCATCGTGCTGCTCGGCGTATTTGATGACTTTTATGATTTGAGCGTAAAACTACGGTTGTGTGTGCAGCTACTTATCGGCGCGGTGATGGTCTTTGGGCTGCAACTTTATCTATCCAATCTCGGTGACTTAGTTGGGCTTGGCAATATAACCTTGGGTTATATCGGGATCCCGTTGACGCTGATTGCGGTGATTGCCGCCATCAATGCCTTTAATATGATTGATGGCATTGACGGCTTAGCCGGTATGCTTAGCGGTGTCAGCTTTGTCTCATTGACATTAATGATGGGCATCGGCGGTCAGCTGGAACATGCGGTGTTGCCGATGGTGTTAGTTTTTGCTTTGATCCCTTACCTGCTGTTTAACCTCGATTTAATTGGCAAAGGCAAAGGCAAAATTTTTATGGGCGATGCCGGCAGCATGCTCATTGGTCTGTCGGTCATTTGGTTATTGATTATCGGTAGTCAAAGCAGCACCGCCAGTTTCCGACCAGTAACAGCACTTTGGATCATTGCCGTACCGTTGATGGATATGGTCGCGATTATGATCCGGCGCGTGCGCAAAGGTCAGTCGCCTTTTATGGCAGACCGCGAGCACTTACATCATATCTTCTTACGACTGGGTTTAACTTCCCGTCAGGCGCTGGTGCTGATCACTAGCTTGGCTAGTATGCTGGCCACTATTGGTATTGTTGGTGAATATCTAATGGTGCCAGACTTATTGATGTTGTTACTGTTTTTACTGGTATTCAGTCTTTATTCACTGTCATTACAATATATCTGGCGTATCACCCGTTTGATCAAACGCCACAAAGCGAAAAATCGTGCTAAAAACCATCCATAAACTGCTGCAAGCGCGTGCCATCATTATGCTGATGGAGCGTTTTTTTCGTCTAGGCGCTGGCGCTATCATTACTTTTATGGTGGCACGGATGCTTGGTGCTGAAGCACTGGGCACTTATGGCGTGGTAATGGTATGGGCTGCCTTTCTAGCACCTCTTTCCGGGATGGGACTGAATAATCTGGTACAGAAAATGGCCAGTAGTCAAAACTCACCAGAGCAAGCCCGAATCTATTTGCAAACTGCGTTATGGCTCAGGTTATCGGCAGGCTTAATATCTGGCGTGCTGCTGGTTATTGGATTTGCACTGTTTTACCCGCATTACTTTCAAACAGGTCCGTGGCAAATCAGCAGTCTATTTATGCTGCAGGCCTTTAGTGCCATGATGTTGTGTGAATACGAACAAAACTACCGGGGTCATTTTCGCGCCGTAGCTTTGTCAAAAGTTTTAGTATCAATGCTGACGTTAACCGCGAGGATTATTGCGCTGATCTATGGTGCCAGCATCGACATGTTATTCCTCGTGGTTGGCATCGAATTTCTACTCACTGGCGCCATCCAATATTATTGGTATCGCCGCTACGCCCCAAATGAACCCGGTTTGCAGTGGCGTTGGTGGCAATGGTCTGCCGCCAAAGCCATGTTACAACGTTCAAGTTGGTTATGGCTGTCAGCCGTGGTATCCGTTATTTACCTGAAAATTGACACCATCATGATCGAACAGATGATTGGCATTGCCGCAACCGGTCAATATACCGCTGTGGCACGGCTGTCAGAGCTTTGGTATGTTATCCCGGTGACGTTAGCGGCACGTTATTATCCGGATTTACTCAAAGCCTTTAATCACAGCTGGGACAGTTATTTACTGATCTTAAAGCAGCGCAGCATCCATTTTTTTAGCATGGCCTTTATCATTGCGGTGCTGATGACACTCACCGCCAAGTGGATTATGTTGCTGGCTTACGGTGCAGAATTTGTTGCATCGGCCACGGTGCTACAAATTCATGTCTGGGCTGGTTGTTTTATTTTTGTTCGGGCGCTCATCAGCCAGCATTTAATTATTACCGGGAATGAGCCATTAAGCCTATTAAGTCATGGCGTTGGCGCTATTTTAAATGTGCTGCTAAATCTTTGGTTGATCCCAAGGTATGGCATTGAAGGCGCCGCTTGGGCGACGTTAATTTCTTATGCCTACGCCTCATTTTTCTTTTTATTGTTCGCCAAAAGTACCAGGTCGCATTTGTGGCAGCTTTGCAAAGTCAAAGCCAAGCCACAACCGCCTGTGACGCCGGAGTGAGTATTTGTGATGAAAAAGCTGTTGCATCGGCTATACGCCCGACTTGATTTGTTATTTTTGCCACTGGCTGCGCGCAATCGCAAATTTGCCGGTGTTTATTACGCGTTTTTTAACCCACATTTTCGCCGAGAAATGCATGCCACTGCGGCCGGGCGCCAGCATTATCGGCTGCATGAAGAAAGTTCGACCATTGCCACCGTCATTATCCGCCGCAACATTCACCGGTTAGAAAAAGGTTTAAGTATGGTGCCGCGTAAATCATTGTTTGCGCTTGATTATATTGACGAAACCTTAACCGCACTGGCCAATTTATTGCTCGATGATAAGCAGGATTTAGTCTTACTTAAATATGCACACGACGTGCTGGAAAGCTACTTTGCCGTCACGCTCTGGCCAGCGGATGCGCCTCAACCAGAGCTGTACCAACAATTAAGCGTCCAAATCAAACCCAAATTAGTCGCTAGTTGCCAGCTGCAACGTCAGGCGGCGCCAGCGCCTTATCAGCAGCGGCCACGCGCCAACATTGGTTATGATGAGTTTTTAGTGTTATGCCAGCAACGGTGTTCGGTCCGCACCTTTTTGCCGACGCCGGTGCCAAAAGAAGTACTAGCACAAGCGGTCAGTGCGGCAGCGCAAGCACCAAGTGCCTGTAACCGCCAGCCGTTTCGTTATGTTGCGGCGATGGAGCAACCGGTCTTAAACAAGCTCGCCAATCTGCCAATGGGCACTGCCGGTTATGCCGATGGCCTGCCTTGTGTGTTGGCTGTGGTGGGTGATTTAAGCGCCTATCCATTTGAGCGCGATCGGCATGTCATTTACATTGATGCTAGCCTGGCTAATATGCAACTGATGCTGGCGTTGGAAACTTTGGGCTTGGCTTCGTGTTCCATTAACTGGCCGGACATTGAGAATTACGAAATAAAAATTGCCAAATTGCTGAAACTGCAGCCTTTTGAACGCGTGGTCATGCTAATTGCGGTCGGATATCCAGACCCCAATGCACTTATTCCACATTCTGAAAAGAAATCTTCCGATGGATTACTCAGTTATGTCTGAAGCAAAAACATTAAAAATTGAAGTCAAAGGCGTGCAATTTCGCAATAAAGGCGCTTATTTGATGTTGTTAGGCTGCCTGCAAGGTTTAGAGCAACTGGGCCGTTCTTTTGAGCTGGTGTTATCGCCAGGTCCGAACCTACCCTATCAAGAGCGTGCCAGACTTGGCGCTTGGCAAAAGCTGTCGTTTCGCCGTAAAAGCATCGATTTAACCCCGTGGTTTGGCAAGTTACCTAGCGCGGTTCGCAACACTTTTGCCCGTTATGGCATCGTCACCGAGCGTGATGTGGATGTGATTTTAGAAGCCTCGGGTTTTGCTTATGGCGACCAATGGCCGCTGCAGTTTTTACAAAATACCGCGCGGGAAGTAAAACGTTTTGGCGAAGCCGGTAAACCTTTTATCTTTATGCCACAAGCCTTTGGCCCATTTCAATCGGCAGAAAGTAAAGCGGCGATGCGCGATATCATTACGCACGCTCGGTTGGTGTTTGTGCGTGACCCCGTATCATTAGAACATGTGAAATCTTGTATTGATGTGCTACCGGATTCGGTGGTGCTAACGCCAGACTTTACTGTGGGCCTCAAAGGCAACACTACCGCAGAATTGCCAGTGATTGATGGTCCTTTCGCCGCGCTGATCCCGAACAATAAAGTCATTTCCAAATTTAACCATGCCAATGCCGAAGCAGAGCGCACCCGTTATGTTGAGGCATTCGCAGCGGCAGCTAATCAACTGACTGAACTTGGCATGCAAGTGGTGCTGGTCAATCATGAAGGTAAAGAAGACGATTTACTCTGCAAAGAAATTGCCCTACTGGCGCCTTGCCAAATCATCAGCATCGAAAACCCATTGGCGGTAAAAGCATTTATTGGTCAAGCGGAACTGGCAATCAGCTCGCGTTTTCATGGTGCCATTAATGCACTCAGCCAAGGCGTGCCTTGTATCGCCACCAGCTGGAGCCACAAATACCACGCCATGATGACCGACTTTGGCATGGCGGATTATTGTATTGAGCAGCTGTCCGCTTTGACTTTAACGCAGAAAGTCTCGGAACTGATGGCCAACAAAGCGCAAATTCAACCGGTGCTGGCCGAAAACTCAGCTGCACTGAAAGCAAAAAACCAGCTGATGTGGCAAAAGTTATGGGCTGAGCTGAAGTAACGTATATCACATCGTTGCCGAGTATGGTCTGGTGATCCCGATGACTTAAAGAAGTTGTTTGATCCCCTTGCCTGTTAAAATTGTCTGATAAAAAAGCCCGGTTTGCATACCGGGCTTTTTTATCAGACAACAGGGGTCAATCAGATCGAATTAAAAAGCAGCCGTCGCCCAGTCAATCCAGCCGAGCTGCCAGCTCAGTAGAATAAAACCACCAAAGGCGATCCGATACCAGGCGAATACTTCGTAGCTGTGTTTACTGACAAACTTCACTAAAGTCCGTACCGCAAGCCAAGCAAAGATAAAGGATGTAACAAAACCCACGGCAAACATCGGTAAGTCTTCAGAACCCAATAAATCACGATGTTTAAATAAATCGTAAAAAGTTGCAGCAAACATGGTGGGAACGGCGAGGAAAAACGAAAACTCGGCAGCAACTTTGCGATCTAAGCCAATAAATAAACCACCAATAATGGTGGCGCCAGAGCGTGAAGTGCCAGGGATCATCGACACCACTTGGGCAAAACCAATTTTCAGCGCATCCTGCCAGCGGATATCATCCACATCCACCACCCGCACCTGATGGGTACGACGCTCGGCCCATAAAATGACTAAACCACCCAACACCAGCATCACCGCCACGGTAATTGGGTTAAATAAATATTGTTTAATCAAAGAGATAAACATCAAACCAATCACCGCAGCCGGTAAAAATGCTACAAACAGATTCAGAATGAATTTTTGTGCTTTGCTGTCACTGAACATGCCGGTGGCAACACTGGTAAACCGCTGCCGATATTCAAATACGATGGCCAGAATGGCACCAAATTGAATGGCGATTTCAAACACCCGACCATCATTTTGAAAACCGATTAAATCAGCAACGACAATTAAATGCCCGGTGCTCGACACCGGTAAAAACTCGGTCAAACCTTCGACAATCCCTAAAATAAAGGCCTGAATTAACAACCACCAGTCCATGAATGCTCCCTTTAATCACAAGTTAAGCGGCTATTATCGGGGCTTTTGCCAAACAGGCAAGTAAATTGTCGATGACAATGTCGTTGCGGTCTGATGGTCAGTGAAAAATCGATCCGAACAGTGTGTCAGATCGACCTTGTTGAACGCAGATTTTTAAAACTAATTCGGGCAAGCCGATTTGTTGCTCCAAAGCCCAGTCAACTTATTGACGATGAAGACCAAATGGGTCGTCAACGCTATACGCTGGCTCGGTAAACCAACGGGGGCCTTGCTCGGTCATATAAAAATGATCTTCGAGGCGCACGCCAAATTCACCCGGCAGGCAAATCATTGGTTCATTGCTAAAACACATGCCAGGAAGCAGCGGTTGTTGATTGCCGCGCACCAAATAAGGCCATTCGTGAATATCCAGTCCAATGCCATGACCGGTGCGATGTGGCAGACCCGGCAACTCATAATCTTGACTTAAACCGCCAGCCGCCAGCACGACCCGTGCCGCGGCGTCGACGTCGCCGCAGGCAACACCAATTTGCGCCCGCTCAAAAGCGGCCGCTTGGGCTGCTTTTTCCAATTGCCAAATATCGCGTTGTCGCGCTGAAGGCTCGCCAAACACATAAGTGCGGGTGATATCAGAAATATAGTCATGCAGTTTGCAGCCGGTATCAATCAGCACCGTGTCGCCGCTTTTTAACGCTTGTGGATCTTTCACGCCGTGCGGAAACGCGGTATCAGGCCCAAATAACACAATCACAAAATAGCTACCGGATGCGCCAACCTTGCGATGAGCTTCGTCAATAAAGGCTTCCACTTCGCGGGTGCTGATGCCTTCATACAACATACTGGCGGTTGCCTGATGCACCGCAAGCGTCATCTCCATCGCCCGCTGCATCAGTGCAAGTTCAGCGGCGGATTTTTGCTGACGACAACCTGCAGTCACGGCTTTGGCACTGGTCCAATGCTGTTGAGGCGCAGCTTGACGCAAACCATCGACAATAAAAAATGCCGTGCTTTCATCAAGCCCTACCGCCGCATCAGCAGCCACCCCAAGTTGTTGTAACACGCTGGCCACCAACTGATACGGGCTTTCATCTTCCTGCCAGCCATGTAGCTGACCTGCAACGCCCCAAAAGCCTTGCAAGGTTCCTAGCTCAAATACCGGTGCAATATAGTGTACTTCTCCGCTGGCGGTTAAAATAGCGCCCACCAACCGCTCACTGGCGTACCAAGCGGTCCCGGTGAAGTACTTTAAATTGGTACCGGCATTGAGGTAAATTGCCGCCAGTTGCTGGCTTTGCATTAATTTGCAAGCCTGTTTGATCCGTGCTTGGTATTCAGCTTTGCCTATTGGCACTGCGCCGCCGGTCATATCCTGCAGACTGGCCAATGCCGCTTCTTTGCTCTTGCCACCAACGCCTAGGCTCATGGTTCACTCCAAAAATAGTTGCTGTACTTAGCACCAGTATCACCAGACTAAGCTATGAATTAAAATGATATGATTTCAAAACAACATGAGTTAAATTCATGTCATAGGAAGTTTGCTCAATGCTAGCTGTAGGATGTTTAATGCAACCTCCACGT
>JBBKWN010000123.1:0-7589 GCA_037968955.1 Rheinheimera sp. | reverse complement strand
CTTTCTAAGCGCCACATCAGCTTCGCGCTTCTTTTTTACTTCAGCTTCTTTTTCCGCCTGAACTTTTTTAGCTTCGTCTTGCTTCTTTTGAAGGTCTTCTTTCGGTTCAGCTTCTTCAGGAGGCTCTTTTACCGGCTGTTCTTTTTTAGGTTCAGGTTTCTTCTTTGTCGCTTTCTCTGCTTCTTTTAACCGCGGATTTTCCACAACACTAGCCGTTAGTGGTGCATTACTCGCAGAGTACAAAGGGACAACGATGACTTCTTTGTTATCAAAAAAGTTGAAGTTAACTAACATCGCCACAACCAGTAGTACATGGGCGCCACCGGATATTTGCAGCGCTTTTTTAAACGCTGGATCCATTTATTTGGACTCCACGTCTTCTGTCATCAAACCAACCGCAGGCGCACCCGCTTCTTTTAATAAATTAAGCAGCAAGATAATAGCGTCGTAAGTCACTCGACCATCACCTTTAATAATAACTTGTGTTCCTGGCTCAATCGTCAGCGAATCGGTTACTTCTGCTTGAAGTTGCTCAGCGTTAAACGGCCCTTTATTGACACCGTCTTTTTCAAAATAATACAGGCCAGCTTCGTCAACCGTTGCAATGATTGGTGTTTTCCCATCTTTCATTTGCTCGATAGGTTCGGCCTTTGATTTTGGTAACTCAACCTTGACCCCTTGAGTAATGATCGGGGTCGTCACCATAAAGATAATCAACAACACCAGCATAACATCGATGTATGGAACGACATTAATTTCCGCAACCATCCGGCGTTTTTTGCGCACGTACATTATTGGCCATCTCCACCGCTGACAGCTTGACGATGTAGAATGTTTGAGAACTCTTCTACAAAGTTGGCATACGCATTTTCGAGCTGTTCAACCCGATGAGAAAATCTGTTGTAGGCAATAACGGCGGGGATTGCAGCAAATAAACCAATAGCCGTGGCAATCAAAGCCTCTGCAATACCAGGAGCGACCATTGCAAGCGTTGCTTGTTGTACTGCGCCAAGTGCGATAAAGGAGGTCATAATGCCCCAAACGGTGCCAAACAAACCAATGTAAGGGCTAATTGAACCGACGGTAGCCAAAAACGGCAAATGCATTTCAAGACGTTCAACTTCACGCGACAGACAAACACGCATGGCGCGTTGTGCACCTTCCATCACAGCACTGGGCTGTCGAGCATTGGTTTTATGTAGCCGTGCAAATTCTTTAAAACCAGCTTTGAATAAGGACTCCATACCACTGACATTGGCGCGGGCACTGACTTCGTTGTAGAGCTTTGACAAATCAACACCTGACCAGAACCTGTCTTCGAACTTGCGGGTATCTTCGGTGGCTATTTTTAGCGCTTTGCTACGCTGAATAATCATCGCCCAAGAGACAATAGATGCTGCACTAAGGATGAGCATGACCCCCATCACCGGAATACTGGCGCCAAGAATAAGGTGTAAAATTGAAAGTTGACCAGTCACCTGCACGTACCTCTAAAAAAGCTAAAATAAAACGACTTCAATGCGCGCTATGATATTGGAGCACGCTCACTAACTCAACAGCACAACATGAGCAATTGTAAAAATAGTTCTAAATGTGCAGCGATTCGCTGCAAAACCCATAAAATTGAGACCTACGCTCAGTAAAAGTTCACTTTTTACGACGAATTACCGAGATTCAACGACAAGACATCAAAAACGGCACTTGCACCTGTTAATCATGAAAAAAATAATCCCAAATATTTATAACTCGTTCATGTATCAATGTTCCTAGCCTTTAAGATATAGCCTTACAGCGCGAGAACGCTTGTTATTCATGATATCTGCATTAATATTCGCATTAATTTAACTAATGAAATTTATCAATTTTTCTCGTTTGAAGTAAATATTCTAATTCCATAGAATACGCTCGTGTTCTGAACTAGCGCAACGGTGTAACCCGAGGGTGTTTCACTGTAGTAAAGATCACGGATTAGTTGGATTTATCTTAGGATTAAATCGGATTAATCAAACATGTTCCCTGGATTTTTGAAGTTTTACTTCAACTTGTTGCATTCGCCCGCTGCTTAAGCGGGTTTTTTTTGCCTGTAATTCACTCAGAGCTAGGAAAAATAGCCGAAAGGGCCAAACCCCGCGGTTAAAATGTGAGGCGGTTATTTCAGAACTCTTTTACTGCTGGTGGATCAAAGCCAAAATGCTTATAAGCATGGGCAGAAGCAATGCGACCGCGCGGTGTACGTTGAATAAACCCTTGTTGGATCAAGAACGGTTCTATCACATCCTCAATCGTATCTTTCTCTTCTCCGATAGCAGCCGCAAGGTTATCAAGACCAACCGGCCCGCCCATAAACTTTTCGATAATAGTCAGTAGCAGCTTACGGTCCATATAATCAAAACCTTGCGCATCAACATCAACCATCAATAACGCCTGATTAGCGACCTCCATCGAGACTTCGCCATTAGATTTCACCTGTGCAAAATCACGTACCCGGCGTAGTAATCGATTGGCTATGCGTGGTGTGCCACGGGAGCGTCTGGCGATTTCAGTGGCCGCTGGCAACTCTAACTGTAAATTCAGAAAATGCGCAGATCGCAAAATAATTTGCGCCAGTTCTTCAACCTTATAAAATTCAAGCCGCTGCACTATTCCAAAACGGTCGCGCAGCGGTGAGGTTAAAGCGCCAGCACGAGTAGTTGCACCAACCAATGTGAATGGCGGTAAATCCAGTTTAATTGAACGGGCTGCAGGCCCTTCGCCAATCATAATATCCAGCTGATAATCCTCCATCGCTGGATAGAGAATTTCTTCAACCACCGGACTTAACCGATGGATTTCATCAATAAACAACACATCATTTGGTTCCAGATTGGTCAATAAGGCGGCGAGATCGCCAGCTTTTTCCAACACTGGGCCTGAGGTTTGCTTGATATTCACCCCCATTTCGTTCGCGACGATCATCGCCAACGTAGTTTTACCTAAACCTGGTGGGCCAAAAATTAATAAATGATCTAACGGCTCGCCCCTGCGCCTTGCCGCTTCGATGAAAATAGCCATTTGCTGGCGTACATGCGACTGACCGGTGTAATCGGCCAGTGACTTGGGCCGGATCGCGCGATCAATGACTTCATCTTCGCGGTTTGCTGACGGCGCTATTAAACGGTCCGCTTCAATCATTTTTTTACTCTCAAGATTAAATCTGCTGGCATTAAAAATTAAATCATTGATTTCAATGATGCTTTAATCAGTTGTTCACTGGTAAGTCCGACATGATACACCCTTTTGACCGCCACTGCTGCCTGCGCCTGACTATAACCTAGCGATACCAGCGCACTGATCGCATCAGATTCCGGACTTTCTTTTAATTCAAAGCTCTGCACTTCATCCTCACCTAAAATCAGGTGATCGGTGACCGGTGTAATCATCGATAAACCCCAATCTTTTAAGCGGTCGCGCATTTCAACCAGCAAACGCTCGGCGGTTTTTTTACCCACACCAGGCAATTTCACCAGCGTAGTGATGTCATCATGTTGCACACAACGGACAAACTGCGTGGCGGTTAATCCCGATAAAATAGTCAGTGCCATTTTCGGGCCGATGCCATTTGCTTTGATAAGCTGACGAAACAAACTGCGCTCGGTTGGGTTGGCAAAACCGTACAACAACTGCGCATCTTCACGAACCACAAAGTGGGTATAAATTACTGTTTCTTGCCCTACCGCCGGTAACGTATAAAAACTGGTCAACGGCAATTGGACTTCATAGCCAACCCCACCCACTTCAATCAGCAGATCTGGTGCTTGTTTTTCGGCAATAATGCCACGGAGTCGACCAATCATTATTTTTCACCTGCATATTCATGCGAATTTATTGTCGAAAGCGATTCAACTTGTTCTGTTGAAAGAACGCACTTATCGTAAGCGACCACGTACTGTTTTACTTGCCTGTCCCGCCATGCTAATGAGGCTTTGCTGGGTGTGGCCGTGGCATAACGCGACCGCGAGGGCATCGGCGGCATCGGCCTGCGGATTGGCTTGCAGTTTTAATAAAGTGCGCACCATATGTTGCACCTGCGCTTTATCTGCGGCGCCCGTACCGACGACCGATTGCTTTACTTGCCTGGCAGAGTATTCATAAACGTCGAGGCCACCCACTTTGGCGGCAACAATGGCAGCACCGCGTGCTTGGCCAAGCTTCAGCGCCGAGTCTGGATTACGGGCCATAAACACCTGCTCGATGGCAAATACCGTGGGCTGAGTTTGTTCAATGATCTGACTGATCCCATCAAAGATTTGTTTCAATCGATCAGGTATTTCACCCAGCGTCATTCGGATGCAGCCACTGGCAACGTACTCAAACTTCGAACCATGCTGCCTGATCACGCCATAACCAGTCAGGCGGCTGCCGGGGTCAATCCCAAGAATAATATTCAACCGTTATTCAACCAAAGCCAGCACGTCGTCCGCAATGTCGGCGTTGTGATACACATTTTGTACATCATCGAAATCTTCCAACATATCAATTAATTTAAAGAATTTAACCACAGTCTCAGCATCGATTTCTGCTTTAGTGGCCGGCACTAAACTCACGTCGGCATGTTCGGGCTGTAAGCCAGCTTGCTCTAACGCTTCTTTCACGTCGATAAAAGCATCGGGGGTAGTAATAACTTCAAATGAGCCATCGTCATGGCCAACCACATCATCAGCGCCCGCTTCAAGTGCTTGTTCCATTAACTTATCTTCATCAACGCCCGGGGCGAAACTTAATACGCCCTGGCGGGCAAATAAATAAGACACCGAGCCGTGAGTGCCCAAGTTGCCGCCGTATTTGGTAAATGCGCTGCGAACATCCTGCACCGTCCGTTTATGGTTGTCGGTGAGTGTTTCAACAATAATCGCCACGCCATTTGGACCATAACCTTCATAAACCAGTTCTTCGAAATTCTCACCACCACTATCACCCGCACCGCGCTTGACCGCTCGCTCAATGACATCACGTGACAAATTATTGACTAACGCTTTGGCGATGGCAGTACGCAACCGTGGGTTGCCATCTGGATCCGGACCTTGTTTAGCAGAAACCGTGAGTTCGCGAATTAACTTGGTGAAAATTTTTACCTTTTTGGCATCCTGACGCGCCTTGCGGTGCTTCATATTGGCCCATTTACTATGACCTGCCATGCTCATACTCCAATTCAAACGAGCAACATTTTTTGTTGCGAAATCATTGCGCAAAACCCACAGATAAAAACGGCGACTCAGGTGTCGCCGCTTTGAAGCTTATATCGCTACGATAGACGCAGCTTAGCTGAAGTGATTTTGTCGGCGGCGTTATTGCGCGGCGTCAACTTTTACAACCACAGCGATCCCCAAATCGGCCAATTGTTGTGGATTAGCAAAACCTGGCGCGTCGGTCAGCGGACAAGCTGCAGTGGCAGTTTTTGGAAACGCCATTACATCACGAATGGACGTCGCGCCGGTCATCAACATCACTAAACGGTCCAATCCAAATGCTAAACCAGCATGTGGTGGCGCACCATACCGCAGCGCTTCTAATAAGAAACCAAATTTCTCAGCCGCTTCTTCATCGCTAATACCAAGTAATTGGAACACCTTGGCCTGTACTTCTGGCGTGTGGATACGCACTGAACCACCACCTAACTCGGTACCGTTGAGCACCATGTCGTACGCATTGGACAGCAAGCCACCTAATTCCAGCGAATCAGTGTCGGTTGCCAAGAATGCAGCCGTGTCCAGTGGTGAAGTAAACGGATGATGGACTGCCGAAAAGCTGCCATCATCGTTTTCTTCAAACATTGGGAAATCAACAACCCACAGCGGTTTCCAACCCGGCTGAGTGATGCCTAAATCTTCGCCCAGTTTCAAACGCAGGGCGCCCATCGCTTCGCACACCACTTTGGCACGATCGGCACCGAAGAAAATCAGGTCGCCACTTTGCGCTTGGGTACGCGCCAAAATTTCGCTCACGATATCAGCAGTTAAGAACTTCGCTACCGGTGACTGGATGCCTTCGAGACCCAACGCCACGTCGTTCACTTTTAACCAGGCCAGTCCTTTTGCACCGTAAATCCCGACAAAGGCGGTGTACGTGTCGATGTCTTTGCGTGATACCTTTTCAGCAGCACCCGGCACTTTGAGCGCGACCACCCGACCTTTTGGGTCATTCGCTGGGCCTGAAAAGACTTTAAAATCAACGTCTTTTAATAAGTCCGCGACATCGACAAACTGCATCGGGTTGCGTAAATCCGGTTTGTCTGAACCGTAAAGGCGCATCGCTTCGAAATAAGTCATTTGCGGTAAATTGCCTAAATCAACATCCAACATTGATTTAAACATCGAAACCACCATTTCTTCAGTCACCTGCATCACTTGCGCGGCGGTCATAAAGCTGGTTTCGATATCTATCTGGGTGAATTCCGGCTGGCGATCGGCGCGTAAGTCTTCGTCGCGAAAACACTTCACGATTTGGTAATAACGATCCATACCGCCCATCATCAGCAACTGTTTAAACAATTGCGGTGATTGAGGTAAAGCAAAAAACTGGCCTTTATGAGTGCGGCTTGGCACTAAATAGTCGCGCGCACCTTCCGGTGTTGCTTTGGTCAGAATTGGCGTTTCAATGTCTAAAAAGCCGTTGCTGTCCATAAAGTTACGAACAAAACTAGTGACTTTAGCGCGGAATTTTAAACGATCGCTCATCAGGGGGCGACGGATGTCCAAATAGCGGTATTTTAAACGCTGCTCTTCGCTATTGTTCTGATTAAAATCAAGCGGTAAAGCTGGCGCTTTGTTGAGGATAACTAAGGCTGAAGCGTATATTTCTACTTCACCTGTCGCCATATCTTTATTAATTTGTGAAGCAGGACGGGCCCGCACTTCACCTTTAATTTGTACACAAAACTCGTTCCGCAGCTCGGCCGCGGCGGCGAACATTTCGGTTAAATCCGGATCAAAAAACACCTGCACCAGACCTTCACGGTCGCGCAGGTCAACAAAAATCAGACCTCCGAGGTCACGACGACGGTTGATCCAACCGCACAGAGAAACTTGTTGCCCCACATGTTGTGCGTTCAACAAACCGCAATAATGACTACGCATGCACTGATCCTTTCTACCGGTACTGAAACTTGACACTGAAAATGAGCGCCAATTATATAGAAAAGATGGTTAAAGTCACTGCTCTTGATCATCAAAGCCCGCTGGTCGCCGACTGACTAAACCGATAACAGCTTTTTCCTTGCTGCTTAGCTTGATACATCAGACTGTCAGCTACTTGCATCATTTGTTGGCTGTCAGTGCCATTATCCGGATAAAGCGCAATACCAATACTGGCGCTGACCTTCACTGCACAAGTCGACAATTGCATCGGCGTTGACAGATGCTGCAGGATTTTTTCAGCGACTATAGCCGCATCATCTTTGTCCAGCATCGCCGTTAGCAGAATGACAAACTCATCGCCGCCAAAACGTGCCACAGTGTCACTTTTGCGGACACAATGGCGCAATAACTCCGCGACCTTTGCCAATAGCTCATCGCCGACATGGTGACCAAAGCGGTCATTGATTTCTTTAAAGC
>JBBKWN010000122.1:0-3094 GCA_037968955.1 Rheinheimera sp. | reverse complement strand
TTTTGGAAAGCTTTTAATTAATTGATTGTAAAATCGTTTTGCTGAAACCAAATCATTTTGCTTTTCGGAAACCATGCCCAGTTTCTCTAAAGCGTCGGGAACTCGAGAAGAATTCGGATATTGTTTGACAACACGTTCAAAATGTATTTTTGATTTTGAAAAATCTGACTTTTGATAATACAACTGACCTAGCCAGTAGTGTGAGTTTGACGTGTAATCTGAATTTGGGTAATTTTTGATAAAACTTTCAAATGCCGGTATGGCAGCTGCGTAGTTATTATCTTTTATTACAAAGTTGATAGCTTGCTCGTAAGCTTGAGCTTCATTCATCACCGAGGCGGAAGTGTTTTCGCTCTGTGAAGCAGCAGCATCCGCAGTTGCAACCTGTTCGGCTGCAACTACAGCTGCAGGATTGCCCGCAGGAACAGATGCCTGAGACGCGCTAACAGCAGGCACATTTGACTGTACTACTGCAGCTGACGAACTCTGGCCACCAACCCGGCGGTCAATTTCCTGATAGATATCACGCTGTTGCTGTAATATCTCTTCTAACTTGTGATTATGCATTTCAGTAGAGCCACGCAATTCGCTGACTTCATCAAGCAAATTTTGCAACTGCTGTTGCATCTGCAATTGAGCAGACGCTCGAGCTTCAACCACACGCTCCAATGCACCAAGCCGTTCTTCAACAGATCCGACTCGAGCACTGGTTTGTGCACCGAAAATTTTATTGCTGCTTCGGCTTAAATCAGCGACTGGCGCCGGATTAGCAATGACTGCAATACTGACCAGCGATAACGCTGTAACCAGAGACTTCTTAACGTCCATGCACACTCACAAATTTAGATTAGTATACTAAAACTGCACGACGGTTTTTAGCAAACGCATCTTCAGTGTTACCAGCGTCAACTGGTTTTTCTTCACCGTAGCTAACTACTGACAATTGACCAGCAGCAACACCTAGGTTTGCCAGGTAGCTTTGAACTGATTGAGCACGACGCTCGCCCAGTGCAATGTTGTACTCTGGAGTACCGCGAGCGTCAGTATGACCTTCAACAGTAACAGAAATAGTAGTGCGTGCACGCAGGAAAGCAGCGTGAGCATCCAGAACTGAAGCGAATTCAGAACGGATTGTTGACTTGTCGAAGTCAAAGTAAATAGTGTTTTGTTGACGCAGAGCTTCTAATTGCTGACGCAGTTGTTCTGCATCGCTCATGCCTTGATCAACAGCTTGCACTGGCTGATTCATTACTTCGTTAGAAGCACCAGCATCAGTGTCATTGTTAGAGCTACATGCAGCTAAAGTCAGCACTGGCACTGCTACTAACAAACCTTTTAAAACTTTATTTAAGTTCATGATTTTTCCTTAGTAAAACGATTAACCAAATTTTTGTATTTTATAAAAACGGCGACCAAGCTGGCGATTTTACCCGACCATTCACTGCTGGTAACCTAGCTTTAAAGCGACCATCCATGGACACCAGTGCCAGTACTTGTGACGAACCGTGCAAAGTACTATAAATTATCATTGAGCCATTTGGCGCAATGCTTGGTGACTCATCCAAATAAGTGCGAGTCAGCACTTGCATTTGACGGGTAGTCCTATCCATGCGCGCAATATTATACTGACCGTTTGTCCGGTTTACCATAACAATTGCTTGCCCGTTAGGAGTATATTTACCCGCTAAATTCTGTTCACCGTCAAAAGTAACACGAGTTGTTGCTTTTGTGTTGATATCTACGGTATATAATTGTGGATTACCACCGCGCTCCGATGTAAAAAGTACCGTCTGGCTGTCAGGAGCCCAGTTTGGCTCCGTATCAATTGCACGATGGTTGGTCAGTCGATTTAGTGATTTGGACGCAATATCCATCACATAAATTTCTGTATTGCCATCTTTTGATAGCGTCATCGCCATCTTCCGACCATCAGGAGACCAAATCGGGGCACTATTTATACCTTTGAATGAGGTTAAGATACTGCGCCGCGCCGTGTAAACATCCTGAATATAAATTTGCGATTGCTTACGTTCAAATGTCACGTAAGCCAACTTCGTGCCATCGGGCGACCAAGTTGGGGACATTAACGGTTCTTTTGAGCGCAGTAACACCTGCTCATTTTCACCATCATAATCTGAGACGACCAATTGATAACGGTACTCTTGTTTGTCTCGCACTAATACATAAGCTATTTTGGTCGAAAAAGCACCACGTTCGCCAGTTAATTTCTCATAGATTACATCGCTCACGCGGTGAGCGTATTGGCGAAATAGCTTACCGGCAATGGTAATTTCACTAGCATGTAGAATATGGTTCGACCCTGCAACCATGCGTCCTGCAGCATTCATCATTGGCTGTCCGACGCCACCATTGGCTTTGACAACATCAACCAGTTCATAACTAATCGTATAGCGGTCGAGTCCAACTTCTTTTACAGTGCCCATCACAACAGCTTCAATACCTGTTTTTGCCCAAGCAGCAGCATTCAATTGGCTACTATTCTGCGGCTGTTGTGGCATACGCATAACATTGACTGGATTAAATTTACCGCTACGCATTAAATCGGCGGCGACAATCTGACTTATATTTTGTGTTGGCTGATTCTGCCCTACAAATGTAAAAGGTACAATTGCGATTGGGCGAGCCGAATCCACACCTTCAGTAATCACAATCTCAAGCGAGGCATTTGCTTTTAAAGCGACGACTGCCAACGCCAAAATTGCTGCTTTTCCGATCCACTTCAATATCATTGTCATCAGGTCTCTGTTTATTTTTTAAATGGTAACTTCAATTGTCTGAACTCGGCATTTAGATCCGGATCTTCAGGCATTGGGAAACGTCCTACCCTGTTAATAGCACTGACAGCGGCATTACATACACCGGCATCTCCGCCTTCAACTTTCAAGTTAATTACAAAACCATTGCTGGCAAGATTCAGAGAGATAACACACTCTTTACCGTTCATCATGTCATCAGTAAACCAGTTTTGACGAACTCGTTCAACAATCATGGCAACATATCGCTGTTTTTCAGTCAAAAGTTGACCTTGCCGCGCCGCTCGACGAGCTTCATCGGCTTCTTCTGCCAATTCATC
>JBBKWN010000121.1:0-20391 GCA_037968955.1 Rheinheimera sp. | reverse complement strand
CAAAAAGGAATACAAACCAGCATGTTCGAAGATATTTTCTTCAAAGCCGCTCTTTACATTTAAAACTCTAGGCGTTGAATTCAATTTTATACTCATTTAATAAATCTGAAGATAACTATTATTTTGTTTGGCTTTTTACATCTGAAATCAGTCTTGACTAATTATTTCCTGACTCCCGATACCAATCCACAAAATGCTGCATCCCCAAACTCAACGCAGTCGCCGGTTTAAAATTCACCGCAGCGCCTAGTTTGCTGACATCGGCATACGTCTGATACACATCCCCTGCTTGCATTGGCAGGTAATTTTTCTGCGCTTTAACCCCAGCGGCGTCTTCAATGGCGGCGATAAAATCTTCTAGTGCGACGGGCTGGTTATTGCCAATGTTGTACAGCGCGTAATACGGGTTACTGGCCAGCTCGGTTGGGTAGTTGGCAGTTGCTGGCACTTGGTCGGCAATGCGTAGCACCCCTTCCACAATATCGTCAATGTAGGTGAAGTCGCGCTGAAGTTTGCCGTGGTTGTACACGTCAATCGGCCGGCCTTCTAAAATGGCTTTGGTAAATTTCCATGGCGCCATATCGGGGCGGCCCCAGGGGCCGTACACGGTAAAAAACCTAAGGCCAGTGGTCGGCAGCTGATACAAATGGCTATAGGTATGCGCCATTAGCTCGTTGGATTTTTTAGTGGCGGCGTACAGGGAAATGGGCGTGTCGACGGCGTCGGTTTCGCTAAACGGCACTTTTTGCTGGTTGCCATACACCGAACTGGAGCTGGCATACACCAAATGCTCAACTTTGTGGTGGCGACAGCCTTCTAACACCGTCATCATGCCGGTCAGGTTAGAATCGACATAGGCCATTGGGTTATCAATTGAATACCGCACGCCAGCTTGGGCGCCTAAATGGATCACGCGCTGAAACTTTTCGCCGGCAAACAGCGCGGCCATACCGTCTCTGTCGGCTAAATCGAGCTTTACAAAACGAAACCGGGCTTGCTGATTGCTAAGCGTCAGCGCGTCGTTGATGCGACTTAGCCGTGCCAGCTTTAACGCCGGATCGTAATAGTCGTTTAGATTATCAATGCCAACTACGTCGTGGCCTTGTAACGCCAGCTCTTCTGCTACTTTGCTGCCAATAAAACCCGCGGCGCCGGTGACCAAATATTTCATTGCTGTTCCTGTGTGTTCTTGTATCAGCCTGCGTGTGCTGTATAGGCCTGCGTGTGCTTGGGCAAAAGAAGCCGTTTCGCTGCGCGTTAAGCCAAATGGCGAAGTTATTCCGCCAGCAACTGGCGTAACCGCGCTTTGTAGGCTTCACCAAAGTTTGAACGCAGCGCATATTCGGCATTGGCCAGCGCGTAACCCAGTTTGTTGCCGCAATCGTGTGACTTACCTTGAATATGGTACGCCTCTAACATTTCCAGCAATCGCAGTTGGTGCAAGGCGTCGGTGAGCTGAATTTCATCACCCGCACCGGGCGGGGTAAATTCAAGCAAGTCCCAAATGGTGGGCGACAACACATAACGGCCGGTGATGGCAAAATTGCTCGGCGCTTCGTCTAAATCTGGTTTTTCTACCATATCAATAATGCTGGCGCTTTGGCCTTGTTGCAGCGCAACGCCGTCTACATCCACCACGCCATATTGGTTGACCAATTCGGCCGGCACCGGCTCTACCATAATTTGGCTATGGCCCGACTCGTTGTAACGGCGGATCATCGCTGCTAAGTTGTCTTTTTTCAGGTTCGATTGGTACTGATCCACAATCACATCCGGTAATAACACCGCAAATGGATGGTTTCGCACCACCGGCCGCGCGCACAAAATGGCATGGCCCAGGCCCAACGCCTGTGGCTGACGCACGGAAATAACGGTGACGTTTTTTGGGGTAATATTACGAACTTCTTCGAGTAGCTGGCGTTTGACCCGTTTTTCCAGCGCCGCTTCTAATTCGAAGCTGGTGTCAAAATGGTTTTCAATCATGTTTTTGGAAGAATGGGTCACCAGCACAATTTCGGTAATGCCCGCAGCAATGGCTTCTTGTACCACGTACTGGATCAGTGGTTTATCCACCACGGTGAGCATTTCTTTGGGCATGGCTTTGGTGGCAGGTAACATGCGGGTGCCAAGGCCGGCAACCGGAATAACGGCGCGGGTGACTTGCAGGCTGTCATCAATTCGTTTGCCGTAATGTGATTGTTTTGAAGCTAAATGAACCATCAATAACATCCTGTTCCATAGTGGAAATAAAGATAAAACGATGGAACCGCGCCTTCTGTTGCGTCCTTGCCTACTATTCACGCCGCACGATGCAACATGATGAAGTGTGCCCAACATTTCTGTCGCCAGATCGCAAAGTCGCTATGCAGTTCCATCTACACGAATGAAAGCCCTAATGGCTTCGGTGCAACAAACCAAGGTTTGCGCCCGCTTTCCCTCTTGGAAGAGGCGGCATTTATAACGTTTTTGCGTTTTTTTTGCAAACGCCAATGCACAATTATTTGCACCACTGCAGCGCCTGGCTGCCAATTTTGGGGGGCGGCCACCAATGTCGCAAGCCACCAATCCACCACCAATGCGCCCTCAATGCGCACTCACGCAGCATACCAGTAGCTGGCGGCTATCCGCCGATGTTTGATGATTTTCAATCACTTGTGGTAATCTCAAGCCCAGGTTCAGCCATGAGGCGCACAGGCTTGGTCTGTAGGGTGGAACCTTGACAGTGATATATGCCGGAGTCTATGAATTTTAAACCTTTTTTGTGGATAGTAACGGCCTGTTGTTGTTTAACGGTCAGCGCCAATTACACCGATACCACTTTTAGCGACACGTTTTTTAAGGACGTGCAACAACGTTACGGCGATGACGCCGTTACGCGCTTTACGCTATGGCGAGATCTAATCGTCAAAGGCAGTAGCGAAAGTGACTGGGACCGTATCCATTTGGCGAACCAGTTTTTTAACCGAAACGTCGCCTACAGCTCCGATTTAGATCACTGGCAAAAAACCGATTACTGGGCCACGCCCATTGAAAGTTTAGGCACCGGCGCCGGTGATTGTGAAGACTACGCCCTCGCCAAGTATTTTACGCTGCGGGCGATGGGTGTTGACGATGAAAAGCTGCGGCTGATGTACGTGCGGGCGCTCAGCGTCAACGAGCCGCATATGGTGCTGGTGTATTTTGAACAGCCCGACGAAATGCCTTATGTGCTGGACAATATGGAACCCGAGATTAAATTGGCGCAATATCGGACCGACTTACGCCCGATTTATAGCTTTAACGCCAGTGGTTTATGGTTAGCCAAAGCAAATGGCCTGGGCCGGCGGGTAAAAGACAGCAGCGGCATTTCCAACTGGACGGCGGTGCTGGAGAAAATTGAACAAGGCTATTAATGATGAATTATGCCCTTTGCGGTAGCGAACGTGCCGCCTTGGCCGCTGATGCGGCTGGCACAACGTTGTAGTGTGCTGACAAAAGCCATGCAGCGTGCCATAGCAAGGTAATAGCAAGGTAATAGCAAGTGCGATAGCACATGCAACACAGATAAGTTAGAAATACCATAAAAATGCCAAAGAAGTAGCAGTATAGCGCCTTAGTTGTTAGGGGCGCGCCAGACGCGTAACTCTCGCCACGAACCATATGCTCGTGCCGAACCTGCGCCACTTCAGCATCAACCAAAATAAGACCAACAAAGGTAGTTGTTATGACAGACTCACAAATTGCTGCAAAACCCGCATCAGGCAGCCTGTTTAAGCATGGTGTCGCGCTGAGCACTCAGCTCAGTGTGCTCCTCATTTTACTGGCCATTATTACCTTCGCCACCACCGTGCTGGTCAGTACCGGTAATATGCGAAGTTATTTGGATAATCAATTAGCCCGCTCGGCGCAAGACACCGCCAATAGCTTAGGTTTATCCATTTCGCCTTATTTATCGGGCGACGATAAAATTTTGGCCGACACCATGATTTCAGCCATCTTCGATTCCGGTTCATATTTGGCCATTAGTTTTAGCAACGCCAAAAAAGAGCCGGTGTTCGACCGCAAAAACCCCCAGCAAGTGCAAGGTGTACCGGCTTGGTTTATTCAATTGTTTCCACTGCATCCACCGCTGATGGAATCGGAAGTCAATGACGGTTGGCGCATTGCCGGTGTATTAACCGTGCAAGCACATCCGGGTTTTGCTTACAGTAGTTTGTGGGATCACACCAAAGCGGTGTTCTGGACCAGTTTATTGCTGTGTCTGGGCGCCTTAATGGCGGTGCACTGGCTGCTGTTGGTGGTGTTAAAACCATTAAAAGATATTGAAAAACAAGCAGAATTACTGGCAGAAAAGCGCTTTGAGTTTTTAAGTTATTTACCGATGACCAAAGAGCTACGCACCGTGGTCTACGCACTGAACCACATGGTGGGGAATGTAAAACGCAGTTTTACCGAGCTGACTGACCGCGCCGAGCAGTTAAATCAGCAAGCTTATATCGACAGTTTAACCGCCCTGCCCAATCGCCGAGCGTTAGTGCAGTCGTATTTAAGTTTGCAAGCCGGCCCCGATGACGAAGGCAATATGCCGTATTTGGCGCTCGTGGCGTTATCATCGCTTAAAGAAGTCAATGATAACCAAGGGTATGCCGCTGGCGATCAATACGTCGAAAAAGCCAGCAGCATCTTGCAGGCGCAAATTCGTAATTTGCAGCAGGCACAGCTTTTTCGCTTATCCGGCAGCGAGTTTGCCATTTTGGCCACGCTTGGCACCACCAGCTCGGTCGAATTTGCGATGCAAGTTCGCCAAGCCTTTGAAATTGCCAACGCAGAACAATATCAACATGGGTTTGCCAGCATTGCCTTGTTGGCGATTGCCCCAGACGATGATTTAAGCGCCAGCCTAAGCCGGCTTGATGGCTTACAAGCCAAACAACAAGCCGAGCCGTCACCAGCGCTGGCATTGCAGCTAGAGCCGGTGGTCGTCGGAAAGTCGCGCTCTGACTGGCAAGAAATATTGCATCATTTCACCCGTTCGGTGGTATCCGATACCGCCGCTGGTTTTAGTAATACCGAGTTATCTATTTCCGCCGACATGCAGCGCATGTTTGAGCTGCAAGTGCAGCCGGTGTATCAGCAACAAAAGCTGTTGTATGTCGAGACCTACATTAAGTTTCGCGCCGATGGTGAGCAACTAGCATCATCGGATGTGTTTGCAATGGCCGATCGGTTGGGCGTGTCTTTGTTGCTCGACAAAGCGCTGGTGACCTACATCTTAAGCCACTTAAAAAATTTCCGCGGCCAAACTTTTGCCATTAACTTAAGTAAAAGTGCCATGCACGACAGCCAATTTACCCGCTGGTTATGCAATACCATCCGCGCGAACCAACACCAGTTACCGCCGTTAGTGTTTGAAGTGAACGAACAAGCCACGCTGGGGGCCATTGCTTCTGCTGGCGAGTTTTTTAATGCTGTCAAAGCTGCCGGCGCGTTAATTACCATCGAGCGTTTTGGTGCCAGTTTTAGCTCGTTTCGTTATTTGCAGGGCCTGAACATCGATTACATCAAAATTGATGGCAGTTATATTCGGGCGTTACAACAAGACGACACCCGCTTTTTTGTCGAAACCATGACTCATATTTGTCATGGTATTGGCATTCGCGTTATTGCGCCGCATGTTGAAAATTTGGATATTGCCGATATTTGTCATGCAATTCATATTGATGCGTTACAAGGGCGTGGTTTACATGCGCCGGTAAATTTCTCGACCGTTTCTGAAAGTTTTGGCTGTAATTTCGACAAAACTCAGATACACTCAGAAAAGTTTTAGTTGTAATTAACGTTCGTTGTGCGGGGAATGCATATGAAGTACTTAAAAATCGCTTTGGTCGCAGCTGCAGTTCAGCTGTATGTGCCGGCGGTATCAGCGCAGGAAGCCAATGCTGAAATCGCAACTATGTTTGCCACAGCCCAGGCGCAAGGTCAGAACCTGACCGATTTTGTTGCCAAAATCACTGATTTAAAAACCTGTAACCCGAAACTTGCTGAACAAGTCATCGAGTTTGCACTGGAACAGGCGAAAAATGATCCGGTATTAGTAGAAGAGATTCTACGCTCAGTCGCAAATTCATGTGTTGATCAAGACACCACCACTGCTTACGCTATCGCCGCAGGTATTGACCCAACGTTGATTGCGAATGCCTTAGGTACCGCAACAGCCGCAGGCCCAACAGCAGCGGGTGGCGGCGCCACAGTACCCGTTGCCACAGCCACTCCACCCGGCACCACCGGTGCTGGCGGCGGCACAGGCAGTGGCCAGGTCGTTGAGATAGTTTCAGGCAACTAAGCCTTTGACCTTATCCTGATAAAAAGCCCCTTTTTAGGGGCTTTTTGTTGCGCTTTTTCTGCTATTCCAATAACTTAGATTTATTTCGCAGGCATCTTGTTTCATGCAAAAGACTAAATTCGGTGCAATAATTTTTACTTTGTTATGTCTGGTGCTGATTTGGGCACCTATTCCGGTTGGCAGCAATCGGCCTTGGGCTTGGTCGTTATTAGAATTTCTAATTGGCGTGGTCTTTTTACTGCATTTGGTGAATGCGTGCCGCGCTGCAGGCCCAGCCTTGTGGCACCGTTGGTTTCATCCACTTTTATTGCCGCTGATCTTTTTCCAGCTGTATTTGTCTTTGCAAGTCTTAGGCGTAGTGCCGCTTATCCAGAGCATTGATCCCAAACAAACTGAAATTATGCTGCTCAAAGGTGTGTTTTTCTTGATATGGGTGCAGTTGGTTTGCATTTACACCGACAGCGCTTGGCGTCTGCGGATGCTGGTGTTAATGATGGTGTTATCCGGTTTTATTCAGGCTTTTTATGGTTCAGTGCTCAATCTAGCGGACGTGGCTAATTCGCCGTTATTTGCCGTCAATGAAATGGGGCGCGCCCGTGGCAGCTTTGTGTATCAAAACCATTTTGCCAATTATTTGGCCCTTTGTTTGGCGATGGCGCTTGGTTTATTACTTTCTGAACTATCGAGCCAACCGCCGCAGTGGCGGTTCAAGGCGCTTATTCGTGATCTTTTCGCCAGTATGCTCAGCAGTAAGTTAATGTTACGACTCGCCATTATTGTGATGGTGATTGGGCTAGTGTTAAGCCGCTCGCGCATGGGTAACGCAGCCTTTTTTACCAGCCTAGCCTTGGTGTCGTTACTGGCGTTATTTTTCTATAAAAGACCGCCAGCGCTGCTTAAACCGTTGGTGGTGAGTATTTTATTACTCGACATGCTGATCATCGGTTCGATGTTTGGCTTGGAAAAACTGCAACAACGGTTCGCCGAAACGTCTTTTGCCTCGGAAACCCGCGATGAAGTAGTGATGGATAGCTTGCCCATTTTGCAGCAATACGGTTGGCAAGGCAGTGGCGGCAGTACTTTTTATACCGTGTTTCCAGCCTATCAGCCGCAAATGTATTCCGGTTTCTACGACCATGCCCACAATGATTATTTGCAATTTGCCATTGAAGTTGGCATTCCGATGACCTTGCTGCTGGGGCTGATGGTGTTGTGGAGTTTATGGCAAAACCTGCAGGTGATGCGCCAAAGCGAACACAAATTACACCGCGGGCTCGCTTTTGGCTGCGCAATGGCAACCGTGCATATGTTGATCCACTGTACCGTCGACTTTAATTTGCAGTCGCCGGCCAATGCCATGTTATATCTGAGTATTCTGGCCATCGGCCAGCGTCTGTATAGCCAGCGCCACGACAAAATACGTCGTAGCCCATAGCTAGCGCTAGGTGCTGCTGAAAAGCGGCTGCAAAGCTAGCGCTAAACAGCCGCAAAACTAACGTAAAATTACCGCAAAATCACCACGAAACTAGCACAAAGCTAATACAAAGCTAACACAAAATAACGCACCTTGGGGGCATAGACCGCCTAAGCCCAAGGTGCTTTAGAACGGCGTATTAAAGATTAATCGCCACCGTCGCGCCTAGCCCTGGGCCATACACTATCGCATTGAGCAACAGGCGTTCGGTACCTTTGGTGCCGCCGCGTACCACCGGCTGTCCGGCGAACATAATGAACTGACCATTGCCTTTACCTTCGCGGGTGAGATACGCCGTATTGGTGACGCGCTGCGCCGCTTCCGGCCACAACAAGCCGCTCATGCGTACTCGTACATCAAGGCCAGCAGGTAACGTCGACCAGCCAAGTTTACGGCTGAGCGCAGATTTATTCTCTGTCATCACGCCAATTCGCACCACCGCTTGCGAATCGTCATCTGACATTAGCAGTGGATGATTGCTAAATAGCAACGGCAGCTGCGGCTCGGTGCCAAACGTCAGCCAATGATGCTGATCGACCCGCCCGGCCAAAATGGCACCGGATGGCATAAAGTGGCTCGACCATTGCTCCCACGTTGTTAGCTGCTCTTTATCCAGCCCTTTTATTTTTGGCGAGCTTAACCAAGGCAAATCGATACTCTCCGGCACCACGTAACTTTGTACCGCCGCTTTATTCGCGAACGTGGTTTGACTGGCCAGCCACTCCCGTTGCAGCGACAAATCATATTTTGCCGCATCGTTGATGGCGTCAGACAGCAGTTTGACGCTTGAAACTTTCCCCGCCAGCAGTTGCTCGGTGGCACCGTCGATACTAATTAAAGTACCACCGGCTTCAACCCAAGTTTGCAGCGCCGCCAGCTGGTTTTTATCCAACTTGGCGTTCATATGCGGCAGGACAATGACGTTGTATTGGCGTAAATCGTTTCGCAGCAAACCGTCAATATCTAAGTGACTATGGCGGATGCCAAGCTGGGTGTCGACCATATGCCAAATGGCACCAAAATCGAGCTGGCTCACCCCGCCCTGACCGACAATGGCCAGTTTCGGCGGCGCTAGCAATTCAAAATGTGAACCGCCGATGTCGGGCAAGTCACCTTCCCCTAAGCCTTGTGTTAGATTTTGTAAATCGGTATGCACGTCGCTTGCGGCGCGAGTGACTTTGCCAACCAAATCCGCCATTGCAGGGTTGTCACTGCGCAGCACAGCAATGGTGCCGCGGTTAAAAATTACGTCGCCCAACACACCCGCTTTGTTGATCAAGCGTACTTGTACGCCCTGCTCCATTAAACGTGCGGCAAAGCCAACCGACGCATCATCATCGCCATTGACCAGCCAGCCAAGATCATTGCCGCTTTGATTGAGGGTGTTATTACTGGCATCGCTGGTATTACTGGCATTGCTGTTCGCACTCGCATGCTCAGCACTGCTGTCATCGGCGACAGTCGCTGCCACCACCAACGGATGTGGTTTAAATTCTTGCAAACTTTGGCTGATATCTTGTCCAACTTCCCACGCCGTCAGCCCTAGCATCATCGTCAGGTTCCAAGCGGTATTGTCGTACATCACCGAACTACCGTCGCGTAAGGTGCGCTGATATTCTTCCAACAACACTTCATCTTTGATGGTGGCGTTAAATTCCAAAATAGCATTTAACAAGCGCGCTTCCGGTTGCCGCGAGCGGATCACCAACGCCCCTTTGGGCAGTGTTTTTTCACTGAACTGTTGTCCCAGCTGATCGGTCACTTGCCGAATACTGATAGCTGCGGTGGTTTGTTGCACTTCAATATTTTGCGCTTTTAGCAAAAACACAAAGTGCTCTAAGCGTTTGCGGTTGGCCGTGGGCAGCACCACATAACTTTTATCGGCGTACGGGCTATTATTGGACGTCATCAACTGCCGATCTTTGACAAAATCACGGTAGATATCTTTGCTGTTGGCCAGTAGCGTCTGCAAATTCGACAACGAGCTGATCAATTGATGATGCACCGACTGAGCATAAGTACGAATTATACCGTTCTCTAACCGAACACCATCTTCAGCGGTGCGGGCTTGTTCATACAAAATATGCACCGCGCCGCGGTACTCGGCATAGTTCGAATAACCTGGGTAGAGGTTTTCAAACCATTCGCCGGTATAGTAGGTCCATTTTTTTTGATCAAAGCTTGCCGCTTGTTGCTGGGCGAATACCTTGCCCCATTTGTGCTTACTTTGTGGAATGTTGGTATTGATAGGCTCACGCGATGGGCCAAACAAAAACGTATCGCCACTGCCCATTTCATGACCGTCAATCATCAATTGTGGATACCATTGATTGATTAATGCGACCCGGCCCCGGGTTTCTGGCGCTTGTAATAGATAAAAGTCGCGGTTTAGATCGTAATAATAATGATTAGAGCGGCCATAAGGCCAGACGCCGGCATGCAACATCGACTGGCTATCAACATTTGGCGCCGTGCCACGATGCTGCTCCAGCATTTTGGTAAAACGGGCGCGACCATCAGGATTCATCATCGGGTCGACCAAGATCACCATCTGGTCTAGCAAGGCCGTGATCTTTGGATCATCAGCAGCTATCAGTTGGTAAATCAATGCGAGCGCAGCATCTGCGCCGGACGATTCATTGCCATGAATGGAATACGCCATCCAGGCGATCGCGGGCAGCTCACTAATAATTTGTTCTAACTGTGCCGTTGATTGCCCGGCAGGTGCAGCAAGCTGTTGCACTTGTTGCTGGATCTGCGGCAGCTTGGCTAAATTTTTCGCACTCGAAATGGCCAGTAAATGCAGGGGCCGGCCTTCATAGCTGGTGGCATATTGTTGATAAACAATGTTGTCACTTTGGCTGGCCCACACTTGCACCAACTGGTTTATTTGCTCAGGCGTCGCCGTTTTGGTTCCCACCGCAAAACCAAGTACTTGTTCAGGGGGGGTGATCGCCGAATTAACCTTGCTGGGCGTTAAAGCCTGCGGATAACTCAGCGCCGGTGTTGCCGTTGGTTTCATCAGCACCGCAGCTTGAACGTTGAGCGCCAAGCTACCAAGGAGCCCGCCAACTACACAACACGAGATGCCACGCCGAACGTCTTGTAAGCTTCCTCTGCATACAGCGCGGAAACTTCGCGCCAAAGCAAATAGCGAACGGTAACTGCTGCGAATATTTTTTTGATGATTCATTCTGGTTGGAGCCCCCTGTAACCTGCGAGAAAACACGACCAACGCCACAACCGAAGCTGCAGTGTTAGCGGTGCCATTGTTGCTGATTGCCGCTGCAACCACCATAACACTCACAAAGTTGTACAGAAAGCACGCAACGCTGTACAGCCGAAACAGCGAAGTTGCGACTGAAGGTTGATTCCGTTGGTTAAATTGATGAAGTGGCTGCAAAACTTTGCATAAAACCGACCTCGGCATGGCAGCGATCGGCAGAATACGAAGGTTTACGGACGCTGATCAGAGACATGCATTGATGACGTTGCTAATCGTCTTTTGCGCTGAGTCTTTTGTGCTAAGTCTTTTGTGCTAAGTATTTTGTGCTAAGTATTTTGTGCTAAGTCTTTTCCATTGCGTGTTTCGTGTTTTATGTCACACAAACCTAACGTGGCAATAGCGGCAACAGCGTCTGCGGTGCTTGATTAAACCGAATCTTGCCGGTAAGTTTTTCGGCCTCGGTTAATAAGACTTGGCACTGCATCGCCTGGCAGTGAATGCGCGAAGCAAGCTCTGCTGGCGCCGACTCTAACACCACTTCTCGGGTAAACTGTAATGTGAGGCCGGTCATTTCTGGTAAAAAATATTTACCAAGCCCGGCTAAGTCTTTGAGCAACTGATCAAACTGTTGATGCATATGCAACAACTGCTGCCAGTCAATATCGGCGTCCAGTGGTAATTTACTGCGTAACCGAAAGTTCAAATCACAGGCGGTTGCAGCTTCAGGTTGCTGTAATTTAATCAACGCTTTGCGGCTATTTAATAGCTCAGAATACGGCAACACCAATTCGCCATTACTAGCCACCGTCAGTGGCTCATCACTGATGTCGGTAGTGATACGAGCGGCAATGACATCACAAGGCAAGGTCGTGCCTTGTTGCTGTAGCATAAAGGCCAACGTGATGTCGCTATATTCTACTTTTTCACTTTTTTTTAGCCGCGAATAAAAGCCATCGTAATTAAACAGCGTATCTGCCACCACCCATGTAGGCGTTAGCAACGCCAGCACGAACCCAAAGCCACACCCTTTTATTACTGCGCGCATTAACTCTCATCCATAAATTTAGAATTGCTGACAATCATCGTCTGAATTTCCATCACATATTGCTCGCCACGCTCAGAATACCGTTTTAAACCATGTGCTAGTTTTTTCGCGCTAAGCGCTTGTTGTTGCTGACGCACTTCCGCGCGAATGGTGCGTAAGTCGTCGTAGACATAAAAAGTATTTAAGTTGTAAAAATAGGCATTCACGCTGCCGGCTATATCAGTAAATTTGGCAACTTCATGATATTTGCCTGGGCTGCGGTTTGACGGCACAAAACCACAACCGGCTTTAAAGCACCACTGCCCAAAAAAATTAAAACCTTCGATAGCAAAACGACTGGAACCCCAACCAGACTCTTTGGCGGCTTGATTCAGCACCAAGCCGTCAGGGATCACATCAACACGCAGCAACAGCTCTTTTAAACCAGTGGCATCGGCGTCCTGGTAGTCGACTTTAAACTCATCAAACAAGCTGTAGACAAAAGCAAACTCTTCCAAAGTAAACGTCTGCCCTTGCGCCTGTTGTTGCTGCAGTTCTAATAATTGCGTGCGAATTTTCTGCAAACGACTATTTTCACGATTGATAAAGGGCTGTAAATAATCAAAAAAAGCTTCTTTGCGCTGTGCGGTATCTTTAATGGCGGCAAAATCTGGCACCGGCGCTAACGTCGGCATTCGGTGGGGATAGGTCAAACGCGATAATAGCTTTTTCTGATCTGCGCTATCGAGCGCCGACAATTTACTCGGTAACTGCCAGCTCGCAAGTTCATGCGACTGGGCTATCGGATCTTCTTGCACAAATGGATATATGGTCGCGGCGATCACCAACAAAGAAACCAGCGTTTGGGTACATAATCTAAACCACAATTTCATGGGTACGGTTCCTAAAAATGTTTGCGCCGTAAACAGCAGGCACTACAAAGTTGAATAAGCCAACAACGATGTTCGAGCTGAAATCACCCTATTGGCTATTTTAACCACTAAAACTGGCATATTCGACTAAAACTTACCTGATAGTACAAAACAGTCTAAGCGTATATTTTCATCTTATTGTTTTTAAACGATTTAATATATGGCCTAGATTATGCTTTCTTCCCTTGTAAACCCAAACAAGGAATAGATAACATGAAAAATTTAGCATTGATCACCGCTTTATGCTGCCTGATGAGTTTTCCGCTACTGGCAAGTCAAAAAGATTTAGCCCTGCAATTTGAAGCAACCGCCGTACAACAATTAAAAATTAATACCGGTGTCGGTGATATCACAGTTGAAGTGACCGATAGCGCTGACATTAGTGTCAACGTCAAAGTTCGGGGCAGCAAAAGCTGGTTTTTTGGCCGCGCCGATGTCAGCGATGCCACTCTTAACAGCAGCATTCAAAACGGAGTATTAAGTTTGGAAGTGTCACTGGATGACACTGAACAGACATGGCTGGTCAAAGTACCACGCCAATTGGCGCTTGATTTGCAGCTGGGCGTTGGCAGTATCCGCCTAGATGGCACCCCAGGCAATATTGATGCCGACATCGGCGTTGGCTCATTTTCAGCCCAGCTTGCCGTCCCTGAATATAAAAATATTGAACTAAGCGCCGGTGTGGGTGATGTCAGCTTGCAAAGTGCGGTCGGTAAAACGCAGCGCAGCCATGTGGTAGGAGCCGAGCTTGATTACATTGGCCCGGGACAGCGTTCGATGGCAGTTACCATTGGCGTTGGCGATGCTGACGTGCGAAATACGGCGCTATAACCACCCGAGCGACAGGCGGACATGGTGCGGATGAAAAAGGCTATGGCGGTTGTAAGGGTTGTCAGGGTTACGAAGTGGGTCATCATCAGACCGACTCACTTCGCCGAGCTTTTTTACACTGCGCGATGCACAACCTAGCGACTAATATCGACGACCAACCAGTCAATCTGGCTGCGCCAGAATCGCGCAAGTTCGGTTTTTAAATCAAAAAAGCTAGTGGTGGGTAACTGACGACCACTAACACAATACTGGGTAAACCGGTGACAATTGTTGTGAATTAAATCGTAGTTTTGCACGGTAAAAATTTGCTCGGTGGCGCGCTCAAAACAACCTGCCGCCACCAGCGCCTTGCCTTGTTGATCACAAGCGACCAATAAATGTTTCCCGGAACGATTATCAAAAAAACGGTTAATCGAGACCGCTCGCACCAAACCAGATCCTTGTAACTCAACAATTTGCCCTTCACCAATATAAATGCCGGTATGCTCAAATAAATGAAAAATTTCACAAACAACGACGGCGCCCGCCGGTAACGCAGATAATTGCCACATAATGAAATATATTTGCTGAATTTACGCCAGTATGATTGCAAAACTCAGTTGCCTGTGTAAAAAGGTGTAAGAAAATTTTACTCATCAAGATGTCCAGACGGATATCGACAAAAGTTCGTCCTACGGAGACAGTAAGGTAAGCGGTATGAAACCAATTGAGCGTTCGAAAAAATTAGATGGTGTATGTTATGACATTCGCGGACCGGTTGCCCAAGAAGCGAAGCGGATGGAAGAAGAAGGCCATCGCATTTTAAAGCTCAATATTGGCAATCCCGCCCCTTTTGGATTTGAAGCCCCGGACGAAATCCTCAAACACGTCATGCATAACCTGCCAACCGCGCAAGGGTACACCGACTCACAAGGCATTTATCCGGCCAGAGTTGCCGTGGCGCAGTACTATCAACAGCGTGGCATTTTGGGCGCAGATGCCGATGATGTGTACATTGGCAATGGCGTGTCAGAACTCATTTTAATGTCGCTGCAGGCGCTATTAGACAACGGCGATGAAGTGCTGATCCCATCACCCGACTACCCGCTCTGGACCGCTGCGGTGAATCTAGCCGGCGGCAAAGCGGTTCATTATCGCTGTGATGAACAAGCCGATTGGTTTCCTGATGTCGCCGATATTCGCAGCAAAATTACCAGCCGCACCAAAGCATTGGTTTTGATCAATCCGAATAACCCAACCGGCGCCGTTTATAACGACGCCATGTTGCTCGATTTATTACAAATCGCCCGCGAACACGAGCTGGTGGTATTGTCAGATGAAATTTATGACAAAATTTTATACGACGGAGCCACCCATACCTGTACTGCTTCGCTGGCTGATGATTTAGTGCTGCTGACTTTTGGTGGGCTGTCGAAGAATTATCGTATTGCCGGTTTTCGGGTGGGTTGGTTATTTATCTCTGGGGCAAAACAAGCCGCCCGACGTTATATCGAAGGTTTGAATATCCTGGCCTCGATGCGCTTGTGCGCCAATGTGCCCTGTCAACACGCCGTACAGACGGCATTAGGTGGTTATCAGAGTATTAATCAGCTCGTGGTGCCCGGCGGGCGTTTATACGATCAGATGGATTTAGCGTATCGTTTAGTCAATCAGATAGATGGTTTAAGCTGCGTCCGCCCGAAAGGTGCCATGTATTTGTTCCCGAAAATTGATCGGAAAAAAATCGCCATTCAAGATGATGAATTAATGGTGTTGGATTTTTTACGTCAGCATAAAGTGTTGTTGGTGCATGGTCGGGCTTTTAACTGGCCAGAGCCGGATCATTTTCGCATTGTATTCCTGCCGCATAAAGAGCAGCTGGAGCAGGCGCTGGGCAAGCTAGCGCAGTTTTTACCAAACTACCGCCAACGGTAACTAACTCGCGAAAATAAAGAGAACATCGATGACCGAACCACGACACAGCCACTTCTTTGCCCACTTGTTTCGGATGAAACTGATTAACCGCTGGCCGTTAATGCGCAACATCAGTCCGGAAAATGTCGCGGAGCACAGTCATCAAGTAGCGATGGTCGCTCATATGTTGGCGGTTATTGGTCAACAATTATTTGGGAAAAATATCATCCCAGAGCGATTGGCAACGTTAGCGCTGTACCATGACGCCAGTGAAGTGATCACTGGCGACTTGCCGACGCCGGTCAAGTATTTTAATCCGCAGATCGCCATCGAATATAAAAAAATTGAAGCTATTGCCGAACAACGTTTACTAGCATTGCTGCCGACCGAGTTACAACAGATTTATCAGAATTTTTTGCTTTCCACCGCTTATAGCGATGATGAAAGACTACTGGTCAAAGCAGCCGATCATCTGTGTGCCTATGTGAAAACCATTGAAGAAATTTCGGCGGGTAATCATGAATTTACCATTGCCAAACGGCGGCTGGAAAAAATCCTCACCACCTATCCACAACCCGAAGTAAAGTATTTTCTCGACGTCTTTACCGCAAGTTTTGCTTTGTCGTTGGATGAAATTAGTCAGGACGAGCCGTAACAACGGGCTCATCCGGCATGACTCATTTAGTGGGCATGCTTGTGCTGATGCCCAGCATGGCTCGCTTTTGGATCGGCTTCGGTTTTATCGTCGCGACAAGTTTCATCGGGAACTTCAAATTCTACCGTGGTATGCGCCAGCTGAAACGGCTGTAACAGCACTCTGACCTGCTCTTTGTATTGGCGTAACAACTGGCTATCAGCTTCTGTTTTCATGACCAAATGTACGGTTAATACATGCTGCTCGCCGTCTAACGACCACAAATGCAGGTGATGGATATCTGCAACAAAAGCCAGCTGCGACAACTGTGCAGTTACATCCTCGGTTAATTGCGGATCGGGACTGATCTGTAAAAATAGTTGTAATGTTTTCTTTAGGTTACGCCACACGTTAAGCAGAATAAAACAGGTAAAACCGATACTAAGAACCGGATCTATCCACGCCCAACCCGTGACATACAGTAAAATACTACCAAGTAACACCGCGGCCCAACCAAGGACATCTTCGAGCAAATGCCAGCTAAGAACTTGCTCATTTTGTGTTTTACCAAACCGCAATTTGTAGACCGCTGCGCCGTTAACTAGAACACCCAAAATGGCTAACGCGATCATACCCTCTGCCAGCGGCAACTGGGGCGACCACAGCCTTGGGATGGCTTCCGATAAGATCCATACCGAGCCCAACACCAAAATAACACTGTTCACCAAGGCGCTTAATAATGACCACCGCCGAAAGCCATAGCTATATTTTGGCGTCGCTTTTTTAGTTGCCACCTTACTCGCCAACCAAGCAAAGCCAATCGCCAGGCAATCACCAAGATCATGCATCGCATCCGCCATAATCGCGACGCTATTGGTGAGATAACCGCCAATAAACTCAATAATGGTAAAGCAGAAATTTAACCAAAATGCGACCGCGATATTACCGCTTTCACTGGTGTGACTGTGCAGATGATGGGAATGACCGTGTGAATGGCCGTGATGATCGTGCGGCATATGAATAACCAAAATATCCAATAATGCCGTTAACTTAGCTAGTTCTAACTAGCGAGGCAAGAGAAAGCTAACTATTGCCGGACAAATGTACAAACACGCAAAAAAGCTGCCAACAATCCTTGTGTTATAGCAGTCTGCTCGGTAGTCTGACGATTATCAAAGTTAGGAGGGCGTTTAGGGTGTTTTGGTCAGATTTAGCATCGGGGTTCCGACTGTTTATTGCAGAAAATAGCACCGCAACGATATTCATCTCAAAAATGTTTACTGCAGGTGGATTTAAACGCCTCGCCACGACTTTATTGCATCAGTACCGCATATTAAGTAGCTGTGGTAGTCATGCAGTCTTTGGCGCAGTTATCAACGTAGTTATCAGCGTAGCTATCATCGCAGTTATCGGCAGCAGTTTGGTCATGCCTCTGCAGGCGCAGCCCCGTTTTAGTGCTGAACAACCTCAATTAAACCAGGGCGTCTGGCCCGATAATAGCCAACAACTTTGTTTTGTCGCGGATGAAACCTTAAAGTACTTAGCAAAAGGCGCCAGTTATGATCCAGCCGCAATTCATGGCGGAAAATTAGCGGGTGTGCAGTCACCGCTACCGCGAGTCATTGAAACGTTAAAATACGTCTGTCAAATTAGTAAAGAGGATCAGGCAACAGGTCAACGCTCTCGGCTGATTGATCCGCAATTTATTCAGCAGCATTTTGAATTTATTCGCTGGCAACCGGATTTGTCTGCCGCGGCCAAAGTCAGTAAAAACAAGCCCTTGGTTCAAAATATTCCAGTAGATAAGCTGTTACTGACCAAATATTACATTCGCATTGCCGATGGCAGAGCCCAGAAAACGGCAGTGCAAAATCAGGCTTTATATGGCTTGCCGTTTGACGAGCAAAAACTACCACTCGACCAAGCAGATGCACTAGGTAAAAAAATTACTCGGTTTCAACTTGGCAAACAAGACATTGTCAAAGGCGCGCTAGAACAACGGCCGTTACGCGCGCCGGCATTGATTTGGCTCAGCCGTGAAGATCTAGAAGGTGCACTACTGCAAGGAACTGCCGTTGTGCCGCAAGACAAAGGCTATCGCTATTTTAATGTCCATCGCAGTAACGGTATCGCTTATGACCGTTTATTAAAACCTGAACAACAACAACGTTATTGGTACTTTAAACAAGTGCAAAGTGTATTGGGCTATGGCAAAGATGCTGATTATAAAATTCCAATCGCTCCAGAAGTTACAGTTGCCGGCGATATCGTCAACCTCGGTTTAGGCAAGCTGGTGTTACTCTCGACCATCGAGGCCGGCAAAACACATTATCGCCTGACGGTACTGGCGGATACCGGTGGCGCTTTTGCCAATAATCAGTTTCAGTTAGATTGGTTAAGCGGATATTACCGTGATTGGGATCATTACTATCAAGCAAATAAACATCGTAACGACTACAGCACTGCTTGGTTACTATTGAAAAAACAATAAGATATAGGATTGTCATTGAAAATGCGGTTGTTGCTGGCAGGTGCCACTATGTTGATCAGTACTCAAGTCAGTGCTAGCTTAGATTACGCTGCTTGGGCAAAAAGCAACCGTGACGGCAGTTGGACACGTACCGCTGAAACTGCCGTCGCGAACTCACCTCTGGCCGGCTTAATCCCCAAAGATATCCTTTATTTCTGCCCAGCCTATGCCAAGCTGCCGACACTCGAGCGGCGTAAATTCTGGGTCGGCTTAATTTCAGCAATGGCCAAACCGGAAAGTAATTTTAAGCCACAACGTTTTTATCAGGAAAAATTCAGCGATCGGAAAGGCCGTCCGGTTATTTCTCGTGGTTTGCTACAAATTTCAATTGAAAGTGCCAATCAGCAACGTTACAGCTGCGATATCCCCTACCCGGCAAAATTACATGATCCGGATATTAATCTTGCATGTGGGGTCAAAATTCTTGCCAAATGGGTAAGCACCGATGGTGTCATCGCCAAGCATTCACAGCCACGGACCTATAAAGGCGGAAGTCGCTATTGGTCAACCCTGCGTCCACAACATGGCCATTTGCGTACTATCGCCGACTTCACCCGAAAACTCCCATTTTGTGGTATCTGAGGCACTAGGAAAATGATTCTATAAAGTAATAGCTGTTATATTTTTACTCAGTTAGTCACGTTTCTAAGTTGTGCAGTCTATTTTATGTCACTACAAAAGCTATTTTTCTGAGCAACTTTGTCATCGTATTTAACATTGCATGCAATACGACGACGAGCATGTCATGAACCCAGAATATAAAAACGTCTCCTCAGCGCAACTAAAAACCAACATCTTCTTGCCGGAACAACAAATTACTGTCGGGTGTTTTCATTTTCCCAACTTTGCTAAGATCTGGGCTTTTGGAAATGGGCGTATTGTTGATCCAATAGAGCAAAACTCAATCACGCCCAAATATAGCCAAACCATAGCTTGGGCAATACGCAACTAAAGGGTTACAACAATTCAGTGCTGCTGTTGGGGAAACTAAACCTAGGGGTGCCGACTCTGGCATTCTCTCACCGCAAAAAGCACATGCCGGCATAGGACATAAGAATGTTCTACACAAATAAACCAGCATATTTGTGAAGGAAGAAATTTTTAGACGTTTCGGTAAATAAATACTTCGACCAAATCTGCTATTAGGCGGCTAAATACAAAAGCGCTGATTATCGAGTAGATCTATTAGACGCTAGAAAGCCTAGAGCTTCGTAGAAATTAACAGGACCTTGTGAGCCCTACACCAAAGGTGTAAGGCGAGCCTGTTAACAACCGCCACTCTAAGGCTCTCTCCGGTGTAGGCAACCGATTTCTGGGACGAATCTAGCAACCCTAGCAACCTAAATACCCGCAAAAGCAAAAAGCCCACTCATTGAGTGGGCTTTTTGACTTATTGGGAGCCTTTATGCCCATCGCAGAGCTCTGCATAGCGCTGCCGGACCCACGCCAACAGTTTAGCGTAGGGTGTTAACCGTCTTCGCGGTGCGACTCTACAAGTCCTCTATCGCCAGAATAGCGTGCAATA
>JBBKWN010000120.1:0-14381 GCA_037968955.1 Rheinheimera sp. | reverse complement strand
TGCTTCTTTTTTTAATAATGACATTTTCATTTTATGAAATATTAAAATCAGGTGAGGCTGCAGCGACTACCATTGTTGCTATTATTGTGATTTTGTTTGCTAGTTTAATTTACGGTATTTTAAAAAATTATCATAAGGCCTATTTGATATATGCAATTCTAACAACTATGAAACTTCCAACTCATATTGATGGGTTCGGAAGTGATTTAACAACAAATATTATTGAGTTAGGTTTGTCGTTGTTTTTAGTTAGTAGCTTATGGTTTCTTAAAATTAAATTATTTCCATATATGAGTGTGTCAGGTGTTCCCAAAAAAAATGTTGATGGCAAATATCTAGTAGCAGAGAATAGCTAACAATCGCCATCAAAACGCCGCTTCGCGGCACGACTCGCAACAAGTTGCTCGCGTTTGTGGCGGGCGTTAGGCAAACAAGGAGTACTTAGATGGGTCAACTTAAAAATCGAGTAATCGCCGTCATTTTAGGTATTGCGCTGGCTTATGCATCAATAGCAATTATTGGTATCGGTGCTGCGGTAGCAATCCCCTCTGACATTCTAAAACCTGTTGCACAAGTGTCAGGGTTGCTTGCATTTACTCTGGTCGACTTGTTCACTATTGCAGTGCCACTGACTGCAGCGTTTTTGGTGTTAGCTTTGGTCAGTAAGCTTGTAATTAAAAAGCCTGACGTAACATTCTATGCGTTATTACTTGCTCCTTTGGTGTTAATGCAGTTGTATTTTATAGTGCAATCACAGCCTCAGCTGCTCCACAACATAGTAACAACGCTACCGCGTTATCTATTACTGGCCGTGTGTTTTTACTTTTTAGTTCGCAGCACGAGTCGGGCAAATGCCTAACAAGCTCAGGCACAAACGGCCACTACGTGGCCTGGACCTCAACCGCTGCGCGGGTTTCGGCCTGTGCTGCGGGTGTTAGAAAAAGCAGCGTTGAGTGTTGTGTAAAGAATTCGCGAAAGCGTAATCGTGTTTGGGGTTACCAGCCCCAGACTGCGGATTGGTAGTCCGCTAAAGGTTTGTAGTTACAAGTGAGCAGGAGGCGGTGCCACTGCCCAAGTTCAGTGAACTTGTTTGTTGCTGCAGGCTGCTGCTCAAGGCCATTCGCGGTAAGCTGAGAGCAAGCGCCAGGCAAGGCGCTATAAAAATGCCAACCTTAATACAGTTGGCTGGCCAGCCAGCATTTCAGAGGTTAACGCCAATGATTTCGCTGACTATAAAGGTAGAATTGAGCTACAAGCAAATATTAAAACTGATCAGTAAAGCGTCTACGTTTCTGCTGTATCTGGTAATAATATTGCTCATGCTTAATCCTGCTTAGTGTCAAAAACCCCTGGAAACAGGGGTTCCTAATTTCTAACAAGCGCCAGCACAACGCGCCTGCGGCGCTCGACTCGCAACAAGTTGCTCGCGTGTGTGGCGGGCGTTATCAAACACTAAACCACGGAGTACAAATGAAACAAATCCTAAATACTATAATTGCAATATGCTTGTCTTTATGTGTAGGTTGCGCATCAATACAAGTTGAAGAAAGCAGACCAATTGTAGTAAAAGAAAAAGGGAATAATGTATCAATTATTAGGTCACTACCTAAAGAGTTACCTGAGCAGTCAGCGGCAATTCCTGAATCTCAATATGTAATGATTCAGACAAAAGGTGGGTCGGTTTTTTTAGGTGGAATCATTGGAAGTCTTAACATCGCAGCTAATACCGAAAAATTAGCCCAAAGATATAAAGATCAATATATGAAAGTTGACCCTTATGAAATAGTTAGAAATGTTGGAGCTGACTCTCCATTTGTAACTGAAAGTGAAGGAACGTTTAATCTTAATCCATTTGTTTTTGTTCAGGAATGTTATGATGATAAGTTCAGGCTATCACTAGTATTTCATTTAAAGAGTAAAGATTGGGTTGGACGATACACGTATCATTTGCCTACAGCATACGCCACTAATGAATTTGGAAAACCGACACAAAAAAATATAGAAAACTACGAAAATGAACTAAGGGATGGGGCAAAAGAACTCTTCAAATTGATAGCAAGAGATTTAAATGGACAACTAAAATCTAGTGGAAAAAAAGTTGACTTTGGCAGTCTTCATATTATAGGCAGCAAGTTGGGTGGGATGGGGTTTTATACTATGCCAGAAGAATTACACTTTCCGGATACGGAACTAGTTGAGGAAGGTGATGATTTCGTAATAGTCCGTAGAAAAGGCAATGTATATAGAACTGTTATGGCTTCAGGACTAGTTTTCGGCGTACATTACTTTAAGAAAGAGTTACTACATACCTACAAGCATATGTAGAAAGCAGAGTTGATAACAAGAAATTGTTGCAGATTTACAACTGAAATTTTAGGGTCAGGTCTTGAACTTTGCATACACGAATATCCGAATACAACCAGCAACCGGCATCAGCGGAGCGAGTAATCAAAAGTGAGCGCGGGAGGCGCGAACGGGCGAACGGAGTTGTTGCTGGTTGTTGGTTTCACTAAGGTCGTTGTTTTATAGCCATAGATCCAAAAACCAAGGGCACTTCATCATCAAACATCACAAAATGCGTTTTAGGATAAAGCTCCCAAATCGGCACCTCGCCCCAAAATGACACAAAAAAACGCAACCCAAGTTGCGCTTTTTAATCTCTAACTCAGCTACTTAGCTATTACTGCGCCATCAAAAACGTCTTATAAGCCCTATTCCCACTCACCAGCTGATAAGGGTACCCCAAAGCTTCCAAATGCCCTTCTATCTCGGCCGGATCCGCAATCTCAAAGCCCGTTAAAACATCACCAGTCGCGGCGCCATGGTTGCGGTAATGGAACAAGGTGATTTTCCATTTTTCGCCCAAAGTGTTAAGTAAGTTCATTAACGCGCCGGGGTATTCCGGGAAGTTAAACTGATACACCTGCTCTTGCACTAGCCGGGGTGGCATGCCGCCGATCATATAGCGCACGTGTAGTTTGGCCAGTTCGTCGTCGGAGAGATCCTGGAAGTCGTAACCGGCATCGAGTAGCGCTTGGGTCACTTGTTTTAGCTCCTCCAAGCCATTTCGAAGCTTAATGCCGACAAAAATATGCGCTTTATGGTCTGACGCATAACGGTAGTTAAATTCGGTAATGGCGCGACCGCCCAGCGTCTCGCAAAAACGACGGAAACTGCCTTTTTCTTCCGGTATCGTCACCGCAAAGACTGCTTCTTTTTTCTCACCGAGTTCACAGCGCTCGGACACGTAGCGAAGGGTGTCAAAATTGAGGTTGGCGCCACTTAAAACAGCGGCGAAGTTTTGGCTGTGATCTGCTGTTGCGGCGTATTTTTTCAGACCCGCCAGCGCCAAAGCCCCAGCCGGTTCAGCCACAGCGCGCAAGTCTTCAAAAATATCTTTAATCGCGGCGCAAATTTCGTCGCTGGACACCGTTACCACGTCATCACAATACAGCTGCGCTAACTTGAAGTTCTCAGTGCCGATGCGTTTTACCGCCACACCGTCGGCGAATAAGCCAACGCGTGGCAAGGTGACCGGCGCGCCGTTTAGCATCGCCACTTCTAAGCAGTTGGCGTCATCGGGTTCGACGCCAATCACCCGCACATTCGGCAGCACGGCTTTGATATACACCGCCATGCCCGCCAGCAAACCACCGCCGCCGACCGGAATAAATACCGCATCGAGCTTGTTGTGTTGCGTTAGCAATTCTTTGGCAACAGTGCCTTGGCCGGCAATCACGTCGGCGTCGTCAAAGGGCGGAATGTACACCGCACCTTGGCTGGCCGCCAGTTCAATAGCAAAGCGGTTGGCTTCGTCAAAAGCGGTGCCGTGTAACATCACCTGGCCACCGAGCGCTTTGACCGCCGCCACTTTAATTTCTGGTGTGGTAATGGGCATCACAATGGTGGCTTTCAGCCCCAACTTGTTGGCCGACATCGCCACGCCTTGGGCGTGGTTGCCGGCTGAAGCGCACACGACACTTGGCACTTCGGCGCTTTTATTACCAGCTGCCGCGGCGCTCGCCAAATGTGCTTGCAGCACTTTGTGCAATTTATGAAAAGCGCCACGCAGCTTAAACGAATACACCGGCTGGTGATCTTCACGCTTTAAAAACACCTGATGACCGAGGCGCTGCGCTAATTTTGGCATCGACTGCAATGGCGTTTCTACCGCCGCCTGATACACCGGCGATAGCAAAATTTCGCGCAAATATTGCTGTTGCAGCGCTAGGGCTGCGCTTTTATCCAGCGCACTTAACGGGTATAACGGGTTGCGCGCAGCAGCTACTGCAACCTCCGCTGTCGCTTCCGGCGCTCGTTTTAAGGCCGCTCCACTCATAACTCTTCCAGCTTGGAAACATCCCGCACCGCGCCTTTATCCGCTGAACTGGCCAGCATGGCGTAGGCTTTCAGTGCTGGGCTGACAACACGCACTCGGCCAACCGGTTTCCAGCCCAGTTTGCCTTTGGCGTTCATCGCATCACGGCGGGTTTGCAATTCTTCGTCGCTAACGCGAATTTGAATCAAGCGGTTTGGAATATCGATATCAATGCCATCGCCTTCTTGTACCAGCGCAATAGCGCCGCCGCTGGCCGCTTCTGGCGACACGTGGCCAATAGATAACCCAGAGGTGCCACCAGAGAAACGGCCATCGGTGATCAGCGCACAGGCTTTACCCAAGCCCATCGATTTTAAGTAGCTGGTTGGATACAACATTTCTTGCATACCCGGGCCGCCTTTTGGCCCTTCGTAGCGAATAATCACCACATCACCGGCCACCACACGGCCTGCCAGAATGGCGGAAACCGCATCGTCCTGGCTTTCAAAAATCCGCGCCACACCGTTAAACACTAAGTTGTCTTTATCGACGCCAGCGGTTTTCACAATACAGCCGTTCGGCGCCATATTGCCGTATAACACGGCCAAACCGCCGTCTTGTGAATAGGCATGCTCTACGCTTCGAATACAACCTTCGGCGCGGTCATCATCCAGCGTTGGGTAGCGGCAACTTTGCGAAAAGGCCTGGGTGGTGCGAACGCCAGCCGGGCCTGCGCGGTAAAAATCCAGCACCTTTTGATCTTTAGTTAAAGTGATGTCAAAGCGTTCAATCACATCGCCCAACGAGCTACCCGCCACATGCGGTGTATCTGGGTTCAATAAACCGGCGCGCAGTAGCTCGCCCAAAATGGCAATCACGCCGCCTGCTCTATGCACATCTTCCATATGGTATTTTTGTGTCGATGGCGCCACTTTGGATAAATGCGGCACCATCCGCGATAAACGGTCGATGTCGGTCATACCAAAATCAACTTCGGCTTCAATAGCAGCGGCGAGTAAATGCAGCACGGTATTGGTAGAGCCGCCCATCGCGATGTCGAGCATCATGGCGTTTTCAAAAGCGGTTTTATTGGCGATAGAACGCGGCAAGGCACTGGCGTCATCGTTTTTATACCAGCGATTGGTTAAATCCATGATGCGCGTACCGGCACTGATAAACAGCGCTTTGCGATCCAAATGTGTGGCCAGCATCGAGCCATTACCCGGTTGGCCTAAACCCAAAGCTTCCACTAAGCAGTTCATTGAGTTGGCGGTGAACATGCCCGAGCAAGAGCCGCAAGTCGGGCAGGCGCTTTTTTCAATTTGCTCGCTGTCAGCGTCCGACACATTTGGATCAGCAGCGGACACCATGGCATCGACTAAATCGAGCTTGATAATTTGATCCGACAGCTTGGTTTTACCGGCTTCCATTGGGCCACCGGAGATAAAAATGGCCGGAATATTGAGGCGCAGCGCGGCCATTAACATGCCGGGGGTAATTTTGTCGCAGTTGGAGATACAAACCATGGCATCGGCGCAGTGGCCGTTGATCATATATTCCACCGAATCGGCGATGATTTCGCGCGAGGGCAGGCTGTAGAGCATACCGCCGTGGCCCATGGCGATGCCATCATCAATGGCGATGGTATTAAATTCTTTGGCGATACCGCCCGCGTCTTCAATGGCTTCGGCTACGAGTTTGCCAAGGTCGCGTAAATGCACATGGCCTGGCACAAATTGGGTAAAAGAGTTCACCACGGCAATCATTGGCTTACCAAAGTCGGTGTCTTTCACGCCGGTGGCGCGCCATAACGCGCGGGCGCCCGCCATATTGCGGCCTTCGGTGGTGGTGGCTGAACGTAATTTAGGCATGCGGTTTACTCCTGCATTCTGGAAAATAAAACTGACGTGGTGTTCAAGGCTCGTCAGTGCAAAGTTATAAAGTTCAGGGCCACTTGGTTGTTACCCTCGATCTAAGATGCTGGGTAACGGTCCCGGCGTGTTTTAGAGGAAAACGACGCTCAGGATTATTATTTTCGCCAACCCATCGAGGGGGTGGTCGTTGTTTAAATGTTCAGGCACGCAGCGCGGCAATTTCTTTTGGCGCATGCAATTCCAGATGTTGTACATCGTACAACTTATTTAGCTGAGCGGTCAGCAGGCTGATTGGCTTGTCGCTGAAGATACTTAAGGTTACCAGCAATCCGCTCCTATCGGCCAGCGGCTTCATGTCCATGCCCGCCAGCTGAAAACCGCGGTAACGGGTTACTTGCAACAGGCGTTCGATGGCCACAACTTCCAAGCCGGTCTGAATGGTTAAAGTATGCTGGGTGCTCATTGTGTTCATCATGGTTGTGTTCCTCATGGTTATTCTTCCCACTGTGGTAATTCGGTCATCATGTCGTGGTTGGCCGCACCTGGCGGCACCAATGGCCACACGTTGTCAGTTTCATCAATGCGAACGTGCAATAAATACGGGCCGGGCCAGGTGAACATGGCGTCCAGAGCGTCGGCCACTTCATCTTTGCGGCTGATGCTGTGGCCCGGGATGGCAAAAGCTGCCGCCAAAGACACAAAATCCGGGTTATCGGATAAATCGGTTTCGCTGTAACGGCCATCAAAAAACAGCTGTTGCCACTGTTTCACCATGCCAAGGCGCTGGTTGTCGATCACCACAATTTTGACCGGCAACCGGAAGCGTTTGATGGTAGCCAGTTCCTGCACATTCATCATAAAAGAGCCATCGCCGCTGACCACAATCGAGGTGTCATTTGGCCTTGAGATTTTCGCGCCAATGGCGGCTGGCAGGCCAAAACCCATGGTGCCCAAACCGCCACTACTTAAGTGATTGCGCGGTGTGTTAAAACTCATATGCTGCGCTACCCACATTTGGTGCTGGCCAACATCGCAACTCACCACCGCATTATCCGGCATCCGCTCGCTTAGCTGCTTCAAGAGCAATGGTGCATAAATACGTTCACCCGGATGGTCATACCGCCAGCCGTGTTGTTGTTTTAATTGCAGGCAATGTTGTTGCCAGTCTTTGCAGTTCGTCGCCACGGCCATCTGCGGTAACAAAGCCCGTAAATCACCGAGCATGGCGCAATCGGCGCGGCGTAATTTATTCAATTCGGCCGGGTCGATATCGATATGAATGACCTTGGCGTCGGGCGCGAATTTTTGCAGATTGCCGGTCACCCGGTCATCAAAACGCGCGCCCAAACAGATCAGCAAATCGGTTTGTTGCACCGCGATATTCGCCGCCTGCGTGCCGTGCATGCCCAGCATGCTTAAATAATAAGGATTGTCTTTCTCCACCGAGCCCATGGCTTTTAAGGTGGTGACACTTGGCATGCCGGTCACCGTTAAAAAGTCATTTAGTTCAGCCAAAGCGCCTGCCATATGCACACCACCGCCAATGTAGGCGATTGGCTTGCTGGCAGCGGCGATCAGCTCACGCGCTAGTTGCAGCTGCTGTTGTGGTAGCACGCGCTTGGCGGCATCCACTGCGGCTAAAGCCCGCGGTGCTACATATTCAACTTGCGCTAACTGCACATCTTTTGGGATATCCACGAGCACCGGGCCTGGCCGACCACTTTGCGCTAAGCGGAAAGCTTCGCGTAACGTCTCGGCTAAGTCGTTGACATTTTTCACTAAAAAGCTGTGTTTGGTCACGGTTAACGACAGACCCAATACGTCCACTTCCTGAAAAGCATCAGTACCCGCCACCGCTTGTGACACTTGGCCGGTGATCGCCACCACCGGCACCGAGTCCAGCAAAGCATCAGCGAGGGAAGTAATTAAGTTGGTCGCGCCTGGGCCAGACGTGGCCATACAAACACCAGTTTTACCGGAAGCGCGGGCGAAACCTATCGCAGAAAAAGCGCCGCCTTGTTCATGGCGACAGAGGTAATGTTTGACTGGACTTTGATACAACGCGTCGTAAATCGGCATGATCGCGCCGCCCGGATAGCCAAAAATGCTATCCACACCGTGCTCTGTCAGCAACTTGATGACTAATTCTGCGCCCGTCATACCTTTTTCCTTCCTTCCCGACTTACAGTTCAACCTATTTTTTGTTTCATCCACGGTGTGCGATGAATTTCACAGGCCCTAAAACGACAAAACCCCCGGACCTTTCGGTGCGGGGGTTTTGCTGGTATCTGGTTTTTTCGTCTATCTAAAACCCAAATGGCAGCCCCCGCGGCGACTAATAATCACCACGACGAGGACCACAATAATGTTTAGGTTGTTTACAAAATTCATTTTAGTTTCAATAACTCTATTGGTTATATTAAATAGCCTTCGTTCTTAAAGCCGCAGTTTTGTTGACTTCGCTCTTTCCCCCCAATCGCATAGTCAACTATGCTCAGGGGTTTCTATCGCTCGTCGCCTCACTGCAACTTCAATGACTTTGTCTACCAGTTAGCCCAGCTAAGCTGGTGCGAATGACTATTAGAAATAGCCGTCTGAAAGGCCTAAGTCAATCGTTTTTTTCATTTTCACGCAAATTAGCCATACAAACGGCTGTTGTTGAATAAATAAACTGGCTTTTAGCGTATATCCTCAGCCAATCTGAGTAGCGCTTCCATGCTGGCAAGGCTGCGCGCAATTGAGTAGACTCAAACGCTATTCACCTGCTGACTTCGCTGCCGGAGCCGTATTCAAGCGATGGACCAACTCGAGCTATTTGACTTACCCAACCCTTGCATTGGGGTCTGCCAAAGTAATAACCGTGGTTATTGCATTGGCTGTCTGCGCTCGCGAGATGAACGTTTTAACTGGCCACAAAAACCAGTCGCGGAGCGGGCGAAAATTCTAAAACTGCTGGAACATCGTCGTGTGCGGCGTGACGCAGCCCGCCTCGCTGGCAAACCTGATGCAGGGTTAGAAGCGGATCAAAACCCCTATACCCCGGATTTATTTGCTTAATCACGGCGCAGAGATCACCGGCTTCGGCGACTGTCGTCTTGCTCAGTTCCGCCTGCAGCAGCGGGCGTTCGTCGGACCAACTGCGGCGGTTGCGCAATCTGTAGTCAATGCGTAAAGTGACATTAGATTTAATCCGTCGGAATCCGCCGTGACCCAAGCCACTCCCCACACTGTGACTTCTGATTTGCAGCAACAACTCAGTCAAATCAAACATCAGTTTGCCGACGATGTGTGGCGTAGTTTTATTTGGATTGTGCTCATCGGCGTGCCCTTGTCATTATCTCGGGCATTGGACAGTAGTTGGTTACCGATTTACACCCTACATCTTGGTTTTGGTATCTTTGTCATCGGCTGCGCACTGCTGCGCCGAAGAATGCCGTTACCCATAAAATCCGCATTGTTATTGCTGGTGTTTTGGGTGATTGGACTGCCCGGTGTGATGACCTTTGGCATGGCGTCGCCGGGGATCTGGTGGTTGGTGGTCAGTTGTCTGGTGGCACACGTGCTTTATACCGCCAAAATTGCCATTGGTTTTGCCATCTTGACGCTGCTGGTATTAACGCTCACCGCAGTCGCCTTTGTGCAAGGTGTGCTGCAACTGCAATTTGACCCGAACACTTATTTGGTGCATCCGTCGTCTTGGGCCACCTATCTGATTGTAAATTCTATTGTATTTTTTGTTGTGCTACGCGCTTTGACATCTTACAGCGACGCCAGCAAAGCAACAGCACAACATCAATTTCGCCAATGGATTGATGATTTACCCCTGGGCATCCTCGTCCGGGGACAAGATGGCAAACCCTATTATAAAAACCACGCTGCCGTTGACATGTTAGGGCCGTTACTGGACTCAAGCCAAGATGCTGGCCGCGTGCTGCAAAGTGGCACGCTCCAGCCGTATCCAACCGAAGCCTTACCGTCAATGCGGGCGCTCTCCGGCGAGACTTGTGTGCTGGACGACATGCTGATTGAACAGCATGGTAAAACCCGGCAGCTGCGCGCTTGGGGTCGGCCGGGCTACAACGCCGCAGGCGAGCTCGCGTTTGGCATTGCCGCTTTTGCCGATATCACTGAGTCCAAACGGCTAGAGCGGCTGAAAAACCAGTTTGTTTCGACCGTCAGCCACGAGCTACGCACCCCACTGACAGCAATCCGCGGTGCGCTGGGGCTGATTATCGGCAAAACATTAGGTGAACCGCCGCCGCAAATGCAGCAGATGTTGGACATCGCGAATCAAAACTCGCTCCGACTACTGCGGCTGATTAACGACATTCTGGATATCCAAAAAATGGAATCGGGCCAGACCGACTTTCAGTTTCAACAGATTGAAATGGTGGGCTTAATGCGCCAAGCCATCACCGAAATGACCAGTTATGCCCAGAGCTTTGATGTCAAATTGCAATTTGACCCCAGCTGTCCGACGTTATGGACCAAGGCCGATGCCGACCGACTGATGCAAGTGTTATTAAATTTGCTCTCCAACGCAGTGAAGTTTTCACCAGCCGGCGAAACGGTGACCTTGCAGTTGCAAACCATCGCGCCAGACCGACTGCAACTGTGTGTTACCGACCACGGGCCGGGGATTGACGAAAGTTTTCGGTCGCAGATTTTTCAGCCGTTTAGCCAATTTGACGCGGCGGATAATCGGGCGCTTGGTGGCACCGGCTTGGGCTTAAGCATCAGCAAAGAAATCGTCGAACGTCACGGCGGCAAAATTTACTTTACCAACGATGCCACCACCGGCTGCAGCTTTATGGTGGAACTGCCGATCGACGCCGAGCCGACGCGCCAGCCGCTGGCGCTCTAGCGAGCGGTGGTGCCCTAACGCGTGGTGGAAATCACAATTTTTAACTGCCAAGGTGCCAGCATATTGCCTTCGCTTGTCGCATCGCCCCAGATCAGCTGTGGGTGTTTGAGGTCAGTGACAGGCGTTGGTTGTGCTTGCGCCGACAAGTTCAGCCAAAATATCGTCTGTTGCCCCTGATAGAACCGGGTTATTTGCAATAACTTGCCATCTGCCAGCGATAGCGCTTGCAAGCTACCGTCAACGCCCAGCTCTTGGCGCTGCTTTTTCAAGCTGATCAATGTTTTGTACAATGTCCACAAAGAATCTGGTTGTTGCTGTTGGCTCGCCACTGTATTGCCGGTGGCAAGCTGACTGGCTAAAAACGGTGCCCACCAGTCGGTACTTTGTTGTGCGGGAAACAAATCCGCCGCTTCAACCCAAGCTTTGGCCGCTCCGGTAAAACCGGCCTGTGCTGATTGATCCCATAACATCGGCGCCCGGCGCTGAATATGCTCTACATCCGACGCCTGCGTCAGGCCAATTTCTTCACCGTAATACAAATAAATACTGCCAGGAGATGCAAATAACATGGCAGCGGCGAGCTTGGCTTTTTGCTGGTCGCCGTTTAGCTGCCAGCCGATCCGCGGTTGATCATGGTTGGTAATAAAAGGGCTGAAATAACCCTTTGGTACCCCGGCATCAAGACGCTGTTGATAATTGTGCTGCAAAATTTCGCCAGCATTGCTGGGCGCAGCGCCATCCGGCGTCGTTTGCATGGTGCCAAATTCGGCTTTAACACCACCGGCACCTTGTAATAACGCCAGCACTTTATAGCCAAAATCAAAATCAAAACCAGCATCCAAACCTTTGCCGTCGCCATAGTATTTTGCGGCGATGGCTAAATCAGCCCAGGCTTCGCCCACTAACATGGCATCCGGCTGAATGGCGCGCACATAACTGCTAAAATCTTGCCAATACGCAATGGTTTGTGCGGTATCGGCCTGCTGACCTGGGCCATTTTCAATGGCGTAACGCACCGCGTCCAACCGGAAACCGGCGACGCCTTTATCCAGCCAGAATTTAGCCATTTTTTTCATTTCCGCCACCACATCCGGATGGGTCAGATTCAGATCCGGCTGCGAAGCGCCAAAAGCGGCGTAATAATAAGCTTTGCGGGTTGGGTTATAGTGCCAGACCATTTTCGGGTCGGTTTTGCTGGCGTCCCAGGCGGGGCCCCAGCCATCGGTCGGTAAATCATCACGCCAGATAAAATAATCTTTGTACGGCGCTTCGCCGGCGGCAGAGCGTTGAAACCAATCGTGTTGGTCAGAGATATGGTTGATTACTAAATCAAGAATAATGCGGATGTTTTTAGCTTTGGCATCCTGCACTAAGGCTTCAAAATCGGCCATGCTGCCGTAATCAGCTTCCACCTGATAGAACTCAGTAAAATCATAGCCATGATAAGACGGTGCTGCAAAGATTGGCGTCAGCCATAGCGCATCAACACCCAAATCTTGTAAATAGGAAAGTTTACTGCGAATACCGTTGAAGTCACCATGACCGTCAGCATTGGAGTCCGCAAAACTACGCGGCCAGATTTGATAAAACACTGCGTCTTGCCACCAGGCTTTGTTCGCGCTGGCAGCTGCTGTTGCTGCACTCGATTCATTTGGATCGGCGTCTGCAGTGCTCGTTGTCGATGTGATTTTGTCAGAAGCGGCGCTATTCGGTTTTGCTTGCTCGGCAGCAGGTTGACAGGCACACAGCAGCAGCGTGGCGATCAGCAGCAGTGGTTGTAACAACAATGGAATTTGCATCGTCTTGATCCTGTGGTGATGTTGCCAGCGGCAATAGCGCTGGCTTTATTTTCACCACAGCTTAGATCAATTGCGGTTCAGAACAACAGCCTTTGCATACGTTTGCAACACTCAGCCTTTTCATATCGCCAGTGTCTACCCTCAATCACTTAAGTTGCGGCTAGGCGAGCGAAGTCAACAGCGCCGTAGCTTCAAGGTTGACCGGTATAGGCCGTCACTTTAATTTCAATGCGCCAGGCCGGGTCCGCTAACCGTGCTTCCACCGTGGCGCGCGCCGGCGCATGGCCTGGTGCAATCCAGCTGTCCCACGCGATATTCATGCCGCTGTAATCGGCCATATCGGCCAAATAAATAATGGCGTCGACCACTGCCGTTTTATCGGTTTCACACTGTGCCAACAGGTGATCAAGTTGCGCCAACACATCTTTGGTTTGCGCCACAATATCGCCGTCAGTATCTTGCGGCACCATGCCAGCGCAATAGATAAAACCACCCGCCAACACCGCTTCGGAATAACGATTGCCAGGTAAAATACGTTTGATAGTCATGCTTTTGTTGATCATGCTTTTATCGGTCAAAATAAGGCTCCAAAAAAACGCCGCACATTAGCGCGGCAAAAGTGTCAGGGAGCATAACTGTTTTCAAACAGACTGGCTATTCGGTCTGACCTGCTGTTGTTTTCAGCGGGTTTTTGATGCCTTCTTTGGTAATGTCGATTAAGTCGTAAGGCACCATCGCTGGCACCGCGGCTTGTATTTTCCGTTCCAGCACATCCAACTGCTGCAAATTGTAACAAATGGCTTTGCCGCGCTGCTCTAAGCCATCACTCTTCGCATCCATTTCAGTTTCGATAGCGCTGCCAAAGGTTTCCATTTTTTTACCGAAGGTTGCCATGCGCTGCTCGAAGGTGCCTTCGCCCTGCATCATCGCTTGGCCCATCGTCATCATCACGGCGCCGGTTAGCTGCGCCATCGACTGCTGCATTGCTTGTTCAAACTCGGCCGATAACTGACCATCGGCTTGATTGATGTGGCTGCCATTGATCCGGATCTGGTCGCCTTTTGAAATCACCAAGTGGTCCACTTTGTTTTTTAATGTACTAAGCGCCTGATCAACTGAGTTTTTTAACTGGCTATTGTCGACCCCAAAACCGGCCACTACTTTGCCCACCGCGTCAGAGGCTAATTGCATCGCATCGCCAACCAGCAGCAATGTTTCTTTGCTTTGCTGACGCAAGCCGGATTGGTATTGCTGTAAGGAAGCGGTTGTGGCGCGGTCGGTGTTCACTTTTTTGCTGTCGATCCACAATTGCCCATCAGCGTTAATGCGCCACAATTGCTGCTGGCCGCGCTCTAAATGCACGCTGGTTGGGGCAATGACTAAATCATCTTTAAACTGCAGAGAACAATTGTTGTTGGCCGCGGCCGACAACGACAAGGTGGATAATAAGGCGGTAGCAATCAGCGTTTTCATGTTGGAATTCCTTCAGTGTTTGATAGATTGGCACCGCAAGGGCTGTGCCATAT
>JBBKWN010000119.1:0-39604 GCA_037968955.1 Rheinheimera sp. | reverse complement strand
AGATAATTATAAGTAATCGCAAATTAATATAAAGGACTTTCCAATGAAGTTTAAAATGATCAAATCTGCTCTGGTAAGTATTGGTTTAATGATTAGTAGTTTTGCTAATGCCGGCCTTATTTTTTCAACCAGTGGCAATGAAATAACCATGGCGGTTATGAATGAGTCATACACTTTGACTTCTAATCAAAGCCAAGACATTCTTTATGTTGCTTTTCTTGATGTATTTTTAGCTGGAGGAGGCAGTGTTTTTGATAGTGCACGTATCAGCGGTTCAGCAAATTACTCTCTGAATGGGGGCCCTGCGATAGCACTTTCCTGGTGGCCAGGTTGGCAGTATAGACCTGGGTTTCAATCGCCATGGACACCTGAAGATGTCTCGTTTCTGTTCACTTTACCAACGAATACTTTAAGTATTGGAGATACTATAACCATTAATGGAACTTTGACTATGAATTCATTATTGGATTCAAATATAAAGGTTCCTGATGTTACTGGTTCTGTGCAAACCGTGATCGGTGGTCATTCCGTGCTTTATTCTGACGTAAGATCCACTACCTTTGGTGCAGCGGCGCAGGTACCAGAGCCATCAACCCTCGCTATTTTTACATTAGCAATGATGGGTTTCGCATCACGTCGATTTAATAAACAATCTTAATGTAGCTTTTAATATTAAACTCTAGAAAACATCAATTGTCATGGTTGGTGTTTTTTTGCTTTTATGGATAACAGAATTGGATTATTTAACGGTTAAATCGGCACCACAAGATACTCAATCCTTTTTTATGCCATAAGACATAACTTCTAGCTGCCATAACAAGACACATCACACTATTTGAGTCTATTTCTGCTTTTTCCGCTGATATAGCTTTTAGTGGAAGTCTGCGATTTGCCAACAGCTAAATAACTGATCCTAATTGTGATACACCTACTTCAACCCATGCCGCCCACCCGGAAATGGTGCCGCTGTGTCCATAAAGTAGTAAACCTGTTCCAGTAATTCATCCATATTTTTGCACTGATGATTACGGGTGATCGTTTCATGCAGCGCATGCCAGAGTTTTTCAATTTTGTTATGCCACGGACTATAGACCGGTAAAAATTGCAGCTTGAATTTTTCGTTTTCGCTCAGCCACTTCTGTGCTTTTTTACTCTTGTGGATGATGTAGTTGTCCACAATGAGCGTTATCGTTTTGGCGCGCCGGTACTGCCTTTTTAGCTTCTTCAGCAGCTCTAAAAACAAATCTGTGGTTTTCCGATGACCTTCAACATATCTGATTTGGCCAGTCTGGCTGTGCAGCGCTCCAGCCAGAAAATGCTTTTTGTTCTGACCTGGCGTGGCCACTTTGCGCTGCTTTCCTCGATAACCCCAGTCTGCGCCAATCTTTGGATTCAGGTGAATATCCACTTCATCCTGATAAAAAACCGGATGGTCCGCATTACAGTTTTCAAGTGCTGCACGGATTGCGGCTAACTTTACATCCTTCTCTGGGTCTTGAATGTAGAGGGTTGGCGCCGCCCGACGCCATACGATGCCTATTCCAGGCAACCATTTCCTTATCGTAGAGCTATGAACTTTTACCTTACACAACTGATTGAGTAATAAAGAAAACAGCTCAGAACTCCAGCGCGAACGTTGAAAGCCAAAAGTCCTCGGCGTGTAGTCCAACAAGATTTTTAGGACACCGCAAATCAAACTTTTTGGCTGCCTACGCGGTCGACCCACACCTTTGGTTTTAAGGCCATCGACACCGCCAACTTCATACCAAGTTACCCATCGAGAAACCGATGAACGTCCCGAATACAGCAATCTGGCAACTTCGGATTTGGTTTTACCTTTTAACACCAGCAACATCGCATTTGCCCGACGGCAAAGGTCTTTGTCTCTGGTTTTGCGCATAATTTTGCGCAAGCGGCTGGTTTCAGCGCCGTAGAAAAATGCTATTTTGTTCATACTCAATGCGTTTGTGTGGTTGTTCTGTTTGGCGACCGATCTGATCGCGCAAACCGCATTGAGTTCCCTTCTTTTGGTGATCTACTATTTGGAACAGCTATTTAGAACATTTGACCGCTTCTTTAACAAAGCTATGATCCGTTGACGTGGTGCTTTCAGTGAGATTAGTGGTGTCGTCAGTGTGCAACGAGTGGCTGGTGCATGAAATGCCATTGAGTAGTCGGCTTTAGCTTGGTTGCCATTGCACCATAGAGCGGTTGGCAGGCTCGCTAATTACGGCGAACAGATATCTTCTCAATGAACGATGCAGCAGCAGTTGATGTACTAGCGCGCGACAAGGTCAGTCATGGGCCATCGTCGTGTTGTCAGAAAAAGTGTCGCCAAAGAACGTGTTATCAGAGAAAGTGGCGTTGACTAGGTTCAGGATAAAAAAGTTTGTCTGGCAGAAGCATTATTTTGATGCATAAAAAAACCGTGCTGCGGGCAGCACGGCTTTCTTGTGGATGTTTTTTTGACATCAATTTAATGTTTATAGGTTGCTAAACAATAATTTAAATTAAATAACTATTCTACACAGTCGACGTAATACACTTTTTTACCATCAATTTCCGTCAGCGCCAGACCGTGAATGTAGGTCTCAAAACCTGGGAACTTGCCGTTAAACTCGCGGGCGAATTTCAGGTAGCTGATGATAGTCTCGTTAAATACTTCACCGGGGACCAATAATGGAATACCTGGTGGGTAGGGCGTCAGCATCACGGCGGTAATACGGCCGATCAGTTCATCTAATGGCACCCGTTCGATTTCTTTATGGGCCATTTTGGCAAAAGCATCGGCCGGACGCATCGCTGGCACCATTTCCGACAAATACATTTCGGTCGTCAGCTTCGCGATATTGAAGGTGCGGTAAATTGCATGGATCTGATCACACAAGTCTTTTAAACCAATGCGTTCATACTGCGGATATTTCTGAATAAATTCCGGCAAAATCCGCCACAGAGGAGCGTTTTTGTCGTAATCATCTTTAAATTGTTGCAGTGCCGTCACCATGGTATTCCAGCGGCCTTTGGTGATGCCGATGGTGAACATAATGAAGAAGCTGTACAGGCCGGTTTTTTCAATGACTACCCCGTGTTCTGCCAAATATTTGGCGACGATGTTGGCCGGAATACCGGTATCCGAGAAGTTGCCGTCGACGTTTAAACCTGGCGTTAAAATGGTCGCCTTGATTGGATCCAACAGGTTAAAACCTGGGGCGATAGAGCCAAAGCCGTGCCAGCTTTCGTCGGCATGCAGCATCCAGGCGTCGCGGTGGTCTAAACCTTCGTCGGTTAAATCATCCGGGCCCCATACTTTAAACCACCAGTCTTCACCATATTCGTCGTCCACTTTGCGCATAGCGCGACGAAATTCCAGCGCTTCGTCCAGTGATTCTTCCACCAGTGCCGTGCCACCCGGCGCTTCCATCATCGCTGCCGCCACGTCGCACGAGGCGATAATAGCGTATTGCGGACTGGTCGAAGTGTGCATCAAATAAGCTTCGTTGAACAAATTGGTATCAAGCTTATTGTTGTTGGCATCCTGCACCAAAATTTGCGACGCTTGCGAAATACCGGCCAGCAATTTGTGGGTGGATTGGGTGGAGAATATCATCGAGGTATCGCAGCGCGGCCGGCCTTCGCCAATGGCGTGGTAATCGCCGTAGAAGTCGTGAAATGCCGCGTGCGGCAACCAAGCCTCGTCAAAATGCAGCGTTTCGATTTCGCCATCAAGCAAGGACTTAATCTCTTCAACGTTATATAAAATACCGTCGTAAGTCGATTGGGTAATGGTGAGTACCCGCGGTTTGACATTCGGGTTTTTCGCCAGTACTTCACGAATAAATGGGTTGGCTTCCATTTTTTTACGAATGGTGGCCGGTTCAAATTCACTGCGCGGAATAGGGCCGATAATGCCGTAATGGTTGCGCGTTGGCATTAAGAATACCGGCAAGGCACCGGTCATCATAATGGCGTGTAAAATCGATTTATGGCAGTTACGGTCAACCACCACAATGTCGTTTGGCGCCACGGTGCTGTGCCAGACAATTTTGTTGGAAGTGGACGTGCCGTTGGTGACAAAAAATAAGTGGTCAGCGTTAAAAATCCGCGCGGCGTTGCGCTCAGATGCGGCCACAGGTCCGGTGTGATCAAGCAGTTGTCCTAATTCGTCAACGGCATTACACACATCAGCTCGCAGCATGTTTTCACCAAAAAACTGGTGGAACATCCGGCCGACCGGCGACTTTAAAAATGCCACGCCACCCGAGTGTCCTGGGCAATGCCAAGAATAAGAACCATCTTGCGCGTAATGCGTCAGCGCGCGGAAAAATGGCGGTGCGAGCGAATCTAAATAGCTTTTTGCTTCGCGGATAATATGCCTAGCAACAAATTCCGGCGTATCTTCGTGCATATGGATAAAGCCGTGTAGCTCACGCAGAATGTCATTTGGAATGTGCCGAGCGGTGCGGGTTTCACCATACAGGTAAATTGGAATATCTGGGTTGCGGCGGCGAATTTGCGAGACGAAGCTACGCAGCTGCGCCAATACCGATTGGCTTTCTTCCTTGCTGCCGCTGCCGAACTCTTCATCGTCAATCGACATAATAAAACCGGCAGCGCGGCTTTGTTGTTGGGCAAATGAAGTTAAATCGCCATAGCTGGTGTAACCCACTACATCCATACCGGCCTTTTCGATGGCAGAGGCCAGCTCGCGGATGCCGGAGCCGCTGGTATTTTCCGAGCGAAAATCTTCGTCAATAATGACCAAAGGAAAGTAAAATTGCATTATGGCTCCTTAATTTGCACAACATCAGTGGTAGAGCGAACAGTAACAGGCGAATGACAGCCGCATCCAGACTAGGCCCTCATCTCACCGCCAAGCTGAATTGCTATGCAGTTCGGTGCTCTAGTCTAACTGATGTTTAGTCGATGAGTTGCCCCAAGGTTTTGGGGTTAGAAAACCTAGACACCATACCTGAAATCTGATTTATTTTCAGTGGAAATCTGCTCGTAACGGCAAATTGGCGGCAAAGTTTGCTAAATTTCGGGCGATAAAAACAATGCCATGCGCCATGCTGAGCATCGCAAATAGATATGCCAAAATTTTGCTTTGCCATGCAATGTTCAAAGCGCTTTTTGGCCGACCCCTGCTGCGACATTTGATGGTTTGGGCGAGTGTTTTCTGTGCTTTTAATGTTCTACGCTCGTGCGACATATGTTCGAAATATGTGTGAGACGTGTTTGAGAATGAGGGCGGCTAAATTTGCCGTCTAAACGTTATGCCAACCTTGTTCACGTTCACTACTTAACAAGGTCCGGGTGAGCATGGATACTTAGCAAGGATACTTAGCAAGGATACTTAGCAAGGTCACTGAGCACGGTTTGGCCAACTTGTGGGTGCTTATGTTGGCTATCGTACAGACTGTGGCGACTTACTTTTGCCATCATCGCCGCCTCTATTTATCACTGATGAAAACAAATGCTAAAAACAATTGCGATAATTTTATTGATCTTGTGGATACTCGGCTTTGTGTCGCCGTTGGCGATTGGCAACCTGCTGCATATTTTACTGGTGGTGGCGGTGGTGTTGTTTTTAGTGGATGTGATCCAAGGTCGCCGATTGTGACAATGCATCATGCCTGCACTTAATCCATTCTGGATGTTTTGCTGGATGTTTTACTGGATGTTTTGATGCCGCGCCGGTGATGGCGCGGTACAGGCACCGATTTTAGCCAGAACTTAGCCAAAGCACCCGGCGATGGCTTTATAGCTGCACTTTTTGTAACCCATTTTGTATTGCCTGAGTGCTCATCTCGGAGACTATGTGGCGGGTATTTTTACCGACGATTTTCCAAAATCTTGCACGCAAATATCGATTTACAGCGGTCGGATTAGTTTGGTCACTAATTGGCGAACCACCGGCGCGACCAACATGACTGCTGGAAAAGCCACGGCAAACGCAAAAGCCCAAGCTTTCAGCCAAATGAACAGTATGTCCTGCACCCAGCCGATGTTATGTACCGTAATCACCAGCGACATCAAACATGACATCAACAACGCCATCAAAAAAGCAAATACAACCGATTGATATTTTGGGTGGATCATACATCTTCCAAATAGAGGTTTGGCAGCTATGGCTGCATTTGTCAGTATGGTCATGACCTTTCGTTGACTGCGCCATAAACCAACAGTAGCCGTTAATATGGCGACACAGCGACGAATTACAACCATGTGTGGCTATTAGTTTTAGCGCTTTGATGTTTGAGCTTGGTGTGATGCAGCGCAGCCCCTAAGATGCGCCAGCATTGTCGCTGCAAAAATCGTTGTTGCACAATGGTTACTTAAAACGCGGAATCAAAGGTTCATTTTACAAAACATCTTTTAAAAACCTTTTCCAAACCTATGCTTTCCAAACATTTTTTGTACAAAACACCTTTCACAAAAGTATCAACATCACCTTGCTCACTGCGCTTTGAACAAGAGGTTTTAACCAAAAGTGCGCTCACCAACATTACCAAATAAGATCATTGTCAGTCGCAATGTCCAGCGCCCAATCGTCGCAGGCGGCAGCTATGTGCAAGCGCTGCGACAGGGTTGTTGGCAAAGAAAAAGTAAAATAGTGCTATGCGCAAGTGGTGTTGGCTTCTACATTCATAGTTAGCGTAATTCTGGTAAGCTCTTCAACAACAAGGATCTTTTAGTGCAAGCCACAACATCGTGGTGGGTATTGATAGACAACAAGGCTTATGACGAATAATCAAATACTGATCTTAACCATCTTGCTGGCCACCGTAGCGATGTTTATGAGTGGCCGTTGGCGTCATGACATGGTGGCTATTGGCGCGTTGCTGGCCTGCGTGTTAACGGGGCTGGTGCCGTCGGAAGCTGCATTTGCCGGGTTCGGCCACCCGGCGGTGATCACGGTGGCTTGTGTGTTGGTGCTTAGTCGCGGCTTGCAGTTATCGGGGGCGGTTGGCGCTTTAACCCGCGCCGCATTGCCTGGGCATGCCGGTGTGCGCTTGAGTATGACGGCGCTGCTCGCGTTAGGAGCGATACTGTCGAGTTTTATGAATAATGTTGGCGCTATGGCGTTGTTGATGCCGGTAGCGATGCAGGTGGCGGGGCGGCTTAAACTCACACCAGGTCAGGTGCTGATGCCGTTGGCTTTTGGCACCATCCTTGGTGGGATGACAACATTGATCGGAACACCGCCCAACGTCATCGTCTCTGGATTTCGCGAGCAGACCGGCGCTGGCAGTTTTGGTATGTTCGATTTTACGCCGGTCGGGTTGGCCGTTGCTGTGGCGGGTATTGCCTTGATTATTTTGTTCGGTTGGCGATTGGTGCCTGCTCGCAAACAAGCTGGGGTTGAAGGCTTTGAGTCCGGCGCTTACATCACCGAGGCGCGGGTGTTGGAAGGCAGTCGAGCCGTTGGCATGACTTTGGGTGAAATAGAAACTGCTTTGGATGAGGCGGATGCCCGAGTGATTGGCATGGTCCACAAAGATATCCGACTGATTGCGCCAAGTATGTGGCGTAAAGTGCGCACCGGCGACATTTTGGTGATTGAGGCCGAAGCTGTGGCATTGGCTGATGCACTGTCGACACTGAACCTGAAACTGGAAGAGGCGTTGCCACAGCAAGACAACCAGCATGTCAAGGCTCACACCGAGGCTGAGCACAGCCAAGGACAAAGTGCAGATCCTGCCAAAAGTAATGACAAAGCTGCCGCTACGGGCGATCCGATGTTGATGGAGCTGGTGGTGTTACCCGGTTCGGTCTTAGAGGGACGTTCGGTCAGTGACATGATGTTACGCACTCGTTATGGCTTAAATCTGCTGGCCTTATCGCGGCAGGGTGAGCTTTCAATGAAACGTTTACGGGCGATCCGGCTAAAACCTGGTGATTTGCTACTGATGCAAGGTTCACCCGAAGTTATTGCTGAATTCGCGGCCGACAACGGCTGTGTGCCATTGGCCGAACGTGAATTATCGATACCTAACCGGCGCAAAGCCTGGGAGGCCGGAATCATCATGGCGGTAGCCGTCGGCTGTGTCGCGTTTGGTTTGCTCCCCGCAGCCATTGCTTTTGCCGGTGGGGTGTTGGCATCGATGGTGCTGCGCACCGTACCGCCGCGGATTGTCTATCAAGCCATTGATTGGCCGATGATCGTGCTACTCGGAGCATTGATCCCCGTTGCCGGCGCGATGGCGTCCACCGGCACCGCCGATTTAGTTGCACGGTTTTTAATTGAGACGATGGCGCAAGGCAATGCCGTACTCGGGCTGATGTTGATTTTGGTGGTCACGATGTTTTTGTCGGACTTGATGAACAATGCGGCCACAGCGGCGGTGATGTGCCCGATTGCTATTGGTATCGCCTCGGCGCTTGACGTCAGTGCCGACTCTTTTTTGATGGCGGTGGCGATTGGCGCATCTTGCTCTTTTCTAACGCCAATTGGTCACCAAAATAACACCATGATTTTAGGCCCAGGTGGCTTTCACTTTGGTGATTATTGGCGTCTGGGCTTATTGATTGAGATCCTCGTGGTCGCAGTGAGTATGCCGCTGCTACTCTTTATTTGGCCCTTGTAACGGGTCGTCGCGAGCTGCAACAACCCTTTACAAGGTGATATGCCGCGAAGTTCGGTTAGCGCTTTTCTAGTACCAATGAACCAAGGGGCGGTAGGGTGATGTGCAGGCTATGGCTGCTGGCCGGATTGCTGCTGAACTGTTGTTGGCTAAAAAGGTCGGTAAATAACGCAGGTTGCTCGCGCAGCTGCCACTTTTGAATCAACTTTTCCGGCAGTTGCAGGTTAAAACTGACGGTCGTTTCGCTGAAATTGCTGATCACCAGCAGCTGTTGTTGCTCATCAAAACGGGCAAAGCTAAGCTGCTGTTCGCTATAGCCCGGACTTTTAAGATTGAGTGGATGTAATGATAAAAACTCACCCCGCAAAGCACTCGCCTGACGACTAAAGTGCAATAGCTGCTGATAAAAAGTGCGCAACGAAGTTTGTTCGGCGGTTAAACCACCGCCGTCGTACTTGCCACCATTAAGCCAGCCCTGATGCGCCGGTACCCCGACATAATCAAAAATACTGGTACGGCTCGGTTTGCCAAAACCGGCATCTAACGCACCTGCTTCACCCACTTCTTGCCCGAAATAGACCAAAGTAGGGGCTTTGCCAATTAAAGTGGAAACCACCATCGCGGGTTTGCCTTTTTCTGCCGAGCCTGCAAATTCTGGGCTGGCGATCCGCTGCTCGTCATGATTTTCTAGAAATTTCAGCATATGTTGGTCGATATCGGCAATGGCTGCTTGTTGCGCCAACACATCCGAGCCGCTGCCTGTGCCTTGCATTAACAGTTTTAAACTATCGTAAAAACCAACTTTGTCGTATAGGTAATCCATTTTGCCAAGCTGGATATACGCGTGGTAGCGCTGTGGCTGATAGACTTCGGCCAACAGCAGGGCGTCAGGCTTTTGTAATTTGATGCTGCTATTTAAAAAGCTCCAGAATTCAACCGGCACCATTTCGGCCATATCAAAGCGAAAACCATCGACACCAAGTGCTAGCCAATACTGGCTAATATCACGAAACTTTAGCCAAGAGTTGGGCAGTTCTTGGCTTTGCCAAAAAGCGGCATGCGCCGCGTAGTCTTGATTGGCAAATTCGGCTGGCAAAACTGCAAAATCGTAACTGCCGTCGGGTTTGACACCGTAGTTAATTTTGATTGTTTCATACCAATCGTTAAAATCAGGTTTGGCCGCGCGGGCGCCATTGCCGGTCCATTTGGCTGGGTTTTCGGCAAATTTTCCGTCTTTGCCCGGGTGTTTTTCTGCGCCCAGCGGCGTAAATTCGGTTGGAATATCGGGTAGTGCAAAGGCCTGGCCGGGCACATAATAGAAGTTGTTATGTTTGCGGTATTCAACACTGCTATCGTCATCGGCGCCAAAATCGCGCACGCCGGCAGGTTTGGCCAACGATTGATAATGGCGCGCCACATGGTTGGGGACAATGTCGATGATAACTTTAATACCATGGCGGTGCGCACGGTTGAGCAGCGCTTTAAATTCGTCCAATCGTTTAGCTGGGTCCACCGCCAAATCAGGGTTGACGCTGTAATAATCTTTCACCGCATAAGGCGAGCCAGCGCGGCCTTTAATCACGTCTGGATCATCTTGGCTGATGCCATAAGCGGTGTAGTCCGCCACCAAGGCATGGTGCGGCACACCGGTCAGCCAGAGATGTGATACCCCCATTGTTTTAAGTGCCAGCAGCGCGGCGTCATTGATATCGTTAAATTTGCCAACGCCATTTTGTGCGGCTGTGCCAAAAGGTTGGTTTGTATTATTGCTGTTGCCAAATAAGCGGGTAAATGCTTGATAGACCACTATTTTACCGCGATCAGGGGCAGTTTTAGCAGACGATGGTGTGGTGTCGTTGCTGGCGGATTCGGCGGTAAATGCCACAGACTTGGGTGCTGGATGACAAGCCATAAGCGCAAAATTTGTGCATAAAAAAATGCTTAACCATTTGAATTTTTTCATTTTTATCTTCTTGGCGAACAACTTTGGTTTTATGCTAGCACAAAGCGGATGACCAGCGCCGTTCCTGCATACGTTTGCACTGTAAACAGTCTTTTTAGACCAGAATTTAGAGCTGTGGTTAGATCAGTGTTTGGGTTCAGTGTGTTGCAGCTCGCTGTAGCGCTGCTCAATGGCATAAATTTTTTCGAGCAATGCATAGTTGGCCGGATGATCTATCTGTACAAAGCTAACTTGGCTGTCATTGGCCAGCATCAACACCGCCTGCTGATAGCCAAAATAGACATGATGACCAAAAAAACTGACGGCCACGGTCACATCCGCTAAACGATAACCAACGCCAAAGGGCGTATCCGCAATCTGACCAAAGTTTTCCACTTTGGCAAATACAGCCATTAGTAACTTGGGGGAAGGCAGGGCAGACATAGCAGAAGTACTCTTATAGTAGTTCCATGAAATGAGTATGGCCAATGCTGTCGGCACTGTCATTTAATCAACAATGAGCCGGGTGATGGCAATGATGTTCGGCGCAAAAAAAAGGCGCTCACTTGGCTTTAGCGACACGTCGGCCTGGTGTTGACGGCGGTTAGCATCCGGGTTGGTGTGGCTTGTTTCAAACACGGGTATTGCCGGAACGGGGGCCGCTGGTTATAGTCGAAAAAAAGGAGCATGTATGAAATCTCAACTGACCACACTTGTTAGCAGTCTATTGTTGTTGTCAAGCGCGGCAATAGCTCAGGATCTGCCGCTTTCGCAACAACAGTTTTTTGACCAAATCAAAGCCTATTGTGGCCAATCGTTTGCGGGCAAGCTGGTGAAAAGTAATGCCAGTGACCACGATATGTTGACTAAAACCCTGGTGATGCAGGTGCGCGAATGCAGTGACACTGAACTTAAAATACCGTTTCACGTCGGGGACGATCATTCCAGAACTTGGGTTATTACCAAAACGGTACAGGGCCTGCGGTTAAAACATGATCACCGGCATCAGGACGGAAGTTCCGATAAAATAACCATGTATGGTGGCGATACCACGAGCGAAGGCACCGCCACCAAACAAGCGTTTCCGGCCGATCAACACTCTAAAACTATGTTCAATCAGAACAACATGAGGGTGTCGTCTGGCAACACTTGGTTTGTCGAAATAACGCCCGGCAAAGTGTACCGTTATGGCTTAAAGCGCGAAGGTCGTGAATTTGAAGTTGAATTTGATTTAACCAAACCGGTCGCCACACCGCCAACACCTTGGGGTCATCGATAATTTTTTTGTAAAGTGGCGCCAGTGCTGAGTTCAGGCTGGCTTTTACTGCGTCAGACACTCTAGCCAAGGTGGCTGGCGCTGCGTTACCATCGAACTACCGCGCGGTTTGGTGATTGCTGTGCGCTGAAGAACACCGAGTTTAAAGTGCTCCGCAGCCAAAGCCACCCGCCGCAGACGGCCATTCTAATAACAATCCACGGAGCTTTTAATGAAAGCGAATTTTTGGTTTTCAGGAACATCGCTGGCGCTGACTGCCTGCCTTGGCTTGGCTGCTTGCTCTGAGCCGCCAAAGTCAACAGAGCAAACTACGCCTGCCACTACACCAGTTGCAACAGCAGCACCCGCGGCTACGCTAGCCGATACGTTGATGAACCCAAATCTGGGTCAATATATCAAAACCTTATCGTCAGATGAATTTCAAGGCCGTGCGCCCGCCACGAAAGGGGAAGAGCTGACGCTGGCGTATATCTCGGAGCATTTTAAAAAGATCGGCTTAAAGCCACTGTCCGGCGACAGTTTTGTGCAGCCGGTGCAACTGGTGCAAATTGATCCAAAAGAAGTGTCCAGCATGACTTTTAGCGGTGACAAAGCGCCAGCGGAATTTAAATACCGTGAGCAAATGTTCACCTGGACCACCCGTGTTACTGAACTTTCCGAAGTGAAAGGATCCGACATGGTGTTTGTCGGTTACGGCATTGTCGCCCCGGAATACAACTGGAACGACTACCAAGGTGTAGACGTGAAAGGTAAAACCGTGGTGATGTTTGTCAATGACCCGGGTTTTGCGACTAAAGATGCGGCGTTATTCACCGGCGATGCCATGACCTATTACGGCCGTTGGACCTACAAGTTCGAAGAAGCTGCCCGTCAAGGCGCAGCGATGGCGTTGATCATTCATGAAACAGATGCCGCTTCTTATGGCTGGCATGTGGTTGCTGGCGGCTCTGCCACCAAGTTTGACTTGATTAACCCAAATAAAAACGCCGATCGCACCGCGATTGATGGTTGGGTGACCAGTGAAGCGGCGCAAACCTTGTTTGCCGGTATTGGTGAAACACTTGAATCAATGCACGCTAAAGCGCTCAGTAAAGACTTCGCGCCCATGCCTTTGAACATCAAAGCATCGGTGTCGGTGAAAAACAATGTGCGTGAACTGACTTCAGGCAATGTGGCTGGCTTTATTGAAGGTAGCGAAAAACCAGATGAAGTGGTGCTCTATATGGCGCACTGGGATCACTTAGGGGTCGATTTTTCCAACCCAAAAAACAAAGTGTTTAATGGTGCGGTCGATAACGCGTCTGGCACCGGTGGCTTGATGGCGCTGGCCGAATATTTTGCCAGTCAGCCACAACCTAAACGCAGCGTCGCTTTTGTGGCGGTCACGGCAGAAGAGCGTGGTTTATTGGGCTCGGCTTGGTATGCGAAAAACCCATTGTTCCCGCTGAATAAAACTGTCGCTGGCATCAACATGGACGTGATGAACGTCAATGGTCCGATGAAAGACATGGTGGTGGTCGGGAAAGGCAACTCTGAACTGGAAGAAATTTTAGAGAAACATACCAAAGCGCAGGGTCGTTATATTGCGCCTGAGCCAAATCCGGCGGCAGGTTCATATTATCGCTCAGATCACTTCAACCTGGCCAAAGCAGGTGTACCGATGTTGTACGCCAAAGGTGGCGTCGATAGCGTCGCTAACGGTAAAGAGTGGGGCCTAGCACAGGCGAAAAACTTTAATACCTGTTGTTATCATAAAGTTGAAGATGAATATAACGACAATTGGGATTTATCTGGCGCCCAGCAGGACTTGTTCCTGTACTACCGCGTCGGTCGTGAACTGGCAGATTCCACCGCTTGGCCAAATTGGTATGAAGGCAAAGAATTTCGCGCGGCGCGCGATGCCTCGAGGGCCGAAGTGAAGTAACAGCGTCGCTGTTGCTGCTGCTTTTGATGACAAAGTAGCGGCGACAAACACAGCGTATGTGCAGTAACGAAAAGTACAGCAACAAAAAATACAGCGTATTTGCTTTTTAAAAACCGGTTCATGTTTTCATGCACCGGTTTTTTATTTGTCGGCAAAGCGCAAATTGCTAAAGTAACGCGAGTTTGGCGGCAGTTATTTAAGGGATACCAATTTCGGCTTTGCTTGCCCCCGCAGCAAGAGCCACTTCCAGTAAGCAACGTTCCTCTATCTGCGAGAGGCCACCTTCGGTCATGGCTTGAGGAAAGATGAGCAGCTTAGGTTTTCGCTTGAGAAACCCCGTTGCGCCAACCTGAGATAGACCTTCTTTCAAACACGCGACGGCGGGTATGAAAGTGCCGACGAGTAGGCGTGTGCTGGTGAACGGCTTTGATGGCTCAACGGTGATCGTATGTCCGTTTGCAGTGAGCACCATTTTGTTTACAAAGATTTTTACGGTTACGTCCATGCTTAGGTTACGTCCATGCTTAGGTTACTTCCATGCTTAGGTTACTTCCATAGTAGGGATGCCCTTTGTGTATCATGCCCCGCGCAGGCGCGCGTGCTTGTATGCGTAGCAGAGGCCGCTGGCCCCGAATAACGCGGGTTGTTATACCGTTATGATACTTTTACGGCTGCAGTAGTTGCTTAACCCAGCCATTACCTGTGCTTTCAAAAAACTCCCGTAAATGTAATCGGCTTTCTCGGAACGTGAGAAACTCAATTGAAATAGGCTGAATACAATAACCACCCCAATTATTTGGCCTAGGCACCGGTTGATCAGCAAACTGTGCTGATGATTCCTCAAGCCGCCAGGTTAATTCGTGTTCTGAGGTTAATCGTTCACTTTGCTCAAAAGCTGTTGTCGTTAACTGCGCACTTCTATTTCGGCTTTGCCAAAAACAATCCGCTTCAGCGTCAGATATCACGTGAGCTGAACCAACAACACGAATTTGGTAACCGACGTGATCCCACCAGACCGTCATTGCGGTTTTTGCATCGCGCGTAATATGCCTGCCTTTGGCGGAATCAAAATAGCTGCAAAAAACGAAACCAGTTGCAGTTACCGCTTTCAAATCGACAAATCTGCCCGCAGGAAAACCACGTTCATCAATTGTCGAAACGCACACCGCACTCTTTTGCTGCAACGGACTGTCAGCCAACGCTGCTTGCCACCAAGTTTCAAATTTACTGATCGGGTTGTCCATAAGGCTGGATCTCATTTAGGTATAAAGCGAAGCGAACGGGCAAAAGCACTTCGCGATAATCGCAAAGCGGCGCAGTGTTTTTGCCCCAGTGGCCGCAGGGCAGGCGTTCAACGCCTTGTGATCCTGTGGCACTATTTTGAATACTTCCGAATGACAGACACCTTGGCGTCTGCTATTTCTAAAACTTCCATCGTGTCAAAGCTTTGGTGCATCACTTCTTTAGTCTGAGGATGAACACCACTGCTTTTGGTTGAATAAGTGATAACAACAACATGATGCGCTGCGACAACTTGATAAAGTTCGGCTGAATAGTCGGTATGAGAGCCGAGATAGAATGACATGCCATTTCGCATACGTTCTTTTCCGTCAGCTAAGCGTGCATCGTCGGGATCGTACGGTAAGTGTTGGTGCCCCACATCATCGGTTAACAATGACAAATAGTGTTCTATATCCTGCTTAGTCGCATGGGGTGCTTGGGTGGCTTTCCATGCTGAAAAGTACGATTTTCCAAATTCTGTTAAATCAATTTCAGCTGCACTAACTGATAGCGAAATAAAAAGGGATAACAAAAATATATACAGTCTTTTCAAAATAATCTCCGATGTTTATTGGGGCATCACGATCAAAAAAGCCGCGCGCTGTTAAGCGCCGGCTGCCTTTGCTTGTTAGTGAATATATACATCTGATAAGCAGCAACGCCATACCATACCAAAGTAATCGCCACCCAAACTCTTTGAGTTATGCCTTTGTATTCGAGGGGCATAAAACCATAGTTAACGAACCAGAAAAAAACTACATGGGCTAATGTAACTAAAATGGAAAAGTCTTGGAATTTCTTTGACTCATAGAACTCTCGCATTTCCAATGCGAACACCGCAGGTACAATAATTAAGATGGTTGTTAACCCGTAAATATCATGTAAGGGGCTATTCAGGATAAAAATCCCAGCAAAGATCCATGTCATTCCGAATGAAAGCATTGTTAAAAAAGTAAACTTTGCCTTTGCAGTTGAAAAGCACGCGAAAGCGAACACACACATGGACAGACCAATTAAAATATCAGCCAATCGATGAGAGTAAGCAAAAAATTCTGCTTCCAGCGCCAACTCACTAATATGTTGAGATGTAACACTATAGCCAGACACAAATAACCCGATGAATATATTATAAAAAGCAAATACTGGAATGAGCAGCGCTTGCTTTATCGCTAAGAAATTATTTTTGCTCAATGGTTACTCCAAGCTTTTAAAGGTCGCTAACAGTCTTTTTTCAACGGCAAGGCACCCGCGAGTTCTGCCGTCTTTTGTACAAATTGGTGATTTAAGCTAACTGGTTTTAGTTTTATATTCAACAGTCTATCAACATTAGTCACAAATAAGGGAACGAGAACGAAGGTTTGCCGCCCGCGAGATGCAAAAAAATTACTCATGGTTGATGTCAACGTATTTTGCAGGTGCTGCCCAATAGGGGCGTTGGCGGTTTTTAGCGCAAAGTGTGTTTCCAGTGGTTTTTTGTCGCCGTAACGAGCCAGGGTCGCCTGTTGTAAAAGCTTCGGTTTTACCGCTTCGGCACCCGCGAAAGCTGTGTAAGATTGCTGCTGCAGTGTTGTGGCGAAGCAAAATAAGTCACTTACCACCGGCGAAACGCTTTATAAAAAGCAACAAATCAACAAATATCAAAAAGAACATAAATATCTTGGGACAACATCAAGTTGACCCAAGTACAAAACATCACTGGCTAGCTATTTGCTTCACTACCGCGGCCTGACGCCATAAATACAACGATCCCATTTTTTGATGGTGTACCGTGAACGCGGCGGCGACGGTTTTTAGTTGCGTTCTGCTGACATCGCTACCGTAAAGAGCTGGCAAACAGCCATTTTGTGAAATGTTGATCAAGCTATCCGCAGCCGTCAATTGCAGAATTTTATGTAACGGGTTACATTTAGTCTGAAAGAATTTTGGCAGCTGCGATATTGCCATCGCCAAAATGACAGATACGGCTTCCATTCAACGCAGCCAGTCGGAATTACAGCTCAAAAATCGTGCGTTTGCTGTCATAATCAGGTCAGCTGAAGCACCGTCTGCCAGCCGTGCAGAGTCAACCCTCAAGGAGAATAATTTGAAACGAATCACCCAGATGACCCGTCTCGCATCGACCATGCTGTTGACGGCAAGCCTTGGATTACAGGCAATGGCTGCCGATAATCAGTTAACGAGTGACGAGAAAATGCAAGGCTGGCAGCTGTTGTTTAACGGGACTGATATGCAGCAATGGCGTAATTATAAAAAGCCAGATCTGAGCGCACAGTGGCAGATTGAAGATGGCGCGATGAAATTAACTGCCGGTGGTGGTGGTGATATTCTGACCAAGCAGCAATACCAAAACTTTGAGTTAATGCTGGATTGGAAGATTGCTGCAGGTGGCAATAGCGGTATTTTTGTGATGGTTGATGAAACCGGTAACATGATTTACTCGCACGCGCCGGAGATTCAAATTCTGGACAATGAACGTCATTCAGATAACCAACTGGCAACTCATCGCTCGGGCTCTTTATACGACATGATTGCGTCGCCAGCGTCTTCGCACAAAAAAGCTGGGCAGTGGAATACCGTGAAGATCCGGTTAGATAAATCGACCATCACCATTTGGCAAAACGGCGTGCAGACGGCAGAAGTGACCATTGATAGTCCACAGTGGCAGCAGTTGCTGGCAAACAGCAAATTTGCCACATGGGACGGTTTTGCCAAAGCCAAAACCGGACATATCGGCTTGCAGGATCATGGCGACCAAGTCTGGTTTAAAAATATCAAAATTAAAGAGCTTTAGTCATGAACGAACTTGACGTGGAAGTGCTGGTGGTTGGCTCTGGCGCCGGTGGTGCCATGGCGGCTTATGAACTGACCAAAGCCGGACGCAAAGTGTTATTGCTTGAAGCCGGCCGTGATTATGACCCGAAAGCTGAAACGCCGATGTTTAAACGCAATAGCGAAGCGCCATTAATGGGCGCCGGCAATAGCGACAAAGATTTTGGTTTTTATGACGCGACCGTCGATGGTGGCTGGCAGGTACCGGATGAACCTTACACCAGCGCAGAAAATTCTGAATTTATGTGGTGGCGGGCGCGCATGTTAGGCGGGCGTACCAATCACTGGGGGCGTTATTCGTTGCGCTTTAGTGAACATGACTTTAAAGGCAAAAGCCGCGATGGTTTGGGTGCGGACTGGCCGTTTGAGTACGGCGATATCGCGCCTTGGTACGACAAAACTGAAGCCTTAGTTGGTGTGTGTGGCACCAATACCGGTCTGGATGATATGCCGCCTTCGCCTGCAGGTGTGTTACAACCGCCGCCCGTGCCACGCATTCCCGAATTACTGGTGGCTGCTGCGGCAAAAAAACTCGGTATTGCTGCGGTGCCGATGCACCGCGCTGTGCTGACAAGGCCGCTGGACAACCGCGCCGCGTGTTTTTATGCCACCCCTTGTGGGCATGGCTGCTCGATTGGCGCTGCTTTTCAAACCACCACTTCGCTGATTCCAATGGCCAAAGCGACCGGCAATTTAACGGTATTGACCGATGCGATGGTCAAATCGGTCGATGTCGACGACAAGGGCAACGTGGTTGGTGTGACTTACATCGATAAAAAAACATCGACCGAACATCAGCTCCAGGCCAAAGTGGTCATCCTGGCCGCGAGCGCCTGTGAATCAGCGCGGTTGTTGCTCAATTCCAAAAGTGCCAAATATCCAAATGGTCTTGCCAATTCCAGCGGCCAGGTCGGCAAAAATTTGATGGATTCCACTGGTGCCAACTTAGGAGCGATGATCCCGGCGCTGCAAGGCCGACCGATTTACAACGAAGATGGTCATACCGCGAATCACTTGTTTATTCCGTGGTGGGGCCATCAGGCGCAGGCGAAAAAACAGTTGTCATTCCCACGTGGTTATCATTTTGAATTAGGCGGCCGCTTTGGTGAGCCAGGTGCCAGCATCGACACTAGTTTGCAAGGGTATGGCAAGTCACTAAAAAAGCAGGTTAAAAATAAATATGGCGCCTACGTAATGTTCGCATTACGCGGTGAAATGCTGCCGAACGAACACTGTTATATGGATATTGACCCCATCGTGAAAGATAAATGGGGTATCCCTGTGCCACGTTTTCATTGGCAGTGGTCAGCGCATGAGCTGAAACAAGTCGAACACGGCCTGCAAACCGCCAAAGCCATTTTGACTGAAATGGGCGCCACTGTCGGCGAGTTACCTAAAGCCGAAGAGGCCATTTTAAAAGGTGGCCAAATTATTCATGAAGTGGGCACCACTCGCATGGGCGCATCGCCCAAGGACTCGGTGACCAATCAGTGGGGCCAGACCTGGGATTGCCCAAACCTGTTTGTGATGGACGCCGGTGTTTTTGCTTCCAACCCACATAAAAACTGCACCCTGACCATTATGACCTTAGCGATGCGTAATTCCGCTTGGCTGGCAGCGCAGCTCGCCAAAGGAGTGTTTTAACATGAGCAAACCGATCACTATCAATTCCGAAGCACCAGATTATCAATATCACTCCAACATGAGCCGGCGTGATTCGTTAAAACTACTGGCGGGTCTTGCTGCCAGTACCATGTTGCCGTTACTCAGTGGTTGCGAAAAACCGGCAGGCGCTGCCACTTCAGCTGTAGCCGAAGTGGGCGCTAAAACCGGCGAGCATTGGCCACAACTTCAGTTTACGCCGATTGGCGGGCCGGGTTATGGCAAAGATCCTAATTTAATCATGGCGCCCAAATCGCCCTGGCCGTTGACGATGACAGCCTCAGAGCTGACGTTGTTAGCGATAGTTGCCGATATTTTAATTCCGCGGGAGGGGGAGGTGCCGTCGGCGTCAGAGGTGAATGTGCCGACGGTGGTCGATGAGTGGATTAGTGCCCCCTATGCCCGGCAACAACAAGACCGGCCGCTGATTTTGGCCGCTTTGGCCTGGCTCGATGAAGAAGCCATGCAGCGGTTTCAAGTGAGCTTTGCCCGTCTACAACCGGCGCAGCGGTTGGCGATTATCGATGATATTGCTTATGACAATGCACAAACGGCGCCGCAGTTTAAGCGTATTGCCAAGGCTTTTAGCCACTTACGCGGTTTAGTGGTGGCTGCGTTTTTCTGCACGCCACCAGGCACCAAAGATATTGGTTATGTCGGCAACGTACCGATTGCCGGCGATTACCCAGGGCCAACGGCTGAAGCTTTTGCCCATTTAGATAAAATTTTGGCTGAGCTCGGTCTCACTGCATTTGCTTATCAAGCCTAATGGGCAGCAGACGTAGCGGTATCTGATACCGCTTGCGTTGTGTGGTGTTTATTGACTATCGCCGCAGCTGTGACGGTCGCCAGATCTTCGGGCAACGTCAGCGCCATTGCCGCACGTTTTAATGCTAATTGACTGTGATGCTCGGCAGCGGCGCAAATCGCGGTATCGTCTAACGCCGCCAGTGAGCGCAAGGCCTTTTGCAGTCGCAAGGAGACTTCCACCATCGCAGCGCCATCACGGGCAATGGCGGTGAAGGCATCATCAAACATATCCTGCACCGAAATCTGTGGCACCTCGACCCGGTCGAACTGCACCGCCGTCGCTTCATCTGCGCTGGTGGGCTGATGCCACAACACAAAAAGCCGTAGCAGTGTGCCAATGATATCAATGGCGGTGCCAGGATCATTCACCGCCGGTGACAAGGCACGTCCGGCGATCTCTGACAGTACCATCAACCCAAATCGTGGATCGTCGTCGAATAGACGATCACCGCCTATTTGAAAGGCATCGACGACCGGCTGATAGCTGATTTCGGGCTGGTCGGCCGCTCGACGGCTGACGTACGCCAAAGGTCGATCTGGGGCGGCGAGGGTGCCCGGCAGTGCAGCCACTACAACCCGCACTTGAACCTGCTCGGCCCAAGTCTGCAGGTGTGCAATATCAATCAGTTGCACATACCCCACCTTGCTGGCGAAAACCGCCTGTCCGTTGAACTTGGCGCCCGGTATCGCGCCACCCAGGGTTGGCGCTTGGCGACGTCGCTTGATGGCGGCCGCCGTTGCCTGCTCGACCTTATCAACGGTGGAACCGAGGCGACCTAAGCGAGCAATCCGATCCACCCAGCGGACAAACGTCATGATCACCACGCCAAAGACGATGACGGTCATCAAAAACAACACAAACAGCGCCGGTTGCCCGAAGTAGTCATTGTTAAAGGCGGTCAGTGCCACGATGCTGAAAATAAATGCGCCGACGAAAGTTGATAAGGCATTTTGAGCGGCATTATCTGCTACCAGTAAGGTGAAGGAGCGCGGGGTTGCCGTGCTACTGGCTGAAGCATAAGCGGACACCATCGATGTCACGGAGAAGGTGGCAATCACCAGCATACTGGAAGCCATGATCGACAACAGTGAATTGATTGAGTCGGCAGCAATATCTGGCATCAATTGGGCGATGAACGAGCCGTCGGCAAGCTTGGCCCCAAACACGGCGGCAATCGACAGCAAACAGACCGCTAATGGTTTGACCCACAACCGATCGCGAAAGCGATTAATGATAAATCGAAGTCGATCAGCTGACATGACAACGGGCATGATGAAGCTCCTGTGTTACCCAAAACAATACTGCGGATGAGCGGCGTCACAACCTGGGTTTGTGCCAACTGTTCCCGTTAAAATCTAGCAAAACCAAGCAGGCGAAAGGTTGCTGTGGTTGACAATAGCATAACTTTGCTTGGTATCCGTGCGTCGCAGCCGCTGGTTATTGGCCGAAAATTTCCCTCAACTACTGAAAATCGCCCTATGATGAAGTTCCCATTTCGCAACGGATATCCGCATTGAAAAACTTATCAGGCATTCGCAGTTGGCTGGCGCCGCTCGCTGCATCGGCGTTGGCATTACTGACATTTGCTGCCAACGCACAGCAACAGCTGCAGCAAACAGAATTTAACCCTCATTTTGGCAAATATTTTGCTGAAGTTGCTGCGGACGAATTACAAGGGCGGGCACCGGCAACGCTCGGCGAAGAGCGCACTGTTGCTTATATCGAACAGCACTTTAAGCGTTTAGGGCTAGAACCCTTTGCCAACAACAGTTACCGCCAAGCGGTACCAGTGGTGCAGATTGATCCGGTGGCGGTGTCAGCGCTGACTTTCACCGGCGACAAGTTACCGGCCAGCCTCGGTTACAAAACGCAGATGATGGCCTGGTCGACGCGGATGTTGCCGCAAATTGAGGTCAAAGACAGCGAGTTAGTGTTCGTCGGTTACGGTATTGTGGCGCCGGAATATGGCTGGAATGATTACAAGAATATCGATGTCAAAGGCAAGACGGTGGTGATGTTGGTGAACGATCCGGGGTTTGCCACCGGCGATGACAAGCTGTTCACCGGCAAAGCGATGACTTATTACGGTCGCTGGACTTACAAGTTTGAAGAAGCGGCACGTCAGGGCGCGGCGATGGCGTTGATTGTGCACGAAACCGATGCCGCAGCTTATGGTTGGAATGTGGTTGCGGGCACCAGCCCAATCCGTTTTGAGCTGGCCGATAGCAATAAAAATTTGCACAAAGCGGCTGTTGAAGGTTGGGTCACCACAGAATCGGCCAACCAGATTTTTGCCGCTTCCGGCCAAACGTTACAGTCGATGCGCAGCAAAGCGCTGGCAAAAGATTTTCAGCCTGTTGCCTTGAAGGGGAAAGCGTCGATCCGCATCAAAAACCAGATCCGTGAAATTGATTCCAATAACGTTATTGGGTATATCAAAGGCAGTAAAAAACCAGATGAATTAGTGCTTTACATGGCGCACTGGGACCATTTTGGTTTGGATTTCAGCCGTAAAGACGACAAAATTTTTAACGGTGCGCAAGATAATGCCGGTGGTATTGCCGGTTTAATTGCATTAGCCGAGAAGTTTCAGCAAGGTCCAGCACCAGAGCGCTCGGTGGCGTTTATTGCCGTGACTGCTGAAGAGCGTGGCATGTTAGGTTCGCGTTGGTATGCCGCCAACCCATTGTTGCCGCTGCATAAAACTGTGGCTGGTATTAATATGGATGTGATGAACGTCTATGGTCCGATGCGCGATGTGCAAGTGTTTGGTTATGGCGCCTCCGAATTAGAACCGTTACTGGATAAATTCGCCAAGGCGCAAGGCCGGTATATTGGCCCAGAGCCGACGCCGGAAGATGGCTTTTATTATCGCTCAGACCATTTTCAGTTAGCGCGGTATGGCGTGCCAATGCTTTACGCGCGCGGCGGGGTGGATAGTTTTGCCCATGGCAAGGAGTGGGGGCTTGCACAGCGGCGTGATTACACCAGCAATTATTATCATAAAGTGAATGATGAATTTAATCCGGCCTGGGATTTACGCGGTTCGCAGCAAGATTTGTGGCTGTATTATCAGGTCGGTCATCAATTGGCGAATTCAAAGATGTGGCCAAATTGGTATCAGGGCAAAGAGTTTAAAGCGGCCCGGGATCGCTCTTTGGCAACACCTGCGCCTGCCCATGTGCATAAAACAACCAACTGATCATGAATTAAAGTCGCCATGGCGCTGCCAAAATACAGTGCCGTGGCGACATCCCCTGAGCTGCCTGCTCGGGCTGCGACAGAGCCTGAGCAAATTGACTGCTTTTTGCCACGTATTGCCAAGTATTGCCACGTCAATTCATCCGCTATGTGCAGTAAACTCGTAACCTAGCGGGCAAACTGCAGCGAATGGCGCTAAAAATGCGCCTGCTCGGTTGCAATAGACTATCTTTATTCCATCGCCTGAAAATTGTCGTTGGTTGTTATTTTCTATGCTAGAAAAACTTTCCGAGCTGTCTGCATCCTCTGCGGCACTACAACAATTGCACGAACTTCGTACCCGTCGTTTATTGCAAATCATTGCAATCTCCTTGTTAGGACTATTCATTGCGCTGCTGTTTGCCGATGGCGATACCAAACTGCTGTTGCTCGCTGGTTGTACTGCGCTTTGTGGTGCCGGTGCGGCGGCGCTTTATCAACGGCCGCTGCTGGCGGCTTATTTATTGTTGTGGTCGATGGTGCTGATGTTGTCAGGTTTAGCTTGGGTCGCGGGTGGTTTAAGAGATATCGCGGTTCTGGGTTATCCCGGCGTGTTGATTTTTGCCGCGCTGATTGGTAGCCGTACGCTCTTTGTCTCGTTGTTAATATTTATTATAGCCATCTGCACGTTGATGGCGGCGTTGACCATGCAAGAGCTGTTAGTGCCGCAGATCCCGGTCGTCAGCTGGAACAGCGTGGTCTATGTTGGTGTCATTATATTGGTCACCGGTTTTAGTGTGTATCTGATGGCCAAGGATTTACGAACTCTGATGGCGTCATTACAGCAAGAGAATGAGCGGGTGCGGCACAGCCAGGCTGAAATTGAACGCTTGGCGCACCATGATCGTTTAACCGGGCTGCCGAATCGGATCTTGGCAGAAATCAGTTACCAGCAGTTAATTCAACATTGCCGCAAACATGACTTGCGCCTGGCCGTGTTATTTTTAGATTTAGATAACTTTAAACCGGTGAATGATTCATTGGGTCATTCCGCCGGCGATTTGGTGCTACAGCAGCTGGCCGGCCGGTTACGGGCTCAAATGCCGGCGGACGCAATCTTGTGCCGTTTTGGCGGAGATGAGTTTTTAGCACTGGTACCAACCGATAGCGATGATGGCAATTTGTCGCTATTGGCCAAGGCCATGATCAATCAAACCCGTAGCCCATTTTTGGTGATGCAGACCCACATTGAAATTTCCGGCTCGGTCGGGATTGCTGTGGTGCCAAAAGACGGGGTGGAATTTAACGTGTTGTCGAAAAAAGCCGACATGGCGATGTACAAAGCCAAAAGTGATGGCCGTAATACTTGGCGTTTTTATGATGAAGAAATAGATAAAGCCAATATCGATAAATTTAACCTGTTGGTGCAAATCCGCCAAGCGTTAAAAGATCAACAATTTCAGCTGTACTATCAACCCAAAGTGGATTTAGCCACCGGGGTCATCAGCGGGGCCGAAGCGCTGATCCGTTGGCCACAGCAAGATGGTTCGATGATTGGTCCACTGGATTTTATTCCGCTGTGCGAAGAAGCAGGCTTGATTGTCGAACTTGGGCATTGGGTGTTGCAGGAAGCTTGTCGTGCTTGTCAGCGTTGGCAGCAACTTGGTCATAGCGGCATTACGGTGGCGGTGAACCTGTCGCCAGTGCAGTTTCGAGACGGCATGTTAGAGCAGTCGATACAGCAGGCGCTCAAAGATGCGGGTTTACCGGCCGCGGCGCTGGAACTTGAGCTAACCGAGTCCTTGTTGATTGGTGAAGCGCTAAATATTCAGCAGCAATTGGATCAGCTGAGTAGCCTCGGCCTCAACTTTGCGATTGATGATTTTGGCACCGGTTATTCCAATTTAGGTTATCTGCGCCGTTTTAATGCCACCACTTTAAAAATTGATAAATCCTTTATCAGTTCGTTATGTCTGTCAACACGCGATGAACCCTTGGTGCAGGCCATTGTGCAATTGACTAAAAGCCTCGGCTTAAAAACTGTGGCCGAAGGGGTAGAAGATGCGCAAACCTTGTTGAAACTGCAGCAGATGGGTTGTGATGAAGGGCAGGGTTATTTCTGGTCACCGCCGTTATCGGAAACAGATTTTATGCGTTTTTTGCCCGCGAGTTGAGGTGGTAGCCGAGCGGCTATCAAGCACCCAACCGGGCTGGTAGTTCAACCGCAAGGGCGACGATGCGGCCCTTGCGGTTGGCGTGGCTCAGCTTACAGTTTGTAATCGACCACTGCTAAACCGAGCGCTGTTAGTTCAGGGCGAAGCTTCTTCGCATCCCCAACCACCACAATTGACATCTCTTTGCTATTGAGATGCTTTTTTGCCAATGCATTAATTTCTTCTTTGCTAATGTTGGCCACAATCTGATTGCGCTCTTTGACAAAGTCCGGTGACAAATGATGTTCCAGAATTTTGGCCATAAAACCCAGTTTGGCAGTGGGCGTTTCGTATTTTAATGCATCAGACTGGTTAATGGCTTGGCGCATAAAGCTCAGCTCTTCGTCGTGAATGCCCTGCTGCTGATAAGTATCGATTTCTCGTAAAAACTCTTTAATCGATGCTGCGGTAGCGTCGGCTCTGACGGCGGCTTGCGCGGTATAAACACCGGCAATGCTGTCTGCCGAGAAGCGGGAGAATGCACCATAGGTGTAGCCTTTTTCTTCGCGCAGATTTAAGTTAATGCGGCTGTTGAAATTGCCACCCAACACAAAGTTCATTAAACCAGCGCGATAATATTCGCCAGTGATGTCTTCGGTGATGCTGCGTTTGCCAATGCGGATTTCCGACTGCGGCGCATCCGGTTTATCCACCAAATAAATGGTGCCGGCTTTGGCTTGGGCAATAGCGGGTGCCACACTCAGCGCTGGGCCTTGCCCTTGCCACTGCACAAAGGGTTTACTTAACAGCGGTTGCAACTCGGCCTGGCTTAAATCAGACACGACAATTAATTGACCGTTGGCCGGTTTGAGGTGTTTTTGATAATAAGCCTGGAGATCGGCAGGTGTTAATTTGTGAATACTTTCAAGGGTGCCTTGGCTGTTAAAACCCATAATGTGATTGCCATACATCAGCTTACGGTAGGCTTGGCCTGCGAGGTAACCGGCATTTTTTTCGGCGTTTTGTAAACCTTGCAAAGTTTGTTGTTGCACGCGGCTGAAATCTTCAGCGGTAAAGGCTGGGTGGAGCAGTTTTTCTTCTAACAAGGCGAGGGTCGCCGGCAGATTTTTAGTCAGGCTTGATACAAATACGGTCAGATATTTATCTTCAGCACTAAATGAAATTGAGCTGCCAAGCTTTTCTAACGCCAAACTCATCTGCTCGGTGCTGTAATTCTTGGTGCTTTCATTCATCAAGCTGGCGACCATCGCTGAAATACCCACTTGGTCCGGCGTTTCGTAATACAGACCACTGGGGATTTTCAGCAATAATGAGGTGGTGGGTGTTTCAGTGGTTTGGGCGCCGAGAATAGCGATGCCGTTACTCAGATCACTGCGCCAGGTGGTTGGCAAATCAACCGCCGGGTTCATACCCGCTTTGGGTTGCAGGCTGCGGTCAAACGAGTCAACAGCACGGCGCGCTTGTAAATCTTCCGCCGTGGTGGTCGATGGGCCACCAAAATTATGCGCCACTGGTTTAAAGTTATCTTTGCGGGCGATGAAGTCGGTTTTACCTGTAGGAACCACGCTCATCAAGAGGGCATGTTTACCTTTGAGATATTGCTGATACACCCGCAACACATCAGCTTTGGTTACCGCATTGTAGCGTGTGATATCGGCTGCGATTTGATCCGGCTCACCAAAAAAGGTCTCGCTGTAGGCTAATTGACTGACTTTGCCTTGCACACTTTGCAAACCAAAAATACTGCCGGCTTCGATACTCGCTTTTACTTTATTTAGATCATCATCGGTAACACCACGTTGTTCAAATTCCAGCAAACTAGCGCGGATCACTTTTTCAATATCCGCCAGGTTTTTACCCGAAGCTGGGTGCGGCAAAGCCAGCAGCGTGAAATGACAAGCCAGTTCCATACACTGATGATTCACTTGTGCCTGAACTGCGATTTGGTTTTTTACCAAATTTTTGTACAACAAAGAATTGTTACCACCACCTAAAATTTCCGCCAAAATATCCAGCGGCGCTTCGTCTTGATGCTGGGCATACACGGTCGGGTAGGTTATATAGAGCAGCGGTAAATGGACGTTGTCTTCCATCGAAATATAACGATCGCCCGCAAGTGTGGTGAGTGTTTTTGGCGCAGGCTCGACGCTTGGGCCCACCGGAATAGAGCCAAAATATTTTTGCACTAGTTGCAGAATATCGTCAGCTTTAACGTCACCGCCGATGGTCAATGTCGCGTTGTTCGGGCCATACCAACGCAGGAAAAAGGCTTTTACATCGTTGACATTGGCACGGTTTAAATCGTCCATCCAGCCAATCACTGGCCAAGAGTATGGATGCAAGTCGGGATAAAGCGCCTGTGATACGCGCTCATACAACCGGCCATAAGGTTGGTTATCGACGCGTTGTCCACGTTCGTTTTTGACGGTTTCGCGTTGCACTTCGAATTTTTTTTCGGTGACGGCGTCGAGTAAAAAACCCATCCGATCGGATTCCAACCAAAGCACTTTTTCCAATTGATTGACCGGCACCGTTTGGAAATAATTGGTTCGATCGGCATTGGTGGTGCCGTTCATGTTGCCACCGGCTTCTGTGATGATTTTAAAGTGCTGCTCGTCCGCAACGTTTTCAGAGCCTTGGAACATCATATGTTCAAAAAAATGGGCAAAACCTGATTTGCCAGCCTCTTCTCGGGCCGAGCCGACGTGATAAGTGACATCAACATGCACCAACGGATCTGAGCTATCTTCATGCACGATGACGGTTAAACCATTGGCCAATTTGTATTTTTTATAAGGAATGGCCAGGCCGGTGCTGTGGCTGTGATCGGCAATTAAACTGATACCCGCCGGTAGTACCGGGCTAGGGGTGGAAGATTGTGGGCTGTTGCAAGCTGCAAGTGTGGTTGCCAATGCCACTGCGAGGGCAATTTTGTGTAATTTACGCATGAAGGATCTCAGGTCATCATCATTTAACAAAGAGGGCAACATTTAAGCATGTCCCGATATTTCGCGGCCATGGCAAGATGTAACAAATTGCAACTAATTGCAACCAAGGTGCACGAAGCGCCGAACAATCATCTTGGCATCGACTCTGGTTTCAGTACTGGCTTCAGTACAGGCTTCAATACTAGCTTCCGTAAGGGCTTCACTACGGGCTTCAATACAGGCGTCAATAGCAGCATCAATACCGACGTCGAAAAACAACACCAATTGATATGGTCGATTTGAATCAGATTCATTGCAAATTCAGTCAGATGCGCCTAGCGTCTGTCCATTGGTATGCTAAATAACAGGGCACAACTTTGACGGGTGCAACAACAAAAGGTTGGCAATGGCGAACAGGGCTTCGGCAGTTAGCGCTGATTATGGCTGGGCTTCTCGGGGCGCTCGCATTGCTGGTGTTACTTGGCTATCAGATGTTGCCGCTGCGGCAATTACACTGGTCTGGCGTGGCTGTTGGGATGCAGCAGTTTCGCCTGGCGCAATTGTCGTTCCAAGCTGGACAAGGTGAACAATGGTGGGATGTTCGCATCAATGAGCTCACCATTGGCTGGCGCGGTTGGCCGTTGCAATTGCTGAGCGCTCAGCAATTGCAGCTGGCGCCAGTGCTGATTGCCAAACCAGCGCCCGCCGCTCGCCATTCTGCGCTGACCCGCGTTGACGGGGAGCCCATAGCAGCGCCTACGAGTACAACGCCTGCCGAGCTGCCACTTTGGCCAGAGGTACGGATCCCAGCTTGGTTACCGATCCAGACTGAAATTCGACAATTGTTGCTGCAACTTCCCTGTCAAATCACGCGCCAGCAGTGGTGTGAGCTAGTAGGATCGCTGTTGCTCACAACGAATAGCCCCCAGCACAGTCTTGATCTGCAATTGCAAGGCGATGGCCAACAACTGCAGTTGCAGCTTGATTTAATCCAACAGCAGCAAAAATTGCAGTCAATGGTGATCCGAAAGCTCGGCTTGCAATTGGATATCAAAGCGCTTGCCAGCGCGGGATGGATTGGCAGTCTTCCACCGGGGCTGGTGCCGGAAAATATTCAATTGCAGCTCAGCGGAAACTGGCAGGCCGACCAGTTACAGCTGCAATTATTGTCACCATTTAGCGTTGATTTTAGTTATCAAACGCCTCAGTTAACATTACCTTCGGCACAGCTCAAGCTGGCAACGGGGCAGTTGCAATGTATCGATGTGCGCTGGCAACAATGCCAGTTGCAGCTTGACGCCGAAGCGACCATGCAACAGTTACAACATCCATTGCTTAAAAAGGCCGACTGGCAGTGGCGAAGTAAAATTGCAGGGACGCTCAATAACTTGCAACTGAGTGGGGTGGTGCAAAACCAACAAGCGTTGCAAGTGAGTTATCAGGCAACGTTGTTACCGAGCGCCATCGAGGTCAACTGGCAACTGGCAGAGCTGTTTTTGTTAGCGGGCAACCCGTTGCAAATCACTTCGTTGTGGCCAGAATTACTTGAGTTACAACGTGGGAAAATAGCGGCGAACGGCACATTAAAATTACAGCTGCCCGCAGCCGCGCTGCAGCATGTCCGGGTCAAGGCTCAGCTCAAAGAGCTCTATGGTGTTTACGATCGGACCGCCTTTGGCGGCTTGTCTACCCATTTGTTGGTTGAAGGGGATCGGCAATCATTTACCTTGCAGCTGCCAGAGCTGGCACTGAAACAGCTGGATCATGGTTTTCAAGCTGGGCCGGCGCAGCTTAGTGGTCGCTATGCTGCCACATGGTCCGCGCCAGCTGCAGGCAAAGTGCAGTTGAGCAAGGCGCAGATAGGCATGTTTGGTGGTCGTTTGGCGTTGGCTGAAACGCAGTTTAATCTACAACAACCGACCATTAAGTTGCAGTTGGCCGTTGAAAAAATACAGTTAGCAGAGCTGTTAAAACAACACCCATCGGCGCAAATGGCCGGTGATGGCGTGTTAAGTGGCACCATCCCGCTGCATTTTTTGCAACCAATCACCACGGCTCCAGTGACCCAAACTTTGCCGCTGACTGCGTCGTCGAAGGCCGAGGCCGCAAAATCACCGTTGTCATCGACAGCTAACCATCAGGCTATTGCACAGTGGCAGATCTTGGGCGGAAGTTTGTCGGCGGAAGCACCCGGCGGACGTCTGCAATATCAATATCAGCCGGTGGCAGGCAAAGAACCGGCTGGGATGGATTTAGCCTGGCAAGCACTGAGTGATTTTCGCTATCAGACCTTGGCCACGGCCGTTGAACTGCAGCCAAATGGCAAGGTGCTGTTGCAAATTAAACTGCATGGTTACAACCCAAAGTTACAACAAGGGCGGCCCGTCCATTTTAATATTAACGTCGAAGAAGATTTACCTGCTTTACTGACCAGCTTACAGTTAAGCGGCCAAATCAGCGATCGGGTCCGGCAACGGATCCAACAAAAAATCCAGCAACAACAAGCCGCTAAACCGGTGCCGGTCAAACCGCAATAACAGGAGGAAGCATGCAACGAACCATAACGATAGCCGTTGTTTTAGGGCTTTGTAGCCAACTTGGCTGTACGCCGACAGTACAGGTGGCAATGCCAAGTGAGCCGATTAATATCAATTTAAATGTAAAAATTCAGCACGAAATTTTGATTAAAGTAGATAAACAACTCGATCATTTGCTGGATGAATCCAGCGGGTTATTTTAAGGAGCATTGATGATGAAAAAAATAGTTTGGTTCACTGCGATGCTGATGTTAAGTCAACCAGTGTTGGCCATGGATTTACAGCAAGCGATGACTGTGTTGCCAACCGCTAAAACACAAGGATGGGTGGGTGAACAACCCGATGGTTATTTGGGGGTAGTTAAAGCTGAAGGAGAAACTGCAGCGGTGGTCCATTTTATTAATGCCGCTCGGCGCAATGAGTATCAAAAGCTCGCCAACGCCAACGGTTTGCAGCTAGCGGATGTTGAAAAGATGGCTGGGCAAAAAGCGTTAGAAAAAACCCAAACGGGTCACTATATTTTGCGTGATGGTAAGTGGCTGAAAAAGTAACCCACAACCGCCGCAACTAGTCGTAGACCAACAGCGACTGCTGGTGCAGTCGCTGTTGTCTTAGTTAGTCAAAAATACAAATTTGCTTAGTACTGTTTACTCAGTACTGTTTGCTAAGTACTGCTTGCTTAGTACTGATAGCTAAAAGTCACACCACTAAAAGCTTGGTAACCCAAGATCCCAACATGCCAAGTCCCAGCCTGCGGATTATTAATGGTACAAACTTCGTTGTTGCCGTTCAGATACGGCCGGCAGGTATAGCTTGTTGTCGTTGGCGCCGAGCCCACTTGTACATACAGATCGGCATCACCGGTGCCACCAGCAATGCTGAAGGTCAGACTGCTTACACCGGCCGGAATGACATAAGAGCCACGTAACCATTGCCCAGCGCTGCCAGACAAGTTCGGGAAGGTTGCACCACCACCAGGAGGAGGCGTGCCGCCACCGCCAGTACAGCCATTGTTGGTTAACTCATCATGCGCCGCTTTGGCTTGCACGATACCAAAACCAAACGAAGTATCGCGCCCTGTGGTGCCACGGTCTTGTGCGGTGCGGTTTAATGCACTACGAATTTGTGGCGCGGTACATTGGGCATGATTACTCCAGACCAAAGCAGCGACAGCGGCGACATGCGGTGATGCCATTGACGTGCCGCTGATGCTGTTATAACCACCGTTGTTCCAAGTTGAATTGACGGCAACCCCAGGGCCTGCCAGTTCAACTTGTGCGTTACGCTGTGAGAAACTCGCAAGGTTACGACTCGAATCGACTGCAGCAACCGACACCACTGCATCATAAGACGCCGGATACGATAAGCTGGTGTTACCGCTGTTACCAGCTGCCGCCACTAACAGCATGCCACCATTGTAGAAATTGGTCATGGCGGTTTGCTCTGTGGTGCTGGCGCTGCCACCACCGAGACTCATATTGACAACTTTGGCGCCAGCATCTTTACAAGATTGAATGGCTTGGATCAGATTTGATGCCGTCGTCCAATTGCCGGCATCATTAAAAATTTTCACAATGTGCACACCGGCCTTTGCCGAAGGTAGCACACCAATGACACCGTCATTGTTATTCAGTGCCACCATGGTGCCGGCAACATGCGTACCATGGCCATTGCCGTCGCTGCTCCAGCTGCCGTGGCCAGAAAAGGCAAACCCGCTGACGCCGGTATTAGGTAAATCGGTGTGGTTAAGTTGATAGCCGGTGTCAATAACACAAACTTTGGTGTTGGTGGCATTGATATCGCTGACGAGGTTTGCTTGTACCATAGTGATGCCGTATGGCGTAGTTTGGGCTTTGATCGACGGCACGTCTAAAATGTAGCGTTTCGGGTCAACTTCGACGTATTGCACCATCGGATCATTTTCAACTTGCTCCAATTGCCATGGTGTCAATTCAACAACACTGGCGTTGAATTGTTCTAAATGCATCACGGCGTCGACATTGTATTTTTGCAAAAAATTATTGGCTTTTTGGGCGGAAAATACCGCGTCATCAGCAGCGGATTGTTCGATGGAGGAGCCGCTTTTACCTGACGTTGCCATCAGACTGTCACTTTTGTATTTCACGATATAACGGGTGGTGCTGTCATCCGTTTGGTCGACGGGCGACACTTGGTCATAATTTTGGGCGCTGATTGCTTGTGCAACCGCCATTGAAGTGGCACTTAAAGTAAAGACTGCGGTGATGCCAAGCATGGCAAGTTTGATCGAATTTTTCATGGAGTTTTTCATGCTAGTTACCTTGGATTATGGAAGGAGTCCCTGCTGGTTTTTTGCATCCTGCGGCGCCAAACTTAGTCATTGGACGGTCAAAAACTTCATATTGTTGTGATAAAGACGTTATAAATTCATTTGTTAACAACCTGTCGATCCCCGCGTATGGCACAGAGACTCGCTGTGATGGCGCGTAAAACACGGTCAATTTGCGATTATTTGGCATTCATTTAATTCAAGCCTATCCACTGGCGTGTAAGAGGCGGGTTTTGCCTATGGCAGGCCGCCCGTAGACAATAGCTATCAGCATCAACGCGCCTGAGCAGGCGTTTGTGCATGATGACGGTGGTTTGTCCGCGCCGTGCTCACGGACACTTTAACTGTCCGCGGACAGTTTTTTTGGTGCAGCGCCTCTTATAAATCACTTATAAAACAATGACCTAATCTACACTCCGCCTCTGGCATGCCTCGTGCAATAACTCGTTGTCATGTCCGAAGGAAAAACTGATGATTCAAGGTACCGAACAACAAGATATCGCGCTTAAACCTAAGGCGACGGCTATGCCCATCGGCAAACTGCTGGCGGGTGCGGCAGGCATCATTCTGCTGTGGCTTGGTTGGCAGCAGTTGGCAGCAAATGGCAGCGAGGCTTCTTTGGTGATTGCGCGCCAACAAGTACAAATTGGTACCGTCAGCCGCGGCGATTTTGTCCGGGATTTAGCGGTGCAGGGCAAAGTGGTTGCGGCGAACGCCCCCACCATGTTTAGCCAGCAAGCCGGGCAAATCCGGTTATTAAAACAGCCGGGTGAAGCGGTCACATTAGGTGATTTGCTGGCGGTGATTGACAGCCCGACGCTGGAAAATGAAGTGAAACAGCAACAAGCCTTATTGGCCAGTATGTCGTCGGACGTCGAGCGTGCCAAGTTGCAAGCCCGCGAGCAACAGCTGGATATGGAGCAGGTGCAAAATAGCGCTCAAATTAATTTGCAGGCAGCAAAACGCGAACTTGCCCGCGCTAAACAGTCGTTGCAACTAGGTGTATTGCGTCAATTGGATTTAGATATCGCCAATGACAAAATGACGCAGGCAGAACTCGAGTTTGTCCATGCCAAACGCAAAGTCGCGCTGGCACTGGATAAGCTGACATTTGAACAAAAGTCTGGCCAGCAGGCACTACAGCGCCAACAGCTGGTGGTGGCGGAATTAAGTCGCAAACTGGCGGCGTTGCAAATAACAGCGCCGGTGACCGGTCAGGTTGGCAACTGGCTGGTCGAGCAGCAGAACTATGTGCTGGAAGGGCAAGGCTTGTTAACCGTGATTGATTTAAGTCAGTACGAAGCAGAACTGAATGTGCCGGAAAATTATGCCGCCGAGCTGGCCGCAGGTCTGGTGGTCGAAGTCAGCCTCAATGGTCAGGTGTTAACAGGCCAGTTGAGTCATGTGGCGCCGGAAGTAAAAGACGGCAGCGTCAGTGCCAGAGTGCGCTTTCAAAGTCAGGACGCCGCCAGTTTGCGGCAGAATCAGCGGTTATCCGGCCGGATTATTTTCGAACAAAAAACCAATGTCTTGAAGGTTGCCCGTGGCGACTTTATTAGCTCCGGCGGTGGGCGTCAGGCTTACCGGTTGCTTGACAATGTTGCGATCAAAACCCCAGTCGAACTGGGTGCGATTTCAGTGCAGTGGGTCGAAGTACTGGCTGGTCTGAACGAAGGCGATCAACTGGTGATTTCTAATCTGAGCGAATTTAAAGACCAGCCGCGGGTGCGGTTGAATTGATGCCGTGTAGCCGCAGGCTGAAAAGCCGGCAAACAGACATTTCGGGCAGCGGTAAGTGTACGCAGCTGCTTCGTCAAAAATAAAAAAGGATGAACTTGATGATCCAATTAAAAAATCTCAGCAAAATTTTCAGAACCGAACTGATTGAAACCCATGCCTTACGTGGCATTGAGCTACAAGTCAGTGAAGGTGAATTTGTTGCATTAACCGGCCCCTCAGGTTCGGGTAAATCAACGTTACTGAATGTGTTAGGTACGTTAGAGCATTTTGATGAAGGTGATTATCTGCTCGATGGCCAATCGGTCAAAGGCCTGAATGATAGTACGTTATCCAAGCTAAGAAATGAAAAGATAGGCTTTATATTTCAAGGTTTTAACCTGATTAAAGATTACAGCTTGCAAGATAACATTGAATTGCCGTTGCGCTATCGTGGCATTGCCGCGAGCGAGCGCAAGCGTCGCGCCGAGCAAGCGTTAGAGTTAGTGGGCTTGGCGGCACGGCGCAATTATCACCCGTCACAGTTATCGGGTGGCCAGCAGCAACGGGTGGCAATTGCCCGTGCTATTGCCGGCCAGCCACGGATTTTGCTGGCGGATGAACCCACCGGCAACCTCGATTCGTTAATGGCGCGCCAAGTGATGGAGCTACTAGAAAAAATCAACCATGACGGTTGTACCATTCTGATGGTCACCCACGACCCGGATCAAGCACGTCGTGCTGGCCGTCAGGTGCAGATTGTGGACGGTCAATTAAGCGACGCCGCCATGTACGATCCACTTGCCGTGAAAACGGCCTAAGGAGGCGAGGATGGAGCAATTTTTATATTACCTCAAAGTCAGTTGGATCAGCATCAAACGCGCGCCGCTGCCGTACGCGCTGACCATTTTTATCTTAAGTTTGGGGCTTGGGGTGTTTTTTGCCAATGCTACTTTTTACTACCAGTTAAATTCTGATCCGCTACCGCATAAAAGCGATAAATTGTTTTTTCCGATGACGTTAATGGTGCCTGACGAGTGCAGCGACTGCCCGCCTCCTAGAGTGCTGAGTTACGCCAACGTACAAAAGCTCAGCCAGACCGATATTCCATCGGCCAAGGCAGGAATGTATAGCGCCGACGGCTATTTGCGGATTGATCGTAAACAAACACCAACCCCGGTCAGTATCCGGATGACCCAACCTGATTTTTTTAGAATGTTTGAAGTGCCTGTATTGCATGGCAGTATCTGGGCTGATGATAAAGCCCGGCAGGAGCTGATCCTGAGTAAACAAACCGCCGAAAAAATGTTTGGCCGTAGTGAAGTGGTCGGCGAAAAAATTCTGCTCGATGACCGGTTTTTTACGGTAATTGGTGTGCTGGACGACTGGCAGATGCTACCACGGCTGTATGACGCCAATAACCGCAGCTATTTGTCGGAAGCGGATCAGGTGTATGTTCCGCTGGAGACTGGTTACGATTTTAATTACATGTCCAATAGACAATCGCAAACTTTTGATGATACCGACTATCGGCAACTGGCAACCCAAGGGCGCACCGGTGCTTTAAACCAACTGCAATTTTGGGTGCAGCTAGATACTGAAGCGCAGCAACAAGCGTATCGGCAGTTTATGAGCAACTTAGTGAATGATGAAAAGAAAGCGGGTCGGCATCCAAGTCCACCGAATAACCAGCTGGTACCGATGCGCAATATCGTCAGCTATTTTGGCGGTGAATCGGCAGATATCAAAGCTTTTGCGCTGGTGACTTTATTGTTTTTGGTGGTGTGTTTATTTAATGCCAGCCATTTGTCGCTTAATCGTTACCTGAGTAATCAGTATGAATTTAGTTTGCGCCGGGCGCTCGGCGCCAGTCGTGGGCAGCTGCAGCAACAAATGCTGGCGGATGTGTTGTTGATGACATTGTTCTGCTGCGTCTGTGGTTTGTTAATTGCGTGGGGTGGGGTGACGCTGCTGAATTTCCTCTGGCCAGCTAATAGCCTGTTTGGCAGGTGGGATCTGACGCTGATGTTGCTGTTGTTAGTCATTACATTAACGTCCAGTTATCTGGTAACGCTATACCCATCGCTTCGAGCATCTTTTGGCGGCTTAAACCAGCAATTAAAGGAATAACTAGATGTCATTGCATTTATTAATTAAATCGTTGCTGCGGCGTAAAGTGGTCACAGTATTGTTATTGGTTCAGTTGGCCATGACGCTGGCACTGTTGATGAATAGTTTGTTGTTGGCCAATCAAACGCGGCAAAAATTGAACGAGCCGACCGGGCTAAATTTGCCGCATACTTTAGAAGTCCAATTGAAGCCGACGACACCGCAACTTCGTTTGTATCCGCTGCTCGGAGATTTACTGGAACGGCAAATGGCCGCAGTACGCGAGATGCCAGGCGTATTAAGCGTGTCATATGCCAATCAAGGGCCGGTGCGGCAAGGCGGCACCAACGGTAATCTGTTTGATGCTGATGCGAAAGACCGTTCCAACATTCCCAATGTCCCTTATTATTTAGTCTCGTCTGACTTTTTTACCACCCTTGGTTTAACGCTGATCGAAGGTGAATTACCACAAAAGCCGGCGGCGATGGATGGGAGTGTGCCATTACCGCTGGTACTAACGCGTAGTTTGGCGAAAAAGTTATTTCCGGACCGTTCTGCCGTTGGTTTGCAGACCAATCGAGCACCGGTTGCTGCAGTCGTAGAGGATTTTTTTGGTCAAAGTTCTGGGACCAGCGATGTGTACAATGCTATTCAGGTCTCTCCATTGTACGGCGTCGATTGGGGTTATGCGCTGCTGATCAAAACCGATGGCAGCAGCACGGCGCTAATTCGCCAACAATTACCTGATGTGCTGCGGCAGGTTGACGCCAATATCGAAATATTCTACGTGAGAAGTTTACAAGAGCAACATCAGTTGCTCTATCGCAACGAGTTTGGCCTCGCGACTTTACTCGGCATCTTAAGCGGTCTGATGCTGTTAGTAGCGATGGTGTCGAGCTACAGCAATGCGCATTTCCATGCCTTAAAACAGCAGCAGGAAATTGGCATTAAACGGGCACTTGGTGCCAGTAAAAAGCTGATTTTTTTAGAGTTACTGGCTGAAAACTGGCTAACGACTGCCGTAGGCGCGGTGCTGGGGGTGCTGTGCGCGCTGGCACTGAATAAGTTGTTGGCCAGTGTGATTAGCCTCGAAGCGCTGAACTGGTGGTTACCGCTGCTATGCAGTGCCGTGTTGCTGGTTTGTGTCACCGTTGCCACATGGTATCCTGCCAGAATTGCCACGGCAGTGTCGCCAGCGACGGCTACCAAGACGTTATAAATGCTGAAGTACATGACATGGATGCCTGCGATGAATGAAGGAGCAAAGCACTGAATATGGCCACTATTTTAATCATTGATGATAACAAGGCGGTGTGCACTGCCTTAGTTACCCTGTTTCAGCTGCAGGGCTACCGAGCCTGGACAGCCTCCGATCCGGCAGCGGCATTGGCATTGTTGGCGCAGCATCAAGTTGATTTAGTGCTACAGGACATGAATTTTGCCAAAGGTGAAATGCAGGGGATGCAAGGTAAAACCTTGTTTTATCAGTTGCGCCAGCAATATCAGGCCATTCCGGTGATTTTAATGACCGCCTGGACCCAGCTCGACATGGTGGTGGAACTGGTTAAAGCCGGTGCTTGTGATTATTTCGCCAAACCCTGGGATGATGAACGGTTACTGCTCACGGTACAAAACGTTTTGAAAATGAAGCAGTTGCAGGACAAACAACAACAAGCCGAACGTAAACAACAAGAACGGCTGGCGCAGTTTGTCGGCAAAGATTTGTGTGGCCTCGTCTTCGCCAGCACCGCGATGGAGCAATTGCTGCAAATGGCGTTGCAATTGGCACCGTCCAATGCCGCGGTGTTGATCACCGGCGAAAATGGCACCGGCAAAGAAGGCATTGCAGCGGTGCTGCATGCCAATTCACATCGGGCCAAAAAGCCGCTGGTCAAAGTGAATATGGGCGCTTTGCCCACCGATTTAATGGAAGCTGAACTCTTTGGCGCTGAGGCTGGGGCTTACAGTGGCCTTGGCAAAACCCGGCTTGGTCGTTTTGAAGCAGCTGATGGCGGCACAATTTTTCTCGATGAAATTGGTAATTTGTCGTTATCTGGGCAAATGAAATTACTGCGCGTGCTGCAAACCGGTGAGTTTGAACGCTTGGGTTCTAGCCAGACCCGCAAAGTGGACGTGCGGGTGCTCAGTGCAACCAACACCGATTTAACCAAAGCCATTGTTAGTGGTTTGTTCCGGCAAGATTTGTATTACCGGCTGAATGTGGTCGAGCTCCATTTGCCAGAATTAAAACAACGAGCTGATGATATTTTGCCGTTGGCGCTGCTGTTTTTAGCTGGCCAAAAAACACTGACTGCTGCAGCGGAGCAAGCGTTGTTGCAGCAC
>JBBKWN010000118.1:0-12597 GCA_037968955.1 Rheinheimera sp. | reverse complement strand
ACCGAAAGTAACAGATATCAAAAATTTATCTAATTTTCATAAAATGGTCCGATCCAAAGGGATATTAGTTGGTCTTTGCTTCTTCCAACAATCAGATGCCTATAAACGTGAGGTTCCCGCTCTGTTGTCTGTAGGCGCTCCCAATTTGGGTATTTTATTTATTAAGATATTTGGTCAACAACTCGCTGTTTAAAAAAGTTAATTAGTACTAAGGAAAATCATGAAATCAATCGCTCTAGTCGCCCATGACGGCAAAAAAGCTGAGCTCCTGAGCTGGGTGCGGCAACATGAACTGTTTTTTAAAGATAAACAACTGTACGCGACCGGCACCACCGGGCGGTTGATCGCTGACGCGTTGCAGTTGCCAGTACATTGTTTAGCGAGTGGTCCTTTGGGGGGCGACCAGCAGGTGGGTGCCTTAATCGCTGAGCAGAAAATTGATTGGTTGGTGTTTTTCTGGGACCCGTTATCGTCACAACCGCATGATCCAGATGTGAAAGCGTTAATCCGTTTGGCGGTGGTGTGGAATATTCCGGTGGCTTGTAATCAAGCGACGGCCGACTTTATTGTCCATTCGTCCTTGTTCAACCAAGACTATCAACGGACTGTGCCTGATTTTTCGGTTTATTTAGCCCGCAACACCAGTGGCGGATAAGGCCGCATGTTGTGCGAAGGGCGCTATTATGACAAAACGTTGGGCGGGGTCAGGCATTCGGCGGTCGTCGACCAGCTTTGCATTTCAAACAACCGCGACACAGTTCGTTCAAAGGCAAAACTAAGCTGACTGGCTTGATAAAGCTCGGCGATCGCGACTTCGGCGCTCAAGAGCAGCAAAGTGCGCCGCTCGTAACATTCGTCTACTAACGCAATAAAGCGCCTGGCTTCATTGTCGAGTTTGCTGACAAAAATATCCTGCTGTTCACGCTGATAATTTTCTTCGACACCATGCAAAATGGCCGTGTCTGAGACTTTCGTAAATTGCGGTACATTGGCGACCGCGATAACGCGGTATGTGCTGGCAAGCTCCATATAGTCCAGCTGACTACGTGGCCCGCTACAAAGTGCCATAAATTCAAAACCAATCACCCTTTGGTTGTGCCATAAACAAGGGATGTCTCTTTGCATGACGCGAATGTACGCCCTCGGATGTAAAGCACCAAACAACTGACCGGTCAGTGTTGTTAGTGGTTCTGGTCGTGGCTGTTGATTTGACTGGGTTTGCTGCAAATAGTAGCGCATCACCGGTTCGGCAAGCCGACGATAATCGGTTCCCTGATCAAGGGCATAGATTTGGCAATAGTGTTCTAGCAGTGCGATAGCCGGTAAAAATCGACTCCGTTGCAGCCCATTGGCATAGAGCGTGCTGGGCGGCGAGTTTGAGGTTGTCACTAGCAACACACCCAGTGCAAACAATTCCCGCCATAAAGTACCAAGCAGCATGGCGTCGCCGATATCGCTGACAAAAAACTCGGCAAAACATAACACCTGATAGTGGCGAGCCCAGTTGTTGGCGATCAGCCGCAGTGGTTCTGGCTGGCCGCTCAGTTGATGTAACTCTTGATGCACCCGTGCCATAAAATGATGAAAATGCAGCCGAATTTTTTTTGTGCTAGCCAGCTGATGGTAAAACAAATCCAGCAACATGGTTTTGCCGCGGCCGACCGGACCATAAATATACAGGCCCTTGAGCACGTTGGCACCGTGCGTCGTCTTGATCTGCAAATTGCTGTCAAGGTCGTCAATCGTCTGCGCCAAAGCGGCTAGTTGTTGCAGCACTTGCCACTGGTTTTCATCGTAACGCAGCAGACCACTGGCGACCTGCTGTTGATAGTGTTGCAGCATTCAAAAACGCGCCAGATTACTGAGCTGGGCTCTGAGCAAGATGGCGATCTAGCCAGCTTAAAAACTCTTGATACCAGAACAAGGAGTTATTTGGCTTGAGCACCCAGTGGTTTTCATTCGGAAAATGGACCAGTCTGGCTTCGATACCTTTCCCTTTGAGGACGCCATACAGCTCCAGGCCTTGTGTGACCGGCACCCGATAATCCAGATCGCCATGGATCACTAGCATGGGCGTATGGAATTTATCTGCGGACATGGCTGGGTTAATGGCCTGCATGGCCGCGATATTCTGCCAAGGTGAACCGCCATAAGCATCAGCGCGGTTCAGCGTGATGTCGGAGGCAAACTGCGCCATCAGGTTGTAGACACCGGCATGGCTGATTAGTGCTTGGTATTTGGTGCTGTGGCCAGCAATCCAGTTCACCAGATAACCGCCATAACTGCCGCCTGCGGCGGCAATACGGCTCTCGTCAATAAAACCACGGGATACCATATAATCAACGGCCGCTTCCGAATCAAAAAACGGTTTGCTGGCGTGATCGCCATGAATGGAGGCAGTAAAGGCCTCGCCAAAGCTACTAGAGCCATGGAAATTCGGTTGGATCACGACATACCCTGCCGCGGCAAATACTTGGGAGTTCCAACGATAGCTAAAATTGTCACCGGAGTAACCGTGAGGGCCACCATGCAGCACATTTAATAACGGCCAGCGTTTATTACTATCAAAATTCGGTGGATAGGTAATAAACATCTGTACCGGTTTGCCATCGGCGCCAGCGAATGAAACCTCTTCCACTTTGCCCCAACTGATTTGTTGTTGCAGGTTGCTATTAAACTGACTGATTTGTTTTAAAGTGCGGCTTTTGTTGTCCAGCAGGAAAATTTCCGGCAATTGACTGATGCCATGTTGCACCAACACAAATTGCTGGGTGCCCGCCAATTGGAACTGCTCGTTACTGCCCTGACGCAGCACTTGTTTGACCGCGCCGCCTTGGGTAGGCACTGAAAATAACGACTTTTTGGCTTTATCGTCGGCGGCAAAATACAACATGCTGCCATCTTTGGAGAAATACCAATCGCTTGGCGATAGATCAACATTGGCGGCTAACACTGTGGCGGTTTTTTTACCGAGATCAAAATAGGTCAGTTTGACGTTGTCATTGGTAAAATCGAGTCGTTTTTGCGCACCGTACACCAACGCCTTACCGTCCGGACTAAAAACCGGATTTGCGTCGCTGGCTAGATTGGCGGTAGTGATATTGCTGGCATTGCCACTGCCATCGGTGCTAAGCAGATAAATATCTTGGTTCAGACTGTTGTAGGGGGGCGCTGAACTATTGGCGGATACGGCAATAGTTTGATCATCGGGCGACAGGTCAAACTCAGGGTTGCCTTCTAGGTTCATCAGTTTCTGCCAGCCGGGTGTTAAATGCCGGATCTCACCGCTGGCCACATCGAGGCTGAAAAAATGCGGGAAACGGTTGTCATCTAACCAGTGATCCCAATACCGATACACGCGGTTTTCCGTGACCTTCGCTGTTACTTTTTGTTTTTTCTCGGTCGCGATCCGGGTTTTTAGTTTGTTAAAATCACCATCAAAGTCTTTTGGCACTTGTGCCACAAACAGAATTTTTTTGCCGTCGTGGAACCAGCGCGGTGCCGTGACCGCCACGGGTAAGTCTGTGAGTGCTTTTGCTTCACCACCAAACACATTAATGAGCATCAACTGATTTTGCGCCGCGCCTCGTTTGGAGATAAAGGCCACTTGCAAGCCGTCTGGGCTCCAAGCCGGTTGGCTATCATTGTCGGCGTGACTGGTTAAAGCGGTCATCTTACCGCTCGCCAATTCAAGCAACTGCAAATCGGCATTGCCTTGGTCGCTGGTTAAATCAAAGGTCGTTAGGCTAAAAATGGCGCGCTGGCCATCGGGAGAGACCGTTAAACCAGAGGGTCTTTTTACCTGCCAAACTTTTTCTGCCGTCAGTGGCGCAGGCGCGGCGAATGCAGTCACACTGCATATTGCTAAAAGACTGATCGTGCTAATGAATTTCATTGTTTATCGTCCTGCAAGCTCGAAAGTGGGCATTAGCATAGGCGATGCAGCAGGCCGCTGGCAACCAATCCAGTTGGCGTCGCGCTGAATACGGCAAGTTATGAGGTATGGCGCGGCTAATAGGGAGCAAGGCCATTGCTGTGTTAAGGCTTACGCAGCGGATGGATAAACGCGAGTCGTCGAGCCGCCGCAAAAACCTAGCGGGTGGTGTTATTGCTGATTGATATAACGCTTGTAGATTTCATCACCTTTGTCGACAGCGAGTTGGTCCCATAACATGTCGGCCAACACTTTTTGTCGTTGATAGAACCCGACACTGAACACCAGATAACCGGTATTGTTATACAGCGGGGGGTACAACACTTTCAGGCCGCGGGCGGCGATAAAACTGGCGGTAAATTTCTGGCCACTAATGTTACATAAAGTGGTCACAGCATTGATCCGGCCTTTTTTCAATAAATCTAAATCCATGGTGCCGGATAAGGTGTAGTGCATCTGAAACTTTTGTCCGATGGGGCTAGTGATTGCGGCATACCCCAGCGGTCGACCAATCACAATTTCGTTGGCACCGATCAAATTTTGACCATCCCAGCTCCACTCGGCATCTTGGCGACTTACTAAGCAGGTGTGGTGTTCGGCAAAAGCGCGGCTTGGATCGGGCTGCTGTTGCTTTAACGGATAACGGGCAAATTCAAGTCGTTCTGGTCGATAGCTGGCAATGACTGCATCAACTTCGTTGTTTGCCATTGCTGCGAGACAGCGTTTCCATGGCATGCGAACCAGTTGCAGCGTTAATTGCGGCACTTTGTGGGTCAGCAACTTTAAATGCTCAATGCTGGCGCCAGGTTTTTGTTCGGGGATCTCTGGGCCGTTGCCTAGATAAAAAGGAAACAACATTTTATCTTCGTAGCAAAACGTCAAAGGCACTGCCGTAACCGCAGTACTGAAAAACAGTAGAGCACCCATCACACAGCAAAAACGCATAACACAACACGAGATAAGGGTAGATGGATTGATTATAGCCCGATTCTGCTGGCAATTGTCAGTGCTTGGTCGTTGATTGTTGTTCGCATTGCCGTGGACGGTGGTTTTACAGGTCGCATCAGCGCGCGGTCGATGGCCAATAAAGACGTCTATCGCAGTGAGGTTTGATGTTGCACAAACAGCTGATCAGCGGCTTGTTTGACGGTAAAAACAGGCGGCAATTTGCGCGCTGTGCGCTGTGTTCCGCTATTGGCTATTAATTAAGAACGAGGATGAAATGAGTGGCATTTTTTGGTTTGAAGTGCAATCTTGGTTTGAAGTGCAATCTTGGCAAAGATGTTGCGCTATGCTCGATGCTGTGTAGTGCGTTGCTGAAGTAACAAAAAATCGTGCGTTTAACACAGGTCGTGAAAGTTGGAGTCTTAACCCAACAAGAATTCGCCAGCGTGTGTGTCGCAAAGCCAAAATAGGAATCGATATGACCTTAATAAAAAAACTGATGCTGTCGTTTGGCGTGGTGTTGCTTGTAGTGTTGGTATCAACGTTGTTCTCGTTTAGCAGTATGCAAAAAATGCAGACTGCAATTGAGCTCAATGATCAAACAAATGAAGTGGTTGTGGCAATGAATTTGCTGGCGGAAGATATTTTGCATATCGAGTCAGGACAACGCGGATTTGTGATCACTGGCCAGGAAAGTTTTCTGGCGCCTTATCTTAAAGGCAAAGCAGACATGCAGGCTGAATTATCACACCTGAAAGACCTGATCCGTGATAGCCCTGAGCAGACGGCATTGATTAAAGATATCGAAAAAAATTATCAACAATGGTTAGAGCAAGCGATTGACCCGGTCATCGTTCTGCGGCGTCAGGCGGGGGCTGATGTTGCAAAACGCGAGCAAGCCATCGAGTTTGTAGCTGAAGGGAAAAGTAAAATATACCGCGAGCAGATCCTGGCAAAAATCGAGGAATTTCTAACGGTTAAGCGACGCCTGTTAAAAACCCGCAGTGAGAACGCCACTGCCGCCAAAAGCCAAGCCTCGACCAGTTTGGTCGTTGGCGGGGTGTTGATATTATTGGTCGCCCTGGGTGTTGCGATAAATATGCGAAACCTGCTGCAACAGCGGTTCGCGACGGCAAAAGATTTAGTTTTGGCAATAGCGGCTGGCCGTTTAAATAACCGGATTGATACTAGTGGCGGTGATGAAGTTGCTGAATTACTCGCCGGTCTAGATGTGATGCAGACGCAGCTATGCCAGTTACTGGGTGAAATAAAAACGGCGGCGAGCGAATTAAATTCGGCCAGCGCGGCGGTGGCGTCCACCGCCGAAGAGCTCAATGCTTCTGCCAATGAACAGTCGCGGGCATCAAGCTCTATTGCTGCTGCGGTGGAAGAGCTGAGTGTCAGTATTAATCATGTATCGTCCAGTTCGACGGAAGCGCATCAGATCGCCAGCGATTCAGGCAAACGTGCTGAACAAAGCGGTACTGTGATCACCAATACCGTTGCGAGCATGGAACGTATCGCCGTGGTGGTGCGCACGGCGTCGAACCGGATGGAAGAACTTGGCAAGCAGTCCGAGCAAATTTCAAATATTGTCAGTGTGATTAAAGGTATTGCCGATCAAACGAACTTACTGGCGCTAAATGCGGCCATTGAAGCTGCACGCGCTGGCGAACAAGGCCGTGGTTTTGCGGTGGTGGCCGATGAAGTACGAATGTTGGCACAGCGCACTACGCAGTCGACCAGCGAAATATCGAACATGATTGGGCTGATTTTATCCGGGACCTCAGATGCGGTTGGCCAAATGGGGACTGGTGTGGTGCAGGTGAATCAAGGTGTCGAATTGGCCGCTCAAGCCGGCAGTGCGATTGCTGACATTCAGCAAAGTTTCAAACAAGTTTTGCAGGTCATTGAGCAAATATCACTTAGCTTAAACGAGCAAAATGCGGCTAGTCAGGAAGTGGCTGGTCATATCGAGCGGATTGCGGGTATGTCCGCGCAAAACCACGAAGCGACGCAGCATAGCAGTAGAGTTGCGCATGAGCTTAAAGCGCTGTCCAACGGACTGACGCACGCGATATCACGGTTTACTTTGTAATTTGTGGCTTGAATCCATCACAGGGGCTGCGTGCCCCTTTTTCTTTGGCAGATGGGTGGGCCAGACAGGTTCTAGTGTCTGTGCACTGATGAAACAACAATGAAGAGAAAGTTCAAAAAAATGGCCTGAATGAAGGCAACAGACAGGCCGTAGGTGGCATAGAGTTGCCAGAGCAGGACAGGGAAAACTTAGTACACAAAATCTATTTCAATCAAACTCACCATTTCACGGATGTTTTTTAAGTCCATAGCTATTTATGGTTGCGCCAAAAATGCTTGCAGTTGTGGCGCAATGGCTTGGATCCCCAGCACACCATCTAAATGCCCCCATTGCCCTGGAATTTCAGCCAAGGTGGCGGCATTTCCGGCCGCTTGCATAGATTTTTGACTGATGACTGCCATCGCGGGTGGCAACAACAAGTCGCCGCTTGCCGGTAAAAATAAGGTTTTTGCCTGAATGTTCTTGATGCTTTGTTGCCAATCCTTACCCATGCCGGCGCGCCATAATTGCGATGCTCGCACCAGATATAACAAATGATTGGCATCTTGAGTGGCCGCGCGCAATTTCGCTTGCGCCAGTAATTGTTGCCAGGCTTGCGGCTCTGCCAAAATATGCTGGTGCGACGCTAGATCGCCAGCCGGATCAGGATAACGACGATTAAAACCAACCGGATTTGATGCATCTTGCGTGATATAGGCCAAAGCTTGGGCTAAACCGGCATCTGGCTGCTGTGGTTTGCCGTAATAATTGCCTTGTTGAAAGTGGGGGTCTTGTTTGATTGGTTGTGCCCAGCGCTCTAAGCGCACCGCTGTCCACGCGTCAATAAATGCAGTACCAATTACCGGCACCAAACGCTGCACACGCTCGGGGTAAATTGTCGCCCATTCAATTGCTTGAAACGAGCCCATCGAAGGGCCAATGACGGCATAAAGTTTAGTAATGCCGAGGCTATCAAGCAATGCGCGCTGCACTTCGACAAAATCACGGATGGTAACCACCGGAAAGCTTAAACCATAAGGCTGGCCGGTGGCGGGGTTGATTGTGGCGGGGCCGGTGGTAATGACATGTGGATCTTTAACATTGGCATTGACCAACGTGTCGCTTGAGATGACATAAAACTTATTGGTATCAATTGCTTTGCCGGGGCCAATAATACTGTCCCAATAACCCGCGCTGGCATCATTCGGCTGATATTTACCGGCAGCATGTGAAGTGCCGGAAAAATAATGCGTGATCAGAATGACATTCGATTTGTCGGCGTTTAACTGACCATAAGCTTCCCAGCCGACCCGCACTTTGGCAATGGTCTGTTGGTTTTGCGTTTGAAAGTTATTGATTTCAAAAGCTTGTTTTTTGACTTGAAAAGTTTCTGCCATAGCGAGCGGTGTAAACAGCACACTCAGCAGCAACGCCCAGTGACCGCACTTTGCGAGGCAACGACTTGCCAGCATTCTGAAATTCATTGATGACTCCGGTTAAAACAGTTCAAACAAACCAATCGCCAGCAAGGTGCCAATGAGCGGCACCACAACAGTGACAATCGCGACCGGACCATAGGCATTTTGATGTGACTCACCACAGATAGCACGAATGGTCGTCACCACATAACCGTTATGCGGCAGTGAATCTAAAGCACCTGATGAAATGGCGACCACGCGGTGCAATTGTTCGGCATCGACCCCTCGGTCAAGGTAAGTCGGGGCAATTTCTGGCAATGCGATGGCCTGACCGCCGGAAGCCGACCCGGTGACACCGGCAATTACACTGACCGCAATCGCCGCGCCCAACAATTCAGGGCCAGGCAGATGGGTGAGCTGCTGCACGATGACATCAAAAGCAGGTGTTAGTTTAGCCACACTGCCAAAACCGACGACAGCGGCGGTGTTGCCAATGGCCAGTAAAGCGCCGGTCACGCCATCGTTTAGCGCTTTATCGAGGTTTTGTACATAACGGCGGTTTAATAGATACAACGTCAGTACACCACCACTCAAGGCGACAATTAAAGCGGCTTGTTGCAGGCTATGGTGTAACCAGTTCGATAAGCCCAAGACCACGAACAATGGAATGATACCTAGCATTGGGTGCGGTAATAAACGGTTGCCGACAGTAGGATCGCTATCGCGACCTTCAAAATGTTCGCCGTTAGCCACCGCAGCGCCAATCATTTTTTGCAGCCAAGCATAGCCCAGCGCCGCCATAAAAATTGCCACCACGATACTCACTTCCCAGCCGGCATAAGGTGAGGTTTTTAGATATTGAATTGGGATCCAGTTCTGAATTTCCGGTGAGCCAGCGGAAGTCATGGTAAAAGTGACTGAGCCCAGACCAAGCGCTGCCGGAATAAAACGCCGTGGTAGATTGGCATCTTTAAATAAGCTGACGGCCATCGGATAGGCGGAAAAGGCCACCACAAAGACGCTGACGCCACCGTAGGTGAGTACAGCGCAGGCCAATACAACCGCTGCGACAGCATGGGCTTTGCCAAGTTTGTTGATAATTGCCAGCGCCACGGCATCGGCCGCGCCGGTATGCTCCATGAGTTTGCCAAATAAGGAGCCTAATAAAAACATCAGAAACCAAGCACTGACAAAACTAGCAAAACCACTCATATAACCGTGAATAAAATCGCTGGCGCCGCTGGTTTGCCAAAATGGAATGCCATTGGTGACCGCCACGACGAGCGCACACAGGGGCGCTAAGATAAAGAGGTTAAAGCCGCGCATGGTCAGCACGATAAGTAACAATAAACCGACCAACAAACCGGCCATACCGAGCAGCGTACTGAGCATAAAAACATCCTTCTTCACTTTTTATGCAGTCTGATCTATCCGTCAGCACATCTCTATAGTACTAAGGTACAGATTAACATTTCGTCAGATCGGCCTAAAGTAGAGCTATCTAAACCGAACATCGAACCGAAACAGTTTTCGACAATATAGCCGACTGATCAGCAGGAGAAGCCTCATGGCCCATAACAATAACAAAGCCTTACAACCTACTTTACTTAGCGTCGCCATCAGTTGTGTGCTGTTTGGCGCTGCACTGCCAGCCACCGCGCAACAAGCCAAAGCGGCTGACAAAGACACGGCCGCACTGGAAGTGATTGAAGTCACGGCTCGGCGCACTGCAGAAAATTTGCAGACCGTGCCAGTGGCGGTGACGTCAATTGGTGCCGAAGACTTAAAACAAAAAGGCATTGAAAATATTACGGCAGTGCAGCAGTACTCGCCCAATACCACGTTGCAAGTCTCACGTGGGACCAACAGCACGTTGACTGCTTATATCCGTGGTATTGGTCAACAAGATCCACTCTGGGGTTTTGAACCGGGTGTCGGTATTTATATCGATGACGTGTATATGGCGCGGCCACAAGGCGCGGCACTGGATATTTACGATGTCGAGCGTATTGAAGTGTTACGCGGCCCACAAGGAACTTTGTACGGTCGTAACACCATTGGTGGTGCGGTCAAATATGTCACCAAAGCTTTAAGCGGCGACAATGAGTTTGCAGTGCGTGGTACTGTCGGTAGTTATGGTCAAAAAGACTTAAAACTGTCAGGCCAGACCGCCATTACTGACAAGCTATTTATTGGTGCAGCCGGTGCTGCGTACAACCGCGACGGTTTTGGTACCTATTTAAATACCGGCGCTGAAAACTACGATAAAGACATCTTGACCGGCCGTATTAACCTGCAATATCAGGCGCTGGATAATTTGCGTTTTGCTTTTGCGGCGGATAAAACTCAGGATGATTCAAATTCCAAAGGCGGTCATCGCTTAACACCAAGTTTGTTAACCAAAGAAGCGCCACCAGCCAGTGTGTTCGATTCCAACACCAGTATGCCAGAAGACAACTCAGTCGAAACCAGTGGTCAGTCGTTGACGATGACCTGGGATGTGAACGCTGATTGGACGGTGAAAGCTGTTTCTGCCAAGCGGGAAGGCGTGACGGATACCAATATCGATTTTGACAGTACACGCCTAGCGTCGTTGGACGTGCCGGCTTTTTATGAAGATGAACAAACCTCGCACGAACTGCAGTTCTTGTATAACAAAGACAAACTAAAATTTGCTTCAGGTATTTATACCTTTAACGGTGAAGCCTGTGGTGCTTTTGGGACTGTGATTGTTGCCGGTGCTGGTGTGACGGTGGAAAACGGTGGTTGTGTTGATACCGATTCTATCGCTGCTTATGCGCAAGGTTCGTATCAGTATGATGATCAGTGGTCGTTCACCTTGGGCGGCCGGTATACCAAAGACGATAAAGACGCCAATGTTTACCGCAATATGTACTTAGGCTACAAACATCCACGGGTCAGTGGTGGCACCATTTTACAAGTGCAAACTGATTTTAAAAACAGCGCCAGTTTTAACCATTTTTCACCGAGAGTGGGCTTTGAATATCAAGCAACCGACAGTGTGATGTATTACGGCAGCTACACCGATGGTTTTAAATCAGGCGGCTTTGATATGCGCGCGGTGAAGATTTTAAACCCAAGTGCCGATCAGCCATACCAGCCTGAAACGGTTGATACCTATGAACTTGGTGTTAAAAGTGAGTGGTTTGAACGTCGCTTGCGGGTAAACGCGGCGGTCTTTAGCTCTGCTTATGATGATATGCAAGTGACGGTGCAGCGGGCGGTGGGGAATAACGTAGCATCACAAGTGTTAAATGCGGCTAGTGCTTCAATTGATGGTTTGGAATTGGAAGCGACGTTGGCGGCAACCGATGCGCTGCAATTGAATCTAATTGTGGGTTACACCGACGCCAATTTTGACGAAGTGCGGGTGTTTGATGTGGTCACTAAATCGGTGGTTGATGTCTCAAATCTGTGGTCGTTTGCCAATACGCCGAAACTTACCGGCACCTTTGGTGGCAAATATACCATGCCGATGGCAGGCGGAGAGTTGGTGCTGAATGCGGCACTGTCGCATCGCAGCGAGACGCAGATTTTTGAACTACCGTCGATGCTGGATTATGGCAGCTACACCTTGTTTAACGCGGGCGCTACTTGGTATGCACCAGATGGCCATTGGGACGTATCATTGCAAGGCCGTAACTTAGGCAATAAAGAAGTTCGGATCGCCGGTTACAACTTTGCATTGCTAGCTGGTGAGCAAACCATCACCGGTTATTATGCTGATCCAAGAACCGTTAGCCTCGCAGTGGGTTACCGTTTCTAATCAGTGAAAACATGTTGCCGGGGCGCCAGCCCCGGTTCATGATAGCGCTTTGGAATTTATCAGACGGCCGCTCATGATTGCCATTATTGCTGACGACCACCCGCTGTTTCGTGTTGCCCTGTCGCAAGCATTACAGACCATTCTTGGCGCTACTGCCGAACTTTATCAAGCCAACAGTATGGCGCAGTTGTGGCCATTATTACGCACCTATCCCGATACTCAGCTCATCCTCTTGGATTTAAAACTGCCCGATGCCGAAGGGTTTGCCGGTTTAACCGCACTTCGCACTGAATACCCCGATATTAGTGTGTTGATGGTGTCGGCCATCGAAGACCCTGCGGTGATCAAACAGGCATTGCAATTAGGTGCCGCTGCCTATTTACCGAAGTCGGCGCCGCTAGAAGTGTTATCAGATGCGGTTGCTGCCGTGCTCAAT
>JBBKWN010000117.1:0-3907 GCA_037968955.1 Rheinheimera sp. | reverse complement strand
CCATTATTTTAAATAAATCATAGTGAAGTCATAGTGAAATCATGAATCAGTTATTCAGTCGATATTTGATGCTTTTTTTGTGCTCCGTCTGCAGCTATCAGTTTGCGGTTTATGCCGCTGATACGCCAGCCGCGCTGGCGACATCTGTTGCGGCCCCAGCACCTCCGTCAACAAAACTTCAACCTAGTATCAGCGGTAACTCGCAATCTTGTGCCATGGGTCAGGTGACATTAACCGCAAATTTTGAAGCTGGGCGCATGGATCAATGCCAGCGGGTGTCGGCAACGGCCTTTGAAATTATCTTAGCGCCAGAAAACACGCCGATTAACCCAAGCCCTTGGTATGCTTTTCGTGTGCAGGCGAGCCAACCAACGGCAATTACGATTTCGATGACAGTGCAGAATAACGACCATCGATACCCGCCAAAAGTGAGCCTTGATGGTAAAACGTGGCAAGCACAAGCCCACACCATTCAGGGGCGGCGTTTAACGATGCAGTTGACTGCCAGCACCGAGCCAAAGTTGATTGCAGCGCAAGAAATTATTAACAATCAATACTACATCGATTGGGCGGCACAATTTAGTAACCAGCCGCACGTTAGTCACAGTGTGCTGGGCTATTCAACACAGGGTCGGCCAATTTATAAAATTGAAAGTCGCAATCCACAAGCCAAAGCATGGTTAGTCATTTTAGGTCGGCAGCATCCACCAGAAATTACCGGCGCGTTAGGCCTATTTAGCTTTGTCGAAACCTTGTTTGCAAACAATGCATTAAGCGCAAAATACTTGGCGCAATATAATGTTTTAGTGATCCCAAATTTAAATCCAGATGGGGTTTATGCAGGAAATTGGCGGCACAATGCCCATGGTTTAGATTTAAATCGTGATTGGGGAAACTTTTCCCAAGTGGAAACCAAACAAGTGAATGACTACTTGCAACAACTGGTGCAGCAAGGCCAAAAAATCAAATTTGCCATCGATTTTCACTCTACCCAGCATGATGTTTTTTATACCATGCCGACCGACTATGGCGTGGAAAACCCATATTTTGTGCAGCGTTGGTTAACTGCGCTAGACCGGCAGATGCCAAATTTTAAAGTCGTGATCAAGCCCGGGAATAAACCAAACAACGGTGTTTCTAAACAGTATTTTGCCGACGTGTTTGGTGTGCATGCCATTACTTATGAAATGGGTGATAACACCGATCGTACGCAGATTAAACAGATTGCCTTTGAATCAGCCAGCCTATTAATGCGCAATATGCTGGCAGATGTTGAACTAGATAAAAAATAGGAAAAATTATGTCTGTATGTAGAAAAAAGTTCATCGCCTTGCTCATCAGTTCGGTGTTGCTGGCTGCTTGCTCTAAACCAGCACCGGAACCGGCACCGGTGCAAGAAGTTGATTTATTAATTAGCAATGGCAGCGTCTACACCGGCGAGGATCAGCAGGCGCATCGGCTGGATGTTGCCATTTGTCAGCAAATGATCTGTGGGTTATACCCCAGCGGTCAGCATCATGTCGTGGCGAAAAAAGTACTGAACGCGCAAGGGAAGATTGTCAGTCCAGGTTTTATTGACCCCCATACCCACTCACTATCTGAGCTATTAAGCCAAGATAAAAACCACAACTTGAACTATTTAACTCAAGGGGTGACGACGGTCGTCAATGGTAATGATGGTGCCGGGCCGGTGGATATCGCGGCGATGGCGAAAAAGTTAACGGCCAACGGCATCGGCACCAATACCGCCTTACTGGTTGGCCATGGCAGCATACGGCAACAGGTGATGGGCAAGGTGGACCGGCATGCCACGCCGGATGAACTGACCGCGATGTCAGCCTTGATCACCAGTGCCATGCAAGCGGGGGCCATTGGTCTTTCTACCGGTTTGTATTACGTACCTGGCAGTTACGCCAATACCGAAGAGGTCATTTCATTAGCGAAAATTGCCAGTCAATATGGTGGCATTTATGACACACATCTGCGCGATGAAAGTAGCTTCAACATTGGTTTTATAGCGGCGTTAGACGAAGCGATTGATATTGCCAAGCGCGCGAACATTCATTTGCATCTGGCGCATATTAAAGCCCTAGGTGTGGATGTTTGGGGTCAAAGTGAACAAGCGATAGCCACCATTACGGCAGCGCAACAGAGCGGCATTTCGATTTCGGCGGATCAATATGCTTGGCTCGCATCAGGGACTAAATTAAGTAGTGCGATCATGCCGCAATGGGTGATGGCGGATTCCAGAACGGCTTATCATCAACGGTTGCAACAAGCTGATTTAAAGCCAAGGCTGGCCGCTGAAATTACTGAGAATATCCGGCGCCGAGGTGGTGCTGAATCGCTGGTGATCACCGAATTTACCGATCCCAGCCTAGTCAGTTTAAATTTACAACAGATTGCCGAACGCAAACAGCTATCGGTGATAGACACCGCAATTTGGCTAGTGCTGCAAGGGGATGTCAGGGTGGCGTCTTTTAATATGTCGGCCGAAGATGTAGAACGTTTTATGGTGCAGCCATGGGTGGTGACATCGTCTGATGGGACCGACGGACACCCGCGAAAGTACGCCAGTTTTCCAGAAAAATATCAAAAATATGTAGTCGAGAAAAAGCTCCTCAATATGGCCGACTTTATCAATCGCAGCTCGTCGCAGACGGCCAAAATTCTTGGCTTGACCGACCGGGGTTTGTTAAAAGTGGGTCATAAAGCCGATGTAATTGTGTTTGACCCATCTACCTATGCCCCAAAAGCAGATTACAAGCAGTGGGATCAATATTCTGTTGGCGTTGAGCAGGTGGTGGTCAACGGTGTGTTAGTGATTGAAAATAAAAAGTTTATGCAGCAGCTCGCCGGTGAGTTTGTCCAATAAGTCAGCGCGGATATGTTGGTTCACTATTTTAGGTGCTCCAGCAAGGCCGGGGCAACAGACCCTCATACTTCGTTAAATGCCTTCGGTTTTGTGCACTCAACCTTCAGCAGTTTGCCTCAGCTGAGTGCTATTTTACCTGTAGCTACTGCCGACTTTTTTAAATGAGATCATGTACTAGCGAGTTGAGACTTGTTGTTTGTGGGTCGCCGTCGCTGTGTATTGTCAGTCATCCATCACGCGTTGGTGTAGATTGTTGAGGGGCTCTAAGCTTTACTGAGCTGCTTAGTTGTAACCTAACACATAGCTGTTGTGCTGTTGTTCAATATCATCGAGGTGACATTGTAGCGGCAGGTTTGTGGCTAAAACTGCCGGCTTGAGATTGTGACTGCTGGCTGCTGAGTTTACCGTTGGCAGCTCGATTGGGGTTGGTTTGAGCATAGAGTCAGGTGTAAATACTGTTTCGCTATTTAGGATTGCCATTTGGGGTGCCTTGCTAAAACTATCTGCTATTGCTTAACCCACCTTAGTCTATTTTTTTTTTGAATCACAATACTTAAGTTTGCTGCACTAATAGCTACAGGTTATAGCTACCTACAGGTGATAGCTACCTACAGGTGATAGCCGCTGGCTCGCCAGACGGCGAAAACCTGCGCCCGTTACGAACAGCTAACCTCGTATGTGGCAACACTGTGGCAGCACTGTGGCATGGCCTTGTGCCTAGAAGAACTGGCTAAGCAGTATCTGGCAATTAAGTGATTTGAAAAACTTGCTTAAAAATGTGGCTGACTAATTTGACCTTATTGATTTCTCTAGGAGATTTTTTAGTCACTAATGACAAGTTAAATTGATAGGTATAACTTGCCGGTTTAATCAGCCGGATGACACCTTGCGCTAATTCCTGTTGAATGTAACTTTTGGGCATATAACCAAGATAACGGCCGGATAAAATCATGGTTTTTCGGGTATCAAATTGATACGACTTGGCCGACAAATTAAGCTTCATTAACTGCGCTCGCCCCGCGTGGTCAATGT
>JBBKWN010000116.1:0-35573 GCA_037968955.1 Rheinheimera sp. | reverse complement strand
ATTTCCATCGCAATTTTATTGTGACTGATATAAATAAATTGCACCGTTTCTGACATTTCCCGGACTAAATTGCAAAATCGCCCAACGTTCGCGTCGTCCAGGGGGGCGTCAACTTCATCCAACATACAAAAAGGTGCTGGATTTAGTCGAAAAATTGAGAACACCAATGATAAAGCTGTTAACGCTTTTTCTCCACCGGATAATAAATGAATAGTACTGTTTTTTTTACCAGGTGGACGAGCCATAATCGTCACACCTGTTTCCAATAAATCTTCATCTGTTAATTCTAGGTAAGCATTCCCGCCGCCAAACACTTTTGGAAACAGAGTTTGCAAGCCTGAATTTACCTGTTCAAAGGTTTCCTTAAATTTCTGCCGAGTTTCGCGGTCTATTTTGCGAATGGCAGTTTCCAGAGTTTCTAAAGCCGCAATCAAATCATCATGTTGCAGATCGAGATATTTTTTGCGCTCGTCCTGCTGCGCATATTCTTCAATCGCCGCCAAATTAATCGGGCCGAGCCGATTCAGTGTCTCTGCTATTTTATCCAGTTGTTGTTGCCAGACGGCCTCGGTCGCATCGCTGGGCAGGGTTGCTTGCAGTTCGCTGAAATTTACTTTTTGTTCGGCCAATTGTTCGAGCATATTGTTCGCTCGCAGCCGATACCCTTCCGCCTCTAAACGCGCACTTTCAATTTGTTTTTGTTTGTTTTGCAGTTGTTGCTGCAGACCATGCTGACCTTGTTCCAGATCCCGCACTTGCTGCTCTAAACTGCTTTGCAGATTTTGCTGCTGTAATTTTAGCTCGGCGATCTCATCACGCTGCACTAACAGGGTTTGCAGTTGTTCCTGCCCTGCCCCATCCGGCTCATCCAATAAATCCAACTGAGCGAGCAGCTGCTGCAACCGCTCGCTCAATTGTTGATGTTGCTGTTTTGTCCGTTGCAAATGCAAACGAGCAGCCTCGATTTGCCGTTCAATGCTAACCTGACTCAGCGCAAACTGTTGCTGCTGTTGCGTCAGCTGTTGCTGTTGCTGCCGGTATTGATTGAGTTGTTGCTGCAAACGCTGCAGCTGTTGTTGTTGCGCGCTCTGGCTATCTTGCTGTTGCAACAATTGCGCTTCGACTTCGTGCAATTGCAGCTGCCACAATTCAATCTGCTGCGCTGCAAGCAAAAGCTGCTCCTGAATACTGTCAAGCTCTTGCGTAATTTGCGCTAACCGCAACGTCACTTGTTGTTGTTGCTGCGCCAGCAACTGCATAGTTGTCTGCGCCTGATGGTATTGTTGCTGCAGTTTCCGAAGATTCGTTTGCAACTGCTGTATCTGTAGTTGCTGTTGAACCCGATTGGCGGAAAGCTGATCGATATGCTGTTGCAACTGCACTTTTTGGTCTGTTAGCGTGGTGAGCTGCGTGGCGATTAGCTGTTCACGTTCAGCCAGCGCCTGCGGATTGTCCTGCTCATGTGCGCCGGCAACCAAGCGCCAGTTTGCGCCATACCAGTTACCATTTTTACAAATCACCGACTGGGCTGCGACCTCAGTGGCAGAGGCTGCGCTCGCGGCATCTGATTGCAATTCATTTAATAACTGTAAGGCCGTGTTGTCATCTTCGACGCAATGGATCCTCGTAAAATATTCGGGCACCGCACCGCTGCTAATTTTTGCCGCCAAACTGGAAGACGGGATGTTTTTGGCAAAATCTTTAGAAAACAAATAATTGCCCAGTGCATCTTTTTGATGATTTGTCAGCTGCGCGCTGAAATTCAGTTTTGCCAGCGCCACGGCGACCGCAACTGACCAGCCGCTACTAATCAGCAATTGCGGCAACAGCGGCTTTTGCGCCAGTAACTGCTGAATTTGTTGCTGCAAACTTTGTTGTTGTTGCTGTAGATGTTTGAACGATAATTCGAGCGTTGACAACGCCAATTGCTCTGCTTGCAACCGCTCATTATTTTCCGCAAAAGCGCTATGGGTGGTGTCCAGTAACGTCTGCTCCGCACCAAGTTGTTGTTGCAACTGCTGTGAGAGCAACTGCGCTGCAGCGAGCTGCTGTTGACAATCAGTCGCCGTAAACTCAGTCTGCTGCAACCTTAACTGGGCTTTACGCTGATCCAGTTGAGCGCTTTGCTGTTGTTGATTTTGGCTTTGCAGTTGCAGTTGCCGTTGTTGTTGCTGCACATCAAACAACTGTTGCTGTAATTGCTGCTGCGCCGCTTGGTGCTCGGATAGCTGCTGTTCGCTTTGCCAGACCAATTCGGCTAGTTCTTCCGCTTGCTGAGCGCATAACTCGGTATCAGGCAGCTGTTCCAGTAACTGTTGTTGTAGTTCTTCCAGTTGCGCCTGCTCTTGCGCCATTTGGTCCAAACCATGTTGCAGGTTAAGTTTTAAATTGCGCTCATCGTCCACTAAGCTTTGTTTGCGCTGCCGTTGGTGCAACAGTTGTTGCTCGAGCGCGCTGATATCGGCGCCTAGTTGATAGTATTTTTGCTGACTGGCAGCGACGACTTCGCGGGCCGTTTCGAGCTGCTGCTTATATTCTGTCAGAATGCGGAAATCTCCGCTGCCTTGTGCCTGATACTGCGCTAAATCTAACTCCAGCGCGGCCAACAACTGCTCGGCTTGCTGCAGATGTTCATGATAAAACAGCCATTTTAAACACGTCAGTTCGGCTTTATAGCGACGCTCACTGGCTTTGAGCTCTTTGTAGCGTTCAGCTACTGCAGCCTGACGTTTGAGCTTATCGAGGTTTTTACCCAGCTCTTCACGCACATCGGCCAAGCGGTCAAGATTATCGCGGGTATGTTTAATCCGGGTTTCAGTTTCGCGGCGACGTTCTTTATATTTGGAAATACCGGCCGCTTCTTCCAGAAATACCCGCAGCTCTTGTGGTCTGGATTCAATCAGTTTTGAAATCATGCCTTGTTCAATAATGGCATAACTGCGCGGGCCAAGGCCGGTGCCTAAAAAGATATCGGTAATGTCACGGCGACGGCACTTAGTGCCGTTCAAAAAATAATGCGATTGTGCGTCGCGGGTCACCAAGCGTTTTAACGAAATTTCGCTGCGATCGGCCAAACTGCCCTGCAACTTGCCCTGAGTATTTTCAAATATCAGTTCAACGGAGGCTTGCGACACCGGTTTACGCTGGGTTGAACCGTTAAAAATAACGTCGGTCATCGCTTCGCCGCGCAGGTTTTTGGCCGAACTTTCGCCCAGCACCCAGCGCACTGCATCAATCACATTAGATTTGCCACAACCATTAGGCCCGACGACACAAGTCATTGCCGCTGGAAACGGGACTAGGGTCGGGTCGACAAATGATTTAAAACCGGCGAGTTTGATTTGCTTTAGACGCATGCCCTGACTGAATTTACCCTTCATCATTAAAGATTCGGGGTTGTTAACTTCGCTCATTCGCTGGGGCGCCAGCCCGACGCAGTCACATAGTTCACTATGCTCCGCACCGGGCTGGCGCTCCAGACTCATTTACTCGTCGCCTACCCGAGTCTTCAATGATTTTGGGTATGAACGCTGTGTTCCCTTACAGAATGTAACAAAATGACTATGGGGTGTCACGGTAAAACTATTGCTGATCAGGGCTTTGCCTTCTAAGCTAGGCGCAATTACCGCAAAAACGCGCTTGTTCTGTACCTAGTGTCAGACGATGGAGGCCATATGAAGTATTTTTTCCAGGGGTTATCTTTATTAAGCACAAAGGGCTTACGCCGTTATGTGCTGATCCCGTTATCGATTAATTTAGTGTTATTTGCCGTGGCCTTTTTTTATTTGCTGCAACAGGTCGGCGGTTGGGTGCAGTTTTTGATGGGTTTTGTACCCGAGTGGCTGTCGTTTTTATCTTATTTGTTGTGGCCGATGTTGATCCTAAGCAGCGTGCTGACGCTGGCTTTCGCCTTTACGATGGTGGCGAATTTTATTGCAGCGCCATTTAATGCGCTGCTTAGTGAAAAAGTAGAGCTGCATTTAAGTGGTCAGACGATACCGGAACAGGGTGTTACTGGTTTTATCAAAGATGTGCCCAGAATGCTGGGTCGGGAATGGACCAAATTTGTCTATTGTTTCCCGCGCGCGCTGGTATTTTTGTTGGCGTTTTTCTTTATTCCGCTGGTCGGACAGTTGATGTGGTTTTTGTTTACCAGTTGGATGATGGCGATTCAGTATTGCGATTACGCTTATGATAATCACAAAGTGCCGTTTGATCAGATGCGCCAGCAACTTCGTCAAGATGTCAGCGGCAGTTATGGTTTCGGTATGACCGTCGCCATCGCCAGCATGGTGCCATTTTTAAACCTACTGGTGATGCCGATTGCAGTTTGTGGCGCCACTGCAATGTGGGTCGACAAATATCGTGGCAGTTATTATCCGCGTTAAGCGAGTAAAAGACCGTTCGACACAACGGCAGCATCATTCACATGATGCTGCCGTAAGCTTAGCTATTTTTTTGGGTCGTTTTTAGCAGCCGTTCACGGCGATATTGTCTTTTTTCGGCGGCAGTTGCGCGACTTGGTGGTGCAGTTAGTGCTGTGGTTTGTTTGACGATCACCGGCCTTGATACAATCAAATTATTCGGATAAACGACCAACTCACCGTCACTGGTGCGCAAGACAGTACTAAACAGATTCACTTCAACAATCACCCCTTCAACGTAATTGCTGCCATCAATCACTTTCACTGACACGCCTTGTGCAAAACTACGTTGACCGAGCAGGATAAAAAACGCCGTAATATTGCTTAATAAACTCCAAGCTGCAAATAACGCGACACCGACGACCGCAATCATCGACGATGCCAAGACTAATAAGCCTTTGATATCAACGCCCCAGATAATACAGAGCACCACCACCAGTAGCAGGAACAATAAAATATGAAACACCACCATCGCGCGGCGGTTCATTTCATCTTTGAGCATCGATGCTGCAATAGTCCGGTAAATAAAAGGGGCGATACGGCGGCTTAACAACACGTAAAGCGACAGCACAATCAGGCTAATTATTAGCTGAATAATCGCCGGACTAAAGTGCTGGCCGATAGCGCGAAGCTGGGTAAACCAATCGGCACTAACAACGGAATCTAACATAGGGTCAATCCATTAATCCAAGTCGTTTAAAGGCCAGCTGACAATATGATCTTCAAAATCGTGCAGGTGAACCGCCGCTTCGGAAATAGTCTTGTTGCGCACTGACATCTGCTTTTTGTGCATCAGACTTTTTTTGCCATCATTGAGCAAAGGATGCCACGACGGCAACCCACGCCCTTCTTGCAAACGACGGTAGCTGCAGCTGGTTGGCATAAAGAAAATATCTTTGAGGTTTGCTTTGGTTAATTTGACACAATCCGGCACCAGCACCGTGCGGTTATCATAACAGGTGCATTCACATTTATTGCTGTTCAGGTACTGGCAGGCAATATTGGTGAAATACACGGTTTCTTCCGGCAAAATATAGTCAGTTGGGCCTTCGAGATTTTCATCATCTTCATCGATAAATTTGTTCAAACAACATTTAGCGCAGCCGTCGCAAACCGACTCCCACTCTTCGGTTGTCATTTCTTGCAAGCTTTTGGTTTCCCAAAACTTTTCGGTTCCTGTCATGCTGGGTCCTATCGATTATTGCTGCTGGTCACTGTGCACTGTCGTCAGTACATCCAGCCATGGGCTTAACGTTAATTGTAATTGATCTTTATTGTGTAACGGGCCAACGCCGGCCGGTGTTCCTGTGAGCACAATGTCGCCGGGGGCTAAGGTAAACCACTGACTCATTTCAACTAACATTTGTGTGATAGACCGGATCATCAAACGAGCATCACCTTGCTGGCGCGGTAGATTGTTCACGCTCAAACTAAACTGTAGTTGTTGTGGATCTGCAATAAGCGCCGCCGGTACAAAACCGGCCACCGGACAAGCGCCATCAAAACCTTTGGCCATTTCCCAAGGCCGGCCTAGTTTTTTTAATTCAGCCTGCACATCGCGCAGTGTTAAATCAAGCGCCAGCGAATAACCCCAAATCGCAGCCGCGACTTCATCAATGGTGGCTTTTGCTAAAGGCCGCTGAATAAGCACGGCAATCTCGGTCTCATTGTGTACCGCCCCATGCTGACTGGGAATTAACACCGCGGGTGCCAACGGCCGCAGCGCGGTTACCGGCTTGATAAAAAACAACGCTTGTGGCGCTGTTTTGCTATTCATTTCCGCAATATGATCCTGATAATTCTGACCAATACACACCACTTTACCGGCCGGTAGGGCAATCGGTTTTCCCTGCCAATCGGTATGTTGGTATGGTGCAATCAGCACTTTCGCCGCTTTCGATGATACCGCGTCACAAAGCAGCTGTGGCGGCAACAATGTGCTGGTTTCTTCAGCTCGTTGAGTCATTGCTGATCCTTTCGTTTAATCTTCCACAATTAAATCAGCTAGGTAGCCGACACTACTGACAAAATAGTACGAGCGGTTCCAGTGCATCAATGTCTGATAATTGGCATACGCCAAATATGCTCGGCCGTCTTTATCGTCTGGCATCACCAGCGCGGCGTTAATTTGACGTTTTGGCAGTGCCGCACCGTCGGCATTGCGCACACCCAGTTTTTGCCAGTCAGCCAGCGATCGTTCCGATTTCTGCCACCACTGCAACCACTGCGCGCGGTTTTTACTACCGGTCGGGATCACCAAACTATAGTCAAAATTCTGTGGTAACTGCACTTGTCGACCCCAGGTTAAACCGGGTTGCCAACCTTCAGTTTTCAGATAATTGGCAATCGAGGCGAAAGCATCTGAGCGGTTGGTCCAAATATCTTTATGACCGTCGCCATCGCCATCTTGCGCATATTTCATAAATGAACTTGGCATAAACTGAGTGTGCCCCATGGCGCCCGCCCACGAGCCCTTCATTTGTTCAAGTTCAATATGCCCTTGCGCCAATATATCCAGTGCTAGAAAAAACTCTTGCTTGAAAAACTCTTCTCGTCGACCGTCGTAGGCCATCGTTGCCAGCGCGGAAGGCACCGAGAAATTTCCAGTAATGCGGCCAAATGCACTTTCCAGGCCCCACAACGACACGATAAACCGTGCCGGCACACCGTATTTTTTTTCAACTTGTGCCAGCTCAGAGCGATGCTCTTGATACATCTTGCGAGCCATATCAATGCGCGCTTTATTCACCCTTTTCGGTAAATAAGTATCGAGTGTTTCCACAAACTCCGGCTGGCCTTTATCGGCAACCACCGCCCTCGGATGAAAACTCAAACTGGCAAAGACTTTATCAAGCAGCGGTTTTGGATAACCCCGTTGTAGCGCTTCCCGCTGTAATTGCGCTGCATATTGCTTAAACCCGGCTTCATCTTTAACCACGACCGTCGCAGTTGCAGTTGCCGCCAAGGTTTTGGGCATCGTTTTCGAAGACACCTTCGCCGATACTTTTGCTTTTTCGGCAGCTGGTTTTTGGCTGACTGCGGGTTTAGGGGTAGTGGGCGAGACCAAAGCCGCTTTGTCGGCCGCGTTACTGCTGCAAGCCACCAACGTTAGTGCGATTGAACTTATAAAAAGAATACGAAACAAAACCAAGCCCCTATTGTTGTGCTACCCAATCTTTATGCTCCGCCAGCCAATCTTCTGGCTGCGGCGGCATCTGCAGATAAAACCCTTGTGCGGTCAGTGCCTGATTCACTTTTTGAATGTCAGCGCCAGCTAGTTTGTCTCTTTTGGCTAAATCCAGCAGACTAACCAGCTTTGGTTTGCCGAACATCTCGAGTAAAGACGCTGGCACGGCGCTGAAATCATCACGTTTGAGAACATAGAGATAAGTCTGATCTTTGCGGGGGCTTTTATAAATCACAGTTAACATGGGACAAAATCTACTCTGGGTAACTTGCCTAACACAGGCGTAGACTATACCATGAAGCGCTTATCTTGCGAACTGTCGCTTTGGATGCCAAAACGCTGAAATTCAGCCGTTTGCCGCCAGCGAGCCTTGATAAGAACACGAACTTTTTCATTCATTTTAAGCGCTCACGGTTGCTATGTCGGATCACTCTTTTGAGTTAAAAGGAAGTTTATTTCCTTTATCAGTTTTATACAGTCAGGATTTCAGTGTTACGGCGCTTCAAGCGCAGTTGCAGCAGAAGTTGGCACAGGCCCCTGGTTTTTTCCATCAGGCACCGGTGGTTATCAACGTTGAAAATGCCAAGCACACGCCTGATTTCATTGCCATTAAACAGCTTTTTGTTGAGTTGCAGCTGGTGCTGGTTGGTGTCTGTGGCGCCAACAGCGAGCTGAAAAAAGCGGCGCAACAAGCCGGTTTAGCAGCATTACAGCTGAGCAAAAACAATGGCAAAACCAGCGAACCCTCGGTACCCGCGGCTGCGGTGACACCACCGGCGCCGCCACCGGTACCTGCGGCAGCAGCTACCCCGACTGTGGTCGAAAACAAGTTTATTGAACAGAATATTCGCTCTGGGCAACAAATTTATGTCAAAGGTGCTGATTTAATTATTAAAGGCACCGTCGGCGCCGGAGCCGAAGTCATCGCCGATGGCAATATCCATATCTACGGTTCTTTGCGGGGCAAAGCGATAGCGGGCGCCGGCGGAGACAGCAGTAAAAAGATCTATTGTTACAATATGCAAGCCGAGTTAATCTCGATTGCAGGTAACTATTGGTTAAGTGAGAGCCTGCAAGGCGAGTTTTGGGGCAAATCAGCCTGTATTAGCTTGCAGGACGGTCAATTAGTATTAGCAGAATTATTCTAAGGATTGTGTGCTATGGCAAAAATCATAGTTGTGACTTCAGGCAAGGGTGGTGTTGGTAAAACAACCTCCAGTGCTGCCATCGGCACTGGCCTGGCATTAAAAGGCCACAAAACTGTTATCGTCGATTTTGATATCGGCCTGCGGAATCTTGACCTGATCATGGGTTGTGAGCGCCGTGTCGTTTATGACTTTGTCAATGTGATCAATAACGAAGCAAATTTAAAACAAGCGATGATCCGCGACAAACGACTGGACAATTTGTACATTCTGCCAGCATCACAAACTCGTGATAAAGACGCTTTAAATAAAGAAGGTGTCGAGCGGGTGCTCAATGAACTGTCTGATGAGTTTGATTTTATTATCTGTGACTCGCCAGCCGGTATCGAATCAGGCGCGATGATGGCATTGTACTTCGCAGACGAAGCGATTGTCGTCACCAACCCAGAAGTATCGTCAGTGCGCGACTCTGATCGCATCTTGGGCATGTTATCGAGCAAATCACGCCGCGCCGAACAAGGTTTACCTGGCATCAAAGAACATTTGCTGCTGACCCGTTACAATCCAGAGCGCGTGATCAAAGGCGAAATGCTGAGTGTCGAAGATGTGAACGACATTCTTGCCATTAAATTGTTAGGGGTCATTCCTGAATCACAAGCAGTTTTGAACGCTTCGAACTCGGGTCAACCTGTGATATTGGACACCGAAAGTGATGCCGGTCAAGCATACCTAGATACCGTCGCCCGTCTGATTGGCGAAGATGTGCCTTTCCGCTTTCTAAACGTGGAGAAAAAAGGTTTATTTAAACGGATTTTCGGAGGCTAACTGATGTCGTTACTCGACTATTTCCGTTCTACTAAAAAGAACACCGCATCGACCGCCAAAGAGCGGTTACAAATTATCGTCGCCCACGAACGGCGTCGTCGTTCCAGCCCGGATTATTTACCGCAGCTCGAACGCGACATTCTGGAAGTGATCCGCAAGTATGTGGATATTGCTGATGATCAAGTGTCAGTGTCATTGGAAAAAAGCTCCGATGAACTATCCGTGTTGGAACTGAACGTAACCTTCCCGGACGATAAACGCTAACCTATTGTGCTGTTTCAATTGATTAAAAAGCCCGGTTTGTGCAAACACTCCGGGCTTTTTGTTATCCCTACTCACAGCGAGCTATCAGCGGCAACGCTTAAATCAATGCCGCTACTTGGGCTGGTTTTGGCAGATATGGTAGTAAAATTTCGCGCCGCCAACCTCGTAAATATTCCGGCACTGGCAATTGCGGTCGATCATCATCCGACACCCGCCAGCACCAGTTCAAATACTCATTCAGCTGACGTTTTACACTTAAAAAACCAGCCGGAATGCCACTGGCAGTCGCAGCTTGTTGCACCGCGTCGGTAAGCTCCTGCTGCACTTGTTTAAAGCCGGCAAATGTCGCCTGGTGATAAAAGGTTTGTGGACATAAATCAGCTGGTAATGCTTTTACCGCGGCAATCAATTCAAGTAACACAGCACCATGGCGGCGCAGCTCACGTGGGTGCAAATCCTGAATTTGCGAAAGCCCATCAAGCGTCACCGGGCGCCTTTTCGCGAGCTCGTACATCACCGCGTCTTTAAGCACCAGCCCCAACGCCATATCTTTTTGTGCGGCAACTCCAGCACGCCAGGTAGTCAGCGCCCGTAAAACCGCAAGTTCGCGTGGCGGGCATTGCCAGCTGTTTTTCATTTCCAGATATTTAAAACTGACGGGTAATTGATAGTTGCGACGCTTGATCATCTGCTCCCCTTCTGCGATTAGCAATGGCAGGAAGCGGCCTTCAGGTAATTTTTCCAGCAATAAATCTTTCAGCTGATATAAATACAACACGTCGTGCGCGGCATATGAAAGTTGAGTTTCAGCTAACGGCCGCGCCAGCCAGTCGGTACGACTTTCCGTTTTATCTACTTGTTGTCCAAGGAGTTGCTCGACCATTTTGGCATAACCAAGGCTTGAACCCATGCCCGCGAGTTCCGCAGTTAACTGGGTATCAAGCAAAGGACGGATTTCGAGCAGCCCCACCGAGGCAAAAGCCTCTAAATCTTCGTTGCATGAATGGAGCAGCTTTAACACAGAAGGCGCCGCCAGTAACTCTGCCAGCGGTTGCCAGTCGGTGATCGTCAGTGGATCCACCAATACCAAATCTTCGCCGGCATACAGTTGGATCAAGCCCAGCTTTGGCATCAAGGTACTGATGCGAACAAACTCGGTATCCACAGCCAAGCAAGTCGCGCGAAGCGACAAGTGGCAAAACTCAGCCAGTTGGGCGTTATCGGTAATCATACGGTAAGACATGGTGACTCCATTTGTACAGCTTGTACGCTGTCTGCGCTGACACACCACCTGCCAAAAAGGCCAGGTACTGCACCAAAGCACGGTATTTATCGAATAAAAAACCGGCAAAGCGCCGGTTTTTTATTTTACCAGTTCAGAGCTGGTTATTGCCCTTTTAATTCACGGCGTAAAATTTTTCCAACATTGGTTTTTGGCAATTCAGTGCGAAACTCGACCAGCTTCGGCACTTTATAGCCCGTTAAGCGCTCTTTACAATGGGCGATTAACTCAACATCGGTCAGCGACTGATCTTTTTTCACTACGAAAATTTTCACCGCTTCACCCGTTGTTTCATTCGGGATCCCTACCGCAGCCACTTCTAGTACTTTCTCGTTCATGGCCACGACTTCTTCAATCTCATTCGGATACACGTTAAAACCGGACACCAAAATCATATCTTTTTTGCGATCAACGATATAAAAAAAGCCTTCGGCATCCATTCGTGCGATATCACCGGTATACAACCAACCGTCTTTGAGCACTTTGTTCGTCTCTTCAGCACGGTTTAAATACCCCAGCATAACCTGTGGTCCTTGCACCAGCATTTCACCGGCTTCGCCAAGCGCCACATCCTGACCATTGTCGTCAATCAATCGGATGTCGGTCGAAGGTGCTGGTAAACCAATGCTACCGTTAAACCCTTTTAAATCTAGCGGACTCACCGTGACTAAAGGCGCGCATTCGGTCAGGCCATACCCTTCAACCAAACGGCTATTTGTCACTTTTTGCCAGCGCTCTGCCACCGGTTTTTGTACCGCCATGCCGCCGCCTAACGATAACTTCAGTCGGCTAAAATCTAAATCGGCAAAACCCGGGCAATTTAACAAGCCGTTAAACAAAGTGTTCACGCCGGTAATTGCAGTAAAAGGATACTTGGCCAACTCTTTGACAAAATTTGGCATATCACGTGGGTTGGTAATTAACAGGTTGGTCCCGCCGTACTTCATAAAAGTTAGGCAGTTCGCGGTCAATGCGAAAATATGGTACAGCGGCAACGCCGTCACAATAAACTCTTTGCCTGGAGCTAATATAGGACCAATGCAACCGGCGACTTGTTCTAAATTCGCCACCATATTACGGTGTGTCAGCATCGCACCTTTAGATACGCCCGTGGTACCACCGGTGTATTGTAAAAAGGCCAGATCACCGCCGGTGACATTAGGCTTTTGGTAGGTCATACCTGCGCCTTGCGCCACCGCATCTTTATAAGAAATTGCCGTCGGCAAATGATAAGCCGGAATCATCTTTTTAACGTGCTTCACCACCAAATTGACGATAGTGCCTTTGAGTAGGCCTAACATATCCCCCATTTTGGTGACGATGATATGTTGCACTTGGACTTCGGTGATGACGTCAGCCAGCGTGTGGGCAAAATTGTCGACAATGATAATTGCTTTAGCATGTGAATCGGTCAGCTGATGCTTCAGCTCACGTGGTGTATAGAGTGGATTAACATTCACCACGATACAGCCAGCGCGTAATATGCCCAATAACACCACCGGATACTGCAGTAAATTTGGCATCATGATAGCGACTGCGTCACCTTTTTTCAGCCCCAAGCCTTGCTGTAAATAGGCGGCAAATTGTGTACTTAGAGTGTCCAACGCGCTATAGGTAATCGATTTGCCCATATTGATATAGGCTGTGCGCTCACTATAGGTCTTGGTAGATTGTTCGAAGATGTCCAGTAACGAACTGTAGTGATCGGCATCGATCTCTGCCGGCACGCCGGTCGGGTAACGCTTTAACCAGACTTTATCCACCTTCTTCTCCTCGTCGTCAGTTTTATTTATTGTTATAAGTATGATTTTTATAGGTACGTTCGAGCTGATATGCCAACCAACAAGCCAACTTTTTGGCTGACTTTGTGCAACATAGCGAACTCTGAGTTTTTACTCTAATCATCAATCATCCCACAATTGCCATCATTTCACAATTAGGGCGCAGCATTCAGTTCTACCGCGCAAAATGACGGCAATTATTGCGCGTTCACGCGCGTCATTGTGCACAGCATCATGCAGCATGACCCTAGCATTTCGTTTGAAAAGAAGCTAGGAAAGTCATCATCAACGCTGCGACTGTGCTGCTGTGAGTCATATGTAAATGATGGCCGGCATCAAGTTCTATCAGTTCCATCTGCGGATAATACTGCTGCCAGCGAAGCCGCCCTTGTTGCAATAGTTCGATACCGCGCTGGGCTACAATCGCCAAGGTTGGCGCTTGGACCGAAGTAATCAACTGCTGGGCTTGTGCATCAGACAAACGATAGGCAGACACCTCGCGTAGTCTTAAATCGGCTGACCAAGTCACCATATCGCCGCGTGGCACAATCCCTCGCTCCGTCAGCAATAGTGCCGTGGCGAGGTCAAAATCACTTTGTGCTTGTCTCGCTTCAGCAGCCGTGATGAGATCCCGATATTGTGGTTTACGTTTGTCCAACCGTTTTTGCCGCGACAACACCGCTTTTCGAAGCTGTTCGCCAGTGTGCTGCTCGGCGCCGGTCACTAAACCGACACTATCTAATAACACCAAACTGCTGACTAGTTCAGGGAAGCTGGCAGAGACGGCAGTTGCAATCATGCCGCCCATCGAATGACCAATCAGATGGACCGGTTGATCGGAGATTAGCTGCAGTAACTGCACCACATCGTCCACCCAATCAAGAAAATGGTAATGCGCGTCCAAACTGCGGTGGTCAGACTGACCGTGCCCGGGCAAATCAATGGCCAGCAACTGTAAATGAGGCAGTGCTTGTGCTAGGGGGACAAAACTATTGGCATTGTCCAGCCAACCATGCAGGCAAAGGCAAAGTGGACCATCAACCGGGCCACTTTGCCAGCCACGTAAGGTTAACTGGCGAAGCTGATAACTGACTGGCTGTAGCCCAGCGGCGCTTAACGGAGTCAATGCTGCAGAGGTTTAGTAAACTTCAACGTCATCCGGTCACTTTCACCGATGGCCAAATACCGCTCTTTATCCTGTGTCCCCATTGCCAACGTCGGCGGTAACGCATAGACACCTTTTGGATAATCTTTGGTGTCGTTTATATTGGCGTTAATCTCAGAACGGTCAGCCAAAATAAAACCGGCTTGCTGCGCAACGGCAATCACATAATATTCGTCAAGGTACCCTTCACCGGCGCGGCTGGAGATCTCTGACAACCGACTGGAACGATGTTCGACCAATCCCAAACTACCGCCGGGTTTAATCAGGTCAAACAAGGCGCGATAGACGTCAAGCAAATAACCTTCTTCATTCCAGATATGGGAATTGCGAAAACTGAGCACCAGATCAAACTGATTCACGTGCTGCAATTTCATTAAGGCCGGTGGGTCAAACTCTTCCACTTGCACCACGCCAAAATGCTCGGGTTGTTTTTCGATATCGTGTTTTAGTTTAGTCGCTAGTCTGGCCCAGAAAATTTTTCGCTCGTCTTGCATCGTGCCATCATTCTGTCGAAAATTGGCGATGGTCAATTTGCCGCTGTCTTTCAGATAAGGGGCCAGTATTTCGGTATACCAGCCACGTGCGGGCCAAACTTCGAGGACCGACATGTCTGGTTTTAAGCCAAAGAAGCTTAAGGTTTCGACGGGATGGCGATATTGATCCCGTTGTTTATTCTCTGCACTGCGATTTGGCGAATCAACGATCTGACTGAGATCAGTGGCGGTAGCAGCAAATGTTGCGCAAGCGCAGCACGCCGCTAGCTGCCACATTTTAACGCTGCGATGTACCTTCGATAGATTTTTCAACATGAAGAGGGCCTTGTGCTGGATTTTCACCTGTTGGAATTGTTGTTCTAAGCCGAATTGCCGGGCCATAGCCCCAATACGGATAAGGTGTACGCCACAGCGGCCAAGGGTCAACAACGTCGACTCTGGTGTCCTGCTGCTTCGGCCATAAATAAACGATGGCCTGTTGGATCACTGGATAAACATACTGAAACTTATCAACCAGCCCTGTTTCTGATGCTGTTAACTGACCAAGCACTGTCACTGCTTTACCTTGTTGATACACCATCGGATCGACAAAACCATCGATGTAAGCGACAAAACGACCTTCAGTTTGGTCACTCACTTTGGGTCTACCCGACTCGTTACCTGGAAAATAAACCACTTCAAGCCGAGTATTGTTGGTGTTGTTTTGGACTTTGGCGATGACACCACTCCAGCGGGCAGTTCCTTGTTGAACTTTGCTCTGAGTGGCCGATTGATAACTGACAAGCGATGTCCCGTCAGCGACTTTGACCGCTTCGGGATAACTGGCACAACCGCTGATTAAAACTGCGGCGACCGATACGAACGATAACCATCTCATACCACTTATTTCCTAATCTAATTAAGAAGGCTGACATTTGACTCTGCAACCGCACCATAAGTTCCGACTCATTGACAGCGCGCATCCTCTGCGTTCCACAATAAGCGACACAGCAGCGCTGCGCAAGCACCCAAAGCGGCAATTGTGACAAAACATAAAACCGTCATTTATCGCAGGCAGGATGATGTTGATCGAACTGTCTGTACATTTTTAATTATGGCCTTAGAATCTCGCATTCGTTCGATTTAAACATCGCCCGTGATTGCCCGCTAAAACCGATGTTACAGCTTTGGAAAAGATAACCTTATGAAAAAAATCTTTTTTTCGACCCTACTCGCCACCATGTTGCCATCGTTGGCGCACGCGGCGCCCAAAAATATTATTTACATGATTGGCGATGGCATGGGTCCGGCTTATTTGGCTGCCTACCGTTATTATCAGGACAATCCTGCTACTAAAACCGTCGAATCCACCATTTATGACCAATTGTGGGTCGGTGTTGCCAGCACCTATCCAGATGACGATACCGTCGTCACCGACTCTGCTGCAGGCGCAACAGCATTAGCCACCCGCATCAAAAGCTACAATGGCGCAATTTCGGTGAATCATCAACATCAGCCCCTGACCACCATGCTGGAAATTGCCAAAGCCCAAGGTAAAAATACCGCCATTGTTGCTACGTCACAAATTAACCATGCCACTCCAGCCAGCTTTATGGCGCACAACAAAAGCCGAAAGAATTACGATGAAATTGCCAACGACTACGTCGACAACAAAATCGCCGGCAAATTTGTCGCCGACTTGATGTTTGGCGGTGGTACGCAGTATTTTATTCGCGACGATCGCAACTTAGTCAATGAGTTTAAACAGGCGGGTTTTAGTTATGCCGACAACTGGCAGGATTTAAACAAGCTGCAAAAACTGCCGGCGCTGGCGTTGTTGGCTCCGGTTGGCTTACCTAGCGCTTTGGATAATCCGGTGGCCAATCCACTCAAAACCATGACTGAAAAAGCATTGCAGCTGCTCAGCCCGTCAAGCAACGGTTTTGTATTGATGGTGGAAGGTAGTCAAATTGACTGGTGTGGACATGCCAATGATATCGCTTGTGCGATGGCGGAAATGGATGATTTTGCCAAAGCCATTCAGGTGGCAAAAGCCTACGTTGATAGCCACCCGGATACTATTTTGGTGGTGACTGCAGATCATGAAACCGGTGGTTTATCATTAGGCGCCGAAGGTGACTATGCTTGGAATACGAAAGTCATCAAAGGTGTAAAGCATACCGCAAGCGAAATTAGCCGCTTATTGCTGACAACCTCTGACCAAGATTTGGCGCAGGTTTGGCAAAAAGCCACCGGCATTCAACTTACCGCAACCGAATTTCAAAGCTTGATATCGACGAAGCAGTCGGCAAAATCGGCGCTTGGAACACTACCGGTCACTGACATTACCAAGCTCAGTAAAACACAGGAAAAAGCCGTTGCAGCACTCCAAACAACGGTCAAACAATACATCAATCATTATTCTAAAACTGGCTGGACTAGCGGCGCCCATACTGCCATTGACGTACCCGTGTTGTCTTGGGGGACGCAGCGGCTTGATTTTGCGGGTTTTCAGGATAACACCGACATTGCAGCGAAGTTAATTGGTTATTTGGAAGCAAAATAACTCAGCGATAAGCCGCTGCGTTCTACCATAGATTCCACCAAACCTGCGGTGTAAATGAGCAGCTGGCGCCATCGCTGCTCTAGCCTTTGGGTGGGCCGATGTTGCAGCGAATGCCGATGTTCTGTCGCGCAACTCGGCGCTGATTTAAGGCAAAGCGAGCAAACGCTTCCGCAGTTTCGGCGCCGTCGTTTTCTCCGATAACCAGATGTCAAAAAATGCCGGGCCAAGTGCTGGATCTTTGGTCGTCCCTAGCGACTGCTGGTTAAAATAAAAACTGACCAGCCCATCACTGTGTAATTCGGCGCTTAACATGTCGCCTTTTTTTACATCACGCCACAACGCCGTTAATTCACCAGCCCACAACTTGTGCTCTTTTTGGACACCGCCAGTTTGGATTTGCCATTGCTCGAGCGTCGCGTCAATAAATTCGCGTTTACTGATATCGCGCAAATAATGTAATTCAAGCAACAAGGGGGCGCTTTGTTGATAGGTACTGAACTTGCCACTAGGCGTCGCAAACCTCGCTTGGTATAAATCCCAGAACCAATAACTATATTTGCCTTCACCGACCGTTTGATACTGGTTCAAACCGGTGATAGCTGACTCGGCTGGTGGTTGCTCCGAGGCGAATAACCCTAAAGGTAGCCCACTGAAAATAGCGCTCAATACGAGCGTTAATAAGCATCGCCGCACCTTTAATCCGAGCAAGCTACTGCTGTTGAACATTTTTTGCTTCATTTGTTTCACTCCATAGCCATCGGTAATAAACCACCGCCGCTAACAGCAAGGCCCAGCAAGGCGCCAGTATCAGTAGCATGGTGATGATGTCGCTATACACTAACTGCCCACCTAGCAGTGCACCTGCCCAATATGCCAATGGTCCCGTAACAGCGCCAACCACAGCCGCCAGCAGCCAATGTCGTAGCCAATCAGCCAACACTTGGACCAACACCAAGGCAAAACACGCCCACAGCAGCACCATCCAAAACGGCAAATAATTGCTTGAGACAAAACTGAAGACGCCGCTTTGTAGCAAGAGGCTATCGAGCACACAGCCGACGATGGTGATGCTGATGACCGCGAGACGCGCTTTGATGGGCTGCTGCCATATACTCCAAAACCAATACAGCAACACCGGCCAAACTAAGATCGCCGGCGCCAAGATCAATCCCAGCCAGCACAACTTAAACCAGACAAACTGCAAGATTTTATTCACTTTTCATTCCTGCTGCGACTTTCTGCCGCAACGAATACGGCAGCCAATTGAGCAGTGTGAGACAAAGCGCCAGCCGTTTTGGAAAACGATAACGTAACTTACCGGCGTCAATGGCATGGCTCACTCTGGTCGCAGCTTGTTCGACCGGCAAGATAAACGGCATCGGAAAATCGTTTTTTCGGGTGAGCGGCGTATCAACAAAACCGGGTTCAATCAAGCTCACGGTAATCCCCTGCCCGGCTAAATCCAGCCTTAAACTATCGGTAAAGTAACTGAGCGCAGCTTTGCTTGCGCCATACGCTTGGGCCTTGGTAAATGGAAACAACCAAGCAACACTACTAATAATCGCCAATTGCGGGCGGGTTGAGCCCTGTAACAACGGCAGCCAATACTTAACTGCCGCCACGACTGAGAAAAAATTCACCGCAAAAGTACGGTCAAAAGCCGCTAACTCAAAATCTGGTGCGTTGACATACTCGCAGGTGCCAGCATTGAGAATGATCAAATCTAAGCGCGGTAACAGCTGTTGAATGTCCGTGACGCTTGCCGCTACGGCGGCATGGTCGGTCAGATCTAGTTGTAAGGCGTGGATCCAGGGCGATTGTTGGGTCAATTGTTGTAATCGTTCGCCATTTCTGGCCACGGCCAGAACTTGCCAACCCGCTGCGGCATATTGCAATGCCAATGCCCGACCAATACCCGAGCTGGCACCAGTAATCAAACAACATTTTTGCATCAGATAAAGTTCCAAATCTTGGATATAGGATAACTACGCACTGATTGGCTGTTTGGATTCAACAGCAACAACTCTGGCATGGTTATTATTGATCTAACCATAGCTTTTAAGAGGCAAATTACGAATGAATATCGAATTTCAAAGGCTAAGCGTGGTTTAGGCGAATAAATCAACGCTAAAGTATTGCTGAATTTGTTCTCGTTTTTCCTGACTGGCAAAGCTTTGGTAGGCGTCCAATGCTTTTTGATATTGCGGTGCGGGTTGGTCATAACCCGCTTGACTGGCTTTAGGCTGGGATTGATCGAGCAACGACATTACCGCTGCCGAGCTTTTGATCCCCGTTCCTTGTGGGATATCGGCGAGCTGCGGTTTGTCGGTGGCGCTGGTGTTGGGGCGGATCGCACGCGCTTGTCGGCCGGAAAAAACTTCGGCAACATTTTGACTACGGGCTAAATCCTGACTAACAGCAACCGACATTGACGCACATTCTCCAGCGACATTTGATGAGACCCTTTGGCATTATAACGGCAAAATAACGCTTGCCAAGCCTGATCTCGACAATTCCACCAAATGGCTGCAGACGTTGTCAGATAAGGCTTACAGTGAAACATAAAGCGGCAATTTATTGCCGCATAGCACACTTTTGGTGCGGCACTTTACTCGTCAAGTACAGGCGAAAAAAATGATGTTTTTAACCTCGCCCGGGTAATTTTTTCCATGTCACTTCATCGCGGACATACACTGGCTCTGCCAATTCTGCGGCAATAAATTGTCCAGCAGACCATGCCGGTACTGCCAGCGCTAACATATCAAGTGCCGAAGGGTACAACAGATCCTTACACACCTGCGTGGCATGCCATTGCTGCATCACTTCGTGATAAGTTTGCCAACCGGTGCCGACCCCAAAACTCTCGCCCTTGAACGGACAATCGATTAATGCCGTTGGTTTGATAGCCAACTCAGTCGCAACCGGCTGCATCAACAGCTGATGATCGAGCGCAAAATAACCGAGATAAATTTCAGCCATTCGCGCATCAATCGCTGCAATCACTTGTTTTGCTCCCTGTAAGCGATAGGCCGCTTGGGCCATAGCGGCCAAGGTGGATACCCCATACACCGGAATATCGGCGCCAAACGCCAGTCCTTGGGTCACACCAACGCCAATGCGCACGCCGGTAAAACTGCCCGGGCCGCGGCCAAAGACAATGCCATCGAGCTGTTGCAGCGACAAACCGACCTGCGTTAATAGCTGCTGCACCATAGGCAGCACTCTTTTACTGTGCTGTTGTGGGCAAACTTCATCCAGATGCAAAATATCGGTGCCCAGTTGTAATGCAACCGAACAAGCTTCGGTTGAGGTATCGATTGCCAGTAATTTCAATTTTTCTCTCCACTGCTGTGAATATGTTCTAAAAACTCAATCGCCTGAGCAACATCACGACTGCGTCGCATCGGTGGCAGCGATTTAATAAAAACTTCGCCATAAGCCCGGGTCACCAGACGACTGTCGCAAATTGCCAGTACACCGCGATCCGATACATCACGGATCAGACGGCCAACCCCTTGTTTGAGCGTAATGACCGCTTGTGGCAATTGCACTGCGGCAAAGGGATCTTTGCCTTTGAGCCTGGCATCTTCGCTACGGGCTTGCAGCAACGGCTCGTCGGGCGAGGCAAAAGGGAGTTTGTCGATAATCACGCAGCTCAGCGCATCACCACGCACATCCACCCCTTCCCAAAAACTGCCAGTGCCCAGCAACACTGTATGTTCAAGCTCGACAAACTGCTCGAGCAAAATACGTTTGCTGGTACTACCCTGCACTAAAATCGGCAGGCTGATCCGCAGTGGTAACTCTTTGGCCATCCATTGCAACATCCGGTGGCTGGTAAATAAGAAAAAACAACGACCATTGTTGGCCGTGATCAGCTTCACCGCGAGCTCTAGCAGCGCTTGATTTATTTTTGGATCAGTCGGCTCCGGTAAATAACGCGGGACTAATAACATCGCCTGATTCGGGTAATCAAACGGACTATCAAGCAGCATTGTTCGCGCTTCTTGCAGCCCCATCTGTTCGGTAAAGTGGGCAAAACCTTCGTCGACCGACAAGGTTGCCGAGGTAAAAATCCAACTGCGTTTTTGGTCAAACACCAATTCATTAAATTTATCGGCGATGCTCAGCGGTGTGTAATGCACGCTGATGGTTCTTGGAGTGGTTTCATACCAAAAACTAATGCCGGTGCGGTGCACATCCAACAATTTGTCCAACCGCGTTCGGGCAGTGGCGACTCGCTCATAACAACTGTCAACTTGATCGGAACGACCCAAGCTACTCTTGAGCACCTGATACACCATCGACATGGCGTCGCCAATGCGGGTCATCGCTATTTGCATATCGGGCCGCTGATAACAATCACGCCAGTTACCTTTTTGTGGATCGCCTGGCAATAACAGCCGCCAATCTTTGACTAAAGAGGCTAATTTATCAGCCGTTTTTGCCAACTGTGGATGGTCGCGCAGCTCTGTTTTACAGGCCATATCAATATCGCGACACAGGTCTAGCAACAATTTCGACGAAATAGATTCACCAAAATATTCGCTGGCAATATCGGGAATTTGATGCGCTTCGTCAAAAATAACTACATCCATATTTGGCAATAACTCGCCAAAACCGGTGTCTTTGAGCGCCATGTCGGCAAAAAATAAATGATGATTCACCACCACTAAATCAGCGTTCATCGCTTTTTTGCGCGCTTTCAGCAAATAACAATCTTCGAAGTCTGGACAATCTTTACCGAGGCAATTATCAGAGGTGCTGGTGACATAAGGTAACGCTTTGGAATCTTCCGCGATGTACGTCAGCTCACCGATATCGCCACTGTGGGTTTCACTCGACCACTTTTTGATTAAAGACAAATCTTGGATTAAAACAGGGTCTTGCACTGGAACGTGCTGGTAATGTTGTGTCAACCGAAACAGGCACAGATAATTTGCACGGCCTTTGAGCAAGGCGGTTTGTAACGGCAACGCCAGTGCTGCCAACACTTTCGGTAAATCACGAAAATACAGCTGCTCCTGCAGATTTTTGGTGCCGGTGGATAAAATGACTTTTTTACCCGCTAATAATGCAGGAACTAAATAGGCATAAGTTTTACCAGTGCCAGTGCCGGCTTCAACCACCAGCGCAGACCCATCTTGAATACTATCGGCAACCGCTTGCGCCATTTGCAGCTGCGCATCACGTGCTTTAAAACCAACGATATTCTTCGCCAGCGCACCGTCGTTAGCGAAAGCCGCCGTGATCTCAGTATGCATGCAGTGCGCTCCGGCGACACTTAGCGACTAGCGCCCAATGTCGCTGATCGTCAACAAACGCAGATAACTTTGGTAACCGGCATGCTGATAGTTGTACCTTTAAAAGCTGCAACGGCAAAAATAAGCGCCTTCGTGACGCTGCCGTTGAAAATTTGAGCAATGTGGACAACATGAACATGCACCTTAGCGGCAGCTTAGAAAATTGAGGTGGCCATTATGACGACGCCAGCGACCTGCTGCAAACGCTCTGCTGCTAAAAACGGTGACGGGGTGACTCGAAGCGCTTTGCACGTAGCGAACCTTTCGACCAACCGTGCAACAATTCCGTCAAACATCAGACATAAATATCCAAGTGGCCATCAGCATCAACGTGTAAATCTTGCTCTGGCGTCACCTTATGACTGGTCGGAATTAAATGCAGTTCTTGTTCGATAGTTTCTGCTTCGGCTGACTCTGGCGCTTGCTGCTCCTGCTGCTCCTCCGGCTCAGGTTGTTGTTGGCGCTGCTGCTTTGGCTCTTGCCAGCCCACCCGAAACTTTTTATCAGCATTCACTTCGGCGTGAATACGCTCATATTTTGTGACCGGCAAAATTAATCGCGTCGGGCTTTCCGCCGGCTGCGTGTTGGTTCTGGTGATATAGGGGTAAAACGCATCCATGAAATATGACCTTGATGCTGACAGACAACGCCGGTTTATGGCCGTAAAATTTAAACTAGAGCTTTCAAATCTAACGGGCGGACCATTTATTTACAATAAGGTATTTTTTCCATACCTATTTCTTTAGTCAGCTCGGCAATGCAAAAGTGCCCATATGACCAAAATCCATGGTTGATCCTATGTCGGCAACATTAGATTTTGCTTGAGAAACACACAGCCCCGCCTCGCAAAAACTATACAACAAGCTCACTTATTAACCGACACCTGTTCATAAAAATCGGACGGTAATTTTTATCCACAAAGCTAAAAAAACAGCAAACGTTAAATTATACGTTAAAAAACAACAACCTACACTCATACCCCGCTAAAAATAACATCAATTAATTTTCAATACCCCTCTTGTCAGCCCAAATAAAAAACGATAACTTGTATACAACTTAATGCCAAATTTACTTCAAATTGGCTCGATACAGGATTTTTAAGCATGCTTCAATTCACACTGATGACCCATCATCACCACCATCATCCGAAATAGCCAATCAGGTTAAGTCGCTGAGGGGCTATGAAAATGGTAGCTCCGGTGCATTGAATCATTCAACAACAACCCCGGAACTACGCCGGGGTTGTTGTTTTTTTCAGTTTTTAAATTTAATGTTTTGCAAAAAGTTGCCCAGAGGAAAAGTAAATGTCAGTCACCAACGAAAGCCAAAGATTACGTATTGCCATTCAGAAGTCAGGCCGGTTATCGCAGGAGTCGCAAGCCCTACTGACCAGCTGCGGTCTGAAAATTAATCTGCGGGAGCAGCGTCTGATTGCCCACGTTGAAAATATGCCGATCGATTTGCTGCGAGTGCGTGACGACGATATTCCAGGCTTGGTGATGGATGGTGTTTGTGATTTAGGCATTATCGGCGAGAACGTGCTCGAAGAAATGTCGTTGCAACGCCAGCTCGATAACGAAAGTTACGATTACACCGTGCTGGCGCGGCTCGATTTTGGCGGTTGCCGTTTGTCGATAGCCGTGCCGCAAGAAGAAAATTACACCAGTGTAAAAGATTTAGAAGGCAAAACCATTGCCACCACCTACCCACGGTTACTCAACCGCTATTTAAAACAGCACGGTGTGAACGCCCGCACTGTGAACTTAAAGGGTTCAGTGGAAGTGGCACCCCGAGCAGGGCTAGCGGACGCCATTTGTGATCTAGTCTCCACTGGCGCCACGCTTGAAGCGAATGGTTTAAAAGAGGTGGAGGTGATTTATCGCTCAAAAGCGGTGTTGATCCAACGACGCAATTTAACCGACAGTACCCAGCTGGATCTGCTGAAAAAATTAATGCCACGTATTCAGGGGGTAATGCAAGCCAATGAAAGTAAGTACATTATGCTGCACGCGCCACGCGCACGCCTGGCTGATGTTATCGCATTACTGCCTGGTGCTGAAAATCCGACCTTGCTGCCGCTAGCTGGCAATGATGATTTAGTTGCGTTGCATGTGGTCAGCAGTGAAACTTTATTCTGGGAAACGATGGAACAGCTCAAACAACTGGGTGCGAGTTCTATACTGGTGTTACCAATCGAAAAAATGATGGAGTAAATCATGCTCGAGGTCAGAATCAGTGTCTGGGCTGAGTTGGATAACGACGGTAAAAAGCGGTTACTGGCGCGGCCAAAACTGAAAAATGCCGAAGATTTGCCTGATCAGGTCAGCAGTATTATCAAAGCTGTACGCAATACCGGTGATAAAGCGCTGAAGTTTTACAGTCAGAAATTTGATGCCGTCGATAACAATGAGTTGGTGTTATCAAAAGAGTTACAACAGCAGCAACTGGCAAAACTGACAGCCGAGCGCAAAGACGCCATTGATTTGGCGTACCAGAATATTCGCACCTTTCATAGTGCACAGCTGCCGCAGGATATTAAACTCGAAACTAGTCCGGGGGTCTGTTGCGAATTAAAATACGCCGCCTTTGATAGTGTAGGTTTGTATATTCCGGGCGGTAGCGCGCCCTTGCCTTCCACGGTGTTAATGCTGGGTGTTCCCGCCCAGTTGGCGGGTTGTCGGCGAACGGTGTTAGTCACACCACCTGGTCAGCCAAAAGCTTCCGATATTGCGCCTGAAATTATTTATGCGGCACAGCTCTGTGGTATTAGCGAAATATATACCGTTGGTGGTGCGCAGGCTGTCGCCGCTTTGGCTTACGGCACCGATTCTATCGCCAAAGTTGATAAAATTTTTGGCCCTGGCAACCGGTTTGTCACTGAAGCAAAACAACAAGTCAGTCAAGATCCGCTAGGGGCCGCCATTGACATGCCTGCGGGCCCGTCAGAAGTGCTGGTGATTGCTGACGAAAGCGCCAACCCGACTTTTGTCGCCGCCGACTTATTATCTCAAGCCGAACACGGTGTTGATTCACAAGTGGTTCTCATTAGCAACAGCGACACTTTGCTCGAGAAAACGCTGCAGGTGATGAACGAGCAGTTACTGAAGTTACCGCGCGCGATGATTGCCAAAAAAGCCATTGATCATAGCCGCTTTATTCTGACGGCTGATTTGGATACCGCAGCTTTTGTGTCCAACCTATACGCACCTGAGCATCTGATTATTCAGACCAATCAAGATCAGCAATTGCTGCCAAAACTGACCAACGCCGCCAGTATTTTTGTCGGTGCCTGGACGCCAGAATCGGCGGGTGATTATGCCAGTGGCACCAACCATGTATTGCCAACTTATGGTTATAGTCGTACCCATTCTAGTTTAAGTTTATTGGATTTTTATCGCCGCTATACGGTGCAAACGATTAGTAGCCAAGGTATCCGTCAGATTGGGCCAGCCATTATCACGTTAGCCAGTGCCGAGGGTTTAACTGCCCACGCCAATGCGGTCAAAGTGCGTTTAGCGGCCTTAGAAAGGCAATCCAAAAAAACCAATGAAGTACCACCAATTTCTGCAGGTTCAAAGTAAATGAGCAATATCGCTGACATCAAAAATACCACCGAAGTGAAGCAGAGCACGCCAACGAACGGCGTCAGCGCTTTTGCTCGCGCGTCGGTCAAAGTGTTAACTCCTTACGCATCGGCAAGACGCAGCATGAGCGGCGGCTCGGTGTGGTTAAACGCCAATGAAAATGCCTTAGCGCCGGACTATCAACTCAGCGGCAGCTACAACCGTTACCCGGATTGCCAGCCGCCGGCACTGATTGCCGCTTATGCGGCTTATGCTGGCGTCGATAAATCGCAATTGCTGGTTAGTCGTGGTGCCGATGAAGGGATTGAGTTATTGATCCGTAGTTTTTGTGAGCCACAAACTGCGGGCCAGGCCGGTGATAGCATTCTGATTTGTCCGCCGACCTATGGCATGTATGCCATCAGCGCCGAAAGCAATCAGGTCAGTCGGACTATTGTGCCGTTATTGCCTGATTTCACACTGGATTTGCCTTCGATGTTCGCTGCCCCGATGCCAAAACTGGTGTTTATTTGTAGCCCAAATAACCCAACTGGCAATTTAATTCCGCGGCAGCAAATTCTGCAAGTGCTCGATTTTTATCGGGATAAAGCCTTAGTGGTGGTTGATGAAGCCTATATCGAATTTGCACCAGAAGCGACAGTGCTTAATTTATTGGCGGACTACCCGAATTTAGTGGTGCTGCGCACGCTGTCCAAGGCCTTTGCGCTGGCAGGCCTACGCTGCGGTTTTACACTGGCCGCAGCCGATATTATCAACGCACTGAAACAAATGATTGCACCTTACCCACTGGCAGCACCGGTGGCAGAAATTGCCACTCAGGCGTTATCTGCACAAGGGCAAGCCAGAATGTTGCAAAGTGTGGTGATCATTAATCAGCTGCGGGACGACTTTATCGCGTTTGCCAAAGCACAACCGGCAGTGAAACAAGTCTATCCATCCAACGCCAACTATGTGTTGTTGCAAGTCAACGACGCCGCAGCATGTGTGGCAGCGATTGCAGCGGAAGGTATTTTAATCCGCAATCAATCCAGTCAATTGGGCTTATCACAAGTGGTGCGAGTGTCAATTGGCAATCCGGACGAAATGGCGCAAGTCACAGCGGCACTTGGCCGTTATTTGGAAACTATCTCTTTGAATCAACCTACCCTTGCAGGAGCAAACTAATGTCTGGCCAGCCTATTTTATTTATTGACCGCGACGGCACCATGGTCGAAGAGCCTGCGATTGATAAGCAGCTCGACTCGCTGGAAAAACTGGCCTACGAGCCAGGTTTAGTGCCTGCGTTGTTAAAACTGCAAGATGCCGGTTATCAGTTGGTGATGGTCACCAATCAGGATGGTTTGGGCACTGCTAGTTTCCCACGCGATACCTTTGATGCGCCACACGCAAAAATGATGCAACTACTTAATTCACAAGGTATTCGTTTTGCTGACACCTTAATTTGCCCGCACTTTGAGCGCGACAACTGCAGTTGCCGTAAACCAAAATTAGGTTTGGTAAAAGACTATCTGCAACAAGGCCGCATCGACTTTACCAACTCTTTTGTGATTGGTGACCGTTTAACCGACGTGCAACTGGCAGAGAATATGGGGTTGCCGAGCTTTCGTTATGATCGCGACACCTTAGGCTGGGCAGAAATTACCAAACAGCTGTTAAGCAAAGGCCGCACAGCCACCGTAGTGCGCACCACTCGCGAAACTGATATTCGGGTCAGCGTTGATTTAGACCGCAAAGGCGGCAATAGCATCAGCACCGGTGTCGGCTTTTTTGACCATATGCTGGATCAAATTGCCACCCACGGTGGTTTCTCGTTACAAGTCTCGGTTAAAGGCGATCTGCACATTGACGATCACCACAGCGTTGAAGACACCGCGCTGGCACTGGGCCAGGCACTAAAACAAGCCATTGGCAATAAACGTGGTATCAACCGTTTTGGCTTTGTCCTGCCAATGGATGAATGTCGCTCGGAATGTACCTTAGATTTGTCTGGCCGACCGCTGCTGAAATTTAATGCCGATTTAGGCTCTGGTTTAGTTGGCGAGCTGAATCTGGAAATGGTGCCGCATTTCTTTCGAAGCTTAAGCGATGCCATGCTGATGACTGTGCATTTGTCGGTGTCACCCGGCAACAAACACCACATGGTGGAAGGGTTATTTAAAGCCTTTGGTCGCGCTTTGGGTCAGGCCATTTTAAAAACCGGCGATGAACTGCCAAGCAGCAAAGGCGTGTTGTAAATGAGCAATGTTTTTACCAGCAGCAGTCAGCGATCATTGGTGATCGTTGACACCGGCTGCGCCAACATTACTTCAGTGTACTGCGCCATTGAACGCTTAGGCGGCTTGGTCAGCATTAGCAGCGATGCCGCCATTATCCAAAGCGCCGATCGGGTGATTATCCCGGGCGTTGGCACCGCATCACAGGCAATGGCCAACATTTCGGCGAAGAATTTAGCCACAGTGCTGCAAAATTTAACCCAACCGACTTTAGGTATTTGTTTGGGCATGCAACTGATGACTGATTACAGTGCTGAAGGCGATGTTGCTTGTCTTGGCTTGATCCCAGGACAAGTATTGCCGCTCGATGCACAAGGCTTAAGACTGCCGCATATGGGCTGGAATACTTTAGCTAAAACTGTTGAGCACCCGATATTGCAAGGTTTAGCAGCAGAAGACTATGTCTATTTTGTACATAGTTTTGCGGTGGCGCCATCGGCGCACATGCTGGCCAGTTGCGACTACGGCAGTCAGTTTGCCGCCATCATCGGCAAGGGGAATTACCTCGGAATGCAATTCCACCCAGAGCGCTCAAGCGCCGTTGGCCGGAATTTATTACAGAATTTTATGACGTTGTCGGATGCTGATTTAGCCGTTGGCTAAAGCAGAAACTCAACCCAAAGCTGATGCTGATGCTGATACGAAGCGAAAAATCAGCCAGCCTGACCGACAGTTTGAACAAGGATTATATCGTGATTATCCCGGCAATAGATTTAATCGACGGTCAAACGGTACGCCTTTATCAAGGCAGTTATGATCGCACCACTCAGTACAGCCAAACCCCATTTGAGCTGCGTGATTTATATGCCAAAGCGGGCTCTGGTGTGCTCCATCTGGTGGATTTAAGCGGCGCTAAAGATGCCAACAAACGCCAGTTGACGTTGCTGAGCCAATTAATGGCTAACGCACCGTTACCCATTCAGGTAGGTGGTGGTGTGCGCAGTGAACAAGATGTCATCGACTTATTGGCCGCTGGCGCTTCCAGAGTCGTCATTGGTAGTTTGGCCATTCGCGAACCTGCCTTAGTGCAGCAATGGCTGCGTGTCTACGGTGGTGATCGTATCGTGTTGGCATTGGATGTGGCGATTAATGCCCAAGGCGAAAAAACCTTGCCAAGTCACGGCTGGATTGAAGCCTCTAACATTACTTTAGAGCAGGTGTTAGACGGTTTTATCGACGCTGGCGCCCGCCATGTATTGTGCACGGACATCAGTCGCGATGGCACCTTGCAAGGGCCAAATGTAGAACTTTATCAGGAACTTGCCGCCAAATATCCGCAAATCCAGTGGCAAGCTTCTGGCGGTGTTGGCAATCTTGAACATATCCGCAGCCTGCGTGGTAGCGGTGTCGCTGGGGTGATTTTGGGCCGGGCGCTGCTGGAAGGTAAATTCAGTATTGAGGAGGCCATTGCATGCTGGCAAAACGGTTAATTCCTTGTCTTGATGTTCGGGATGGCGTGGTGGTCAAAGGGGTGCAGTTTCGTAATCACGAAGTGATTGGCGATATTGTGCCGCTGGCAAAACGCTATGCCGAAGAAGGTGCCGACGAACTGGTGTTTTATGACATCACCGCGTCAAGCGATGGCCGGGTGGTCGACAAAAGCTGGGTTCGGCGAATTGCTGAAGTGATCGACATTCCATTTTGTGTGGCCGGCGGTATTAAATCGGTCGAAGACGCCGGTCGTATTCTGGAGCTGGGTGCTGACAAAATTTCGGTCAATAGCCCTGCCCTGCAACGACCTGAGCTGATTAGCGAATTAAACCAAGCGTACGGCCAACAATGTGTGGTGGTTGGCATTGATAGCTTTTTTGACCAGGCGACCGGTTTGTATCAGGTATATCAATTTACCGGCGACGAAAACCGTACCGCCAAAACCCGTTGGCAAACCGTGGATTGGGTGCATGAAGTGCAACGCCTGGGTGCTGGCGAGATTGTGTTAAATTGCATGAATCAGGACGGTGTGCGTCAGGGGTATGATTTAGCCCAATTACAATTGGTCCGCGCGGCGTGTAAAGTACCGCTGATTGCGTCCGGCGGCGCCGGTGCGATAGAGCATTTTCGCGATGTGTTTTTACAAGCCGATGTCGATGGTGCCTTGGCGGCGAGTGTCTTTCATAAAGGCATTATCCAAATCAATGACTTAAAGCAGTTTTTAATCACTGCAGGCGTGGAGATCCGGCCATGAGTATGATTGTCGATAACGACAGTATCGAATTATTAAAATGGCCGGCCGATGGTTTGTTGCCATTAATTGTCCAGCACGCCATTTCCGGCAAAGTGTTGATGCAAGGTTATGCCAATAGCGATGCGCTGCGGGAAACCTTAAAAAATGGCCACGTGACGTTTTTTAGTCGCAGTAAACAACGGCTGTGGACCAAAGGCGAAAGCTCTGGCCACTATTTAAAACTGCAATCGTTAGCTGCAGATTGTGACTTGGATAGTTTGTTAGCCTTAGCATTGCCCGACGGCCCAACTTGCCATGTCGGCACTGAAACCTGCTGGCATGACAAGACGGCGAATAGCCCAAGTTTAAGTTTTTTAACCGACTTAGAAGCGGTGATTGCCGAGCGGCAACATGCCGACCCAAAAAGTAGTTACACCGCTTCGTTATTTGCTCGCGGCGTGAAACGCATTGCGCAAAAAGTCGGTGAAGAAGGCGTCGAATCGGCTTTGGCGGCGATGGCCGGCGATCGGGAAGAGTTAAAAAACGAAGCTGCAGATTTGATCTTTCACTTGCTGGTGCTGCTTAAATCGCAAGATTTACAGCTGAATGATGTAATTGATGTGCTGAAGAGTCGGCATCAGTAATACTCAATCACCACCTGGAAACGGCGCTTTTCTAAAGCACCGCAGCCGGTTTGAATCGCATTCAAACCGGCTGCATCAATCAGCAGCTCTAATCGTCTCGTGTTAACACTTCAAGTAATTCGATTTCGAATGTCAGATCGGAATTGGGCGGGATCATGCTCCCAATCTGTCTTTCACCATAAGCTAGCGTTGCTGGTACCCACAACCGGCGTTTACCACCGGTTTTCATTTCTTGCAGGCCAAGGATCCACCCTTGGATCACCCGGTTATTACTAAGCACACACTGAAATGGCTCGCCACGGCGGTACGACGAATCAAACTCGGTGCCATCGGCCAAAAAACCACGATAATGCGTGGTGATGAGTGCACCGCGTACCGCAGCTTTCCCCTCGCCCACAATCAGGTCCTCAATTTTTAGTTCGGTGGTCATCCACAACTCCAGCATCTTCGGTCGGTAGAAGGTAGTCTAATCGGGTCTATGATGGCAGCCAAGAGCCACGGCAAAACTATGGCTGACTGATCTTATAAGATGATTTTAAAAACATGCAGTTATCACCCACTGTCGTTTGATCAGTTTTGTGGCAGCATAATTTCTTCAATGTTGCCCAATGGCTTCGAAATCATTTGCCGCCACCACTGTTGTGTATCGGCAGTGGTTTGGCTTGAGACTAAATCCGAAAGGTGCAAAGCCGTTGTCGATTCAATCTGTTTTTCCGCCAAAGACCAAGGCTGCAGCTGGACTGCTTGGCCAAACATCGGCGTTAGCAACGGCACTTCATAAGCTGCGGCCGCGGCACTTAAGCGTACTAAGGGGTCGTACCAAGCATGCATCGCCAAATCAAAACTGCTGTTGTGGACCGGGATCATCACCTTGCCGCGTAAATCCAGATGTGCGCGTAGTGATTGTTCGGGCTGCATATGAATATCCGACCACATGTCGTCATAAGCCCCGGTTTCAATCAGCGTTAGATCAAAAGGCCCTAACTTTTCGCCTATTTCGGCAAAACCAGCGAAATAACCAGAATCGCCACTGAAATACAGGTTCAACGCTTCGGTTTTAATCGCCCAGGACGCCCACAACGTATGGTTTTTATCAAACAACCCACGACCAGAAAAATGCTGGGTTGGCGCTGCAGTAAAAGTGACCCCTTCAACCTGATGTTGTTGCCACCAGTCGAGGGCGATAATTTTATCTGCTGGTACGCCCCAGTGACGTAAATGCTGGTCGACACCCAGTGGCACAATAAATAGACCGGTGCGAGCGGCTAACGCCTGAATGCTGGTTTTGTCTAAATGATCATAGTGATCATGCGAAATAATAATACCTGCCAACGCAGGGACTTGATCCAGCTCTAACGGCAGTGAGTGAAAACGCGCCGGCCCCACCCATTGACTTGGCGACGCCCGTTTTGAAAACACCGGATCAAGTAGCCAATAATGGCTGTTCAGCTGCAATAACACAGTCGAGTGGCTGATTTTGTAAAGGGTATCATCCGCGCTAGCCTTCGCTGGTAATTGCATTGTTTGAATAGGAAGGGTTTGAGATGGCGTTTTATCTGCGACTTTTTGTGTCAGATAACGCCATAAAATGGCGCCAATTTTACCATCAGCACTATCGACTTTTGCCGCTTGGTTGCGAAATGGCTGCGCAGGCTTTTTGCTGCCGGTCTGGTTTTGTTGCCAACAAACAGATTTAGTCATCATTGCACCTCCAAGGCTTAGTCCGAGCCACCAGCAAAGTTTCATGATTGTGCTGGCACCGGTTTGAAAATTAAATATTCACATCGCTAATGTTTGAATTTCGAATTTGAATTTCGAGTTTGAATTCAAATTAAGTAAACTACACGGTGTAGTTTACACGCAGGAATGCAAAAGTAAACTCGTTAGTGTACAATTTTAAAAAATTGGCCAAAGACGAGGACATCATGGTGCAAGATGGAGTCACGCTGAGTCGTTCTGAACAAAAACGTCAGGCGGTATTAGATGCCGCAGTGCACGAATTTCAGCGTTGTGGTTTTGCGGGTGCCAGCATGGACGCCATTGCCGAACTGGCGCAGGTTTCCAAGCGGACTGTGTATAACCATTTCAGCAGTAAAGAAATTTTGTTTGAACACGCCACAGTATTGCTGTGGTCGCGTAGTAAAGCAGCCGGCACTGTCGCCTTTGATGCAACACGACCGCTGGCCGAACAATTGGCCCAAATCGCTCGGCAAAGCTGGGCTTTTTATCAGCAGAATGACTTTATCGAACTGGCGCGGGTGGTGATGGCGGAGTATATCCGGCAACCCGAGCGCGCGGTTGCTGCGATGGCGCAACTGGAACAGCAGGAAGGTGGGTTGGAAAGCTGGCTGAAAGCCGCTATCGCTGCCGGTGCTTTGGATATTCCCGATCTAAAACTGGCGGCGTCACAATTCTGGGGCTTGTTCAAAACCTTTTCATTTTGGCCCAAAGTGTTTCAACTCGGTAGTTATGACGCGCAACAACAGCAAATCATCGACAGCAATGTGGCAATGTTTTTGGCACTTTATCAGACCAAACGCTGAGGTTTGCTCGACGTTTAGGGCTTATAGTTTGAAGTTTGAAGTTTGCCCCAGAATGCAGCAGACAAAAAAAAACCGCAGACAAGCTGCGGTCAAAGGGAGTGCTACAGAAATTAGATAAAACCTAGATTTATTGCAATGACTTAATTTCAGTTCAAAAACTTAGTTACGGATCAGGTAATCAAAAGCACCTAAAGATGCAGTTGCGCCTGAGCCCATCGCGATAATGATTTGCTTAAACGGCGTATTGGTGGCATCGCCCGCTGCAAACACACCTTTAAGGGAAGTTTGACCATGACTGTCGACAATAATTTCACCCCGCGGCGTCAGCTCTACTGCGCCTCGTAACCATTCGGTGTTCGGCACTAAGCCAATTTGGACAAAGATCCCCGCCAACACGACATGTTTGGCATCGCCACTGATACGATCGGTGTAGTTAAGACCGGTCACTCTGCTGTCATCACCCAACACTTCGGTGCTTTGCGCATTTAAAATAATCTCGATATTGCCCATCGAATTGGCTTTTTTCACCAGCACCGCATCAGCGCGAAGTTTGCTGTCAAATTCCAGCACCGTCACGTGCTCAACAATACCGGCTAAATCGATAGCTGCTTCAATGCCGGAATTACCGCCACCAATCACCGCCACACGTTTGCCTTTAAATAACGGGCCATCACAGTGCGGGCAATATGCCACCCCACGACCCCGATATTCTTTTTCGCCAGGGACATTCATTTCTCTCCAGCGGGCGCCGGTTGAAAGAATCACCGTTTTAGATTTAAGCACCGCGCCGTTGGCCAGTTCGATTTCAAACAATTCGTTCTGAGAAAGTTTGACTGCACGTTGGCTGTTCATGATATCCACTTCATACTGACGGACATGGGCTTCTAAATTTGCCACCAATTTTGGACCTTCGGTTTCTTTAACAGAAATAAAGTTCTCAATGCCGACCGTATCAGCGACTTGACCACCAAACCGTTCTGCCAGCACACCGGTGTTTAAACCTTTACGCGCCGAGTAAATTGCTGCCGCGGCACCTGCTGGGCCACCACCTATCACCAGCACATCAAAATCGTCTTTATTTGCCAGCGCTTCGGCCTGACGGCTGGACGCCGAGGCATCGACTTTATTTAAAATGTTGGCCAGGGTGATGGCGCCTTGTGAGAATTGCTCACCGTTTAAGAACACGGTCGGCACCGCCATAATGTTGCGCTTGGCCACTTCATCACCAAACACGGCACCGTCCACCATGGTGTTTTTGATGTTTGGATTCACCGCCGCCATCAAATTCAGCGCCTGTACCACTTCCGGGCAAGTTTGGCAGCTTAACGACACATAAACTTCGAACTTAAAATCACCTGGCAGCTGCGAAATTTGTTCCAGCACCGCCATTTCTTCTTTAATTGGGTGACCCCCTGAATGCAACAACGCCAACACTAACGACGTAAATTCATGACCCATTGGCACACCAGCAAAGGTGATTTCAGTGCCTTTTGCCTTTGAGCGTACTGACATTGATGGCACCCGCTCTGCCGCTGGATTGTCAGTTACTAAGATCAGATCAGATAAAGTCGCAATATCCAGCGCCAGTGCTTTTAGCTCTTGGCCTTTGTCGCTGGTATCAACCGCTAAAGACAGTTCGACCGGCGTTTTTAAATTTTGCAGGTAACTACGTAAAGTGTTCTTCAGGTTGGCATCTAACATAAGTGATTCCTTGTGATATTTTGGTTATTCGTGCGGTGATTTACCGCCTGACACCGTTCCGCGCGCTGTGATGACACAACCGTTAAACCATGTCCGGTGAAGTTGATAAAACGATGATAACCAAAATAATTAAACATAAATAACGAATAAAACAAATTCACTTAATCATTAATATCGATGAGCAATCGTGATCAATGTTCAACATACAAAAAGGCCGGACAATGTCCGGCCTTTTTTTATGCCTGCCGC
>JBBKWN010000115.1:0-30326 GCA_037968955.1 Rheinheimera sp. | reverse complement strand
GGTGCTGCTGATCAGCTGCTTTGCGCAGGCAAAACGCGAGCCATGGCAGGATCATCAAGTCTTTGCGATTAACAAACTGCCGCCGCATAACACGATGTTTTCGTTCAATTCCACCGCAGCAGCGCTGGTGGATCAGCCTGAAACGAATAGCAACTATCTCTCACTAAATGGCTTTTGGCAGTTTAACTGGCAAGCCCAATCTGATCAGGCGCCCGCCGGATTTGAGCAACCAGGGTATGACGCCAGCAACTGGCAACAGATCAAAGTCCCTGGCAACTGGGAAGTTCAAGGCTTTGGCTATCCAATCTACCTGGATGAACGTTACCCTTTTGAAGCGAAGTGGCCAGCTGCCCCGAAAAAAGATAATGCCGTTGGCTCCTATCGGCGGCAATTCACCTTGCCGGAGAACTGGGCAGGACGGCAGGTATTTTTGCAGGTTGGCGCGGCTAATTCTTCGCTGGAGCTGTGGTTAAATGGCCGTTATCTGGGCTTTTCGCAAGGTTCAAAAACGCCGGCTGAATTTGATTTAACAAGCTATCTGAAAGCGGGCGACAACGTGCTGGCACTGCAGATCCGGCGTTGGAGCGATGCCAGTTATCTCGAAAGCCAGGATATGCTGCGTCTCACCGGAATTGAACGTGATGTCTTTTTGTATGCGACGCCAAAACAGCATATTTTTGATCTCTTTGCCAAACCGGAGTTAGACAGCAGTTTGCAGCAAGGGACGCTGAGTCTGGAGCTGGCGTTAAAGAACTACACTGCGAAAAACGAACAGCTACAGGTGCAATATCAATTATTAGACCCAGCAAACGATCAGCGGCAACTATTACACGGGCAGCAAAAACTGACGGTGCCGGCCAACGCAAAGCAACAACTGAAGTTGCAGGCAAAATTAACGACGCCGAAATTGTGGAGCGCCGAAACGCCACATTTATACACGTTGTTGGTCAGCGTGTTGAATCAGCAAGGACAAGTGCTGGAAACCGTGCGCCAAGACATTGGTTTTCGCCGGATTGAAATAAAGAACGGCCAGTTGCTGGTGAACAATCAAGCCATTTATATTCGTGGCGTGAACCGGCATGAAACTTCACCAATAAATGGCCATGTGGTGACTCAACCAGAAATGCTGCGTGACATTCAATTAATGAAGTCGCTGAATATCAATGCGGTACGTAGCAGTCATTACCCGAATAATCCTTATTGGTACAAGCTGACCGACAAATATGGCTTGTACGTGATTGACGAAGCAAACATTGAGTCGCATCCATTGGCGGTCAAAGAAGAAACCCAGCTTGGCAATGAAATGAGCTGGTTCGCTGCCCACCTTGATCGCACCCAGCGGATGGTGGAGCGGGATAAAAATCACCCTTCTATTATTATCTGGTCTTTGGGCAACGAAGCGGGCACGGGTAAGATCTTTGAGAAAACTTATCAGTGGATAAAACAGCGTGATCCGAGTCGTCCGGTGCAGTACGAACCGGCCGGAACTGCAGCCTGCACCGATATTTTTGCCCCAATGTATCCAAGTATGGATCGGCTGGAAAACTATGCGAAAGAGCATAAAGACCGGCCTGCTATCATGATTGAATACGCCCACGCCATGGGGAACTCAGTTGGCAATCTACAAGACTATTGGGATCTGATTGAAAAATATCCGGTGCTACAAGGTGGTTTTATCTGGGATTGGGTTGATCAGTCGCTAGCCTATACCAACTCGAACGGGGCTAAGTTCTGGGCTTATGGTCAGGATTTTCATCCGACTTTGCAAAGTGACGGTAATTTTCTCAACAACGGGTTGGTTGACCCAAATCGAGTGCCACATCCGCATGCTTTTGAAGTGAAAAAAGTGTATCAACCCGCGCGATTGACTGCCATTGATGTGGCGGCCGGACGTTTTTCATTGCGAAACCGCTACGCATTTCGTTCGTTGTCGCACTTTGATTTACATTGGAAAATTGAAGCGGATGGTCTGTTAATCGCGCAAGGTCAGCAAGCTTTGCCGTTGATCGCAGCAGGTCAAAGTGGCGAAGTGAAACTGAGCTACCCGGCGTTGCCAGAGCATAGTCCTTACGAGTACATGATCACCTTAAGCTTAAAGCTAAATACTGCTGAGCCTCTATTGGCCATTGGCCACGAAGCCGCTTTTGAGCAATTCAGCCTGCCGGTTCGTCAGGTTGCGGCTAAGGCAGCAGTGCAGCCGCAGTCGCCGATCAATATCGAGCAGCAGGCTAACATTCTGTTATTGCACAATGATCAAATGCAAATTGGCTTTGCCAAAGATAGCGGCTGGCTGTCGCAGTATCAGCATCAGGGCCGGTCGCTGTTGCAGGCGCCTTTGACTGCAAACTTCTGGCGCGCGCCAACCGATAACGATTTAGGCAATCAGATGCCACAATGGGCAAAAATATGGCAGCACGCGCAAAGGCGATTAACTCTGCAATCGCTGCAGACGAAGGTGCAACAAGACAAAGTAAAAGTCACCGCCACCTATCAGAGTTCAGATTTTAGCGGCCACTATCAGGTGCAGTATCTGGTCCATGCCGATGGTCGAATTGACGTCGATAGCCAACTGACGCTGGCGGCGGGGCAAACATTGCCAGATTTACCCAGGTTTGGCATGCAAATGGTGTTAACAGGCGAGCACCAGTTTGTCAGTTGGTATGGACGAGGCCCACACGAAAGTTATGCCGATCGCAAAACTTCCGCGGCGCTTGGCTGGTACAAACTGCCGCTGCAAGAACAAATTCATCACTATGTGCGGCCGCAGGAAAACGCCAATAAAACGGATGTGCGCTGGTTTGCGCTGAAAAATGCCAAAGGCGCCGGTTTGTTAGCGGTGGCGGCAGATAAGCTGTCGGCTAGTGCCTGGCCTTATTTGCAACAAGACATTGATTTTGACCCTGAAACCGATGGCGCCGCCTCGGCATCGGGGCTAGTGCCGCTGACTCGCAAACATGGTGCGGAAGTAATGATCCGTCCATTGGCGACGCTGAATCTGGATATGGCGCAAATGGGCGTTGGCGGCGATACCTCCTGGGGGCGGCCGGTGCACGACCAATACCGCATCCCGGCAAAAGATTATCAGTATCGATTCAGTTTAATCCCCTTTACGAGCGGTCAGGATGAACGTCAACTGGCTCGCCAGTCGGCGCAATAGGCAGGAATAATCATGGAAGCAAGCATCGAAGCAAGTATCGAACTACAAAACGCGACCCTCACCAAACAGATTGCGACTTTACTGCAACAGCACTACGGTTTGCAGGGGGGGTTGCAGTCTTTGCCTGGCTACAGCGATCTGAATTTTTTGCTGCAACTTGGCGATACCAGCCGCTACATTGTCAAAGTGGCCAACAGTTCAGAAAGCCTGGCGGTGCTGGATTTGCAAAACAAAGCGATGAATGCGTTGGCTGCGGCCGACATCGCTGTGCCCGAGGTGCTGGCCAATCGCGCTGGAGCTTTGATCACCGCTATTGATGTGCACGGTGAAGCGCGTTGGTTGCGGGTGCTCAGTTACTTGCCCGGGAGCTGCTACGGTGAATTAACCCAAGCAGACAAAGGCCCAGCGCTATGGCAACAACTGGGTGAGTTATTAGGCAAAGTAAGCCATGGTTTTACCAATTTTGAACATGTTGCTGCGTACCGGGAGTTGGACTGGGATCTGGCGACAGCTTATCGCCTGTGCCGGAAAAAAATGTACTTTTTGTCGGCTTTGCGTGAGCCGTTGGTGCAGCATTTTCTAGCATTGTATCAGCAGCAAGTGAGGCCGGTTCTGAGCCAATTGCCGCAAAGTGTCATCCACAATGATGCCAATGACTACAACCTGTTACTGCAAGAAGCGGCTCAGGGCTGGCAAATCACCGGCTTGTTGGACTTTGGTGACATGTTGTACAGCCACACCATCAATGAACTGGCTGTTGCTTGTGCTTATGCCATTTTGAATCAAGCCGAGCCGGTTCAGGTGATCAAAACCGTCACCGCGGCTTACCATCAGCAGCATCCACTCTCTGCAACTGAGCTGCAGGTGTTACCTTGTCTAATTGCGCTGCGGTTGTGTCTTAGTTTATGCAACTCAGCCCAAGCCAGCCTCGCCGAGCCAGATAACCCATATATTTTGATTTCGGCCACCGCGGCCGAACAAGCGTTGGTGCAATTGCAACAACTCGATTTCATCTGGATTGGGCAACTTTTGACACAGCAGTGTCTGGGGCAAGCTGAACCCGGCCGGTCTGATAACGAACTACGGCAGTTGCGTCAGCGTTATTTCAGCAAAACTCTCAGCCTGAGTTATCAGCAGCCGCTGAAAATAGTCCGTGGCTCCGGTGCGTATTTGTATGATGAAGCCGGCTTAGACTATTTGGATATGGTGAACAATGTTTGTCATGTGGGCCATTGTCATCCGCAAGTGGTGGCAGCGGGTCAGCAACAAATGGCGTTGTTAAATACCAATACCCGTTATTTACACGATAACTTGGTGGATTACGCCGAGCAGCTTCTGGCGACGATGCCATCCGAGTTGTCGGTTTGTTTTTTTGTCAATTCCGGCAGCGAAGCCAATGAATTGGCGTTTCGACTGGCGCGGGCAGTGACCGGTCAGCGAGACCTGATCGTGGTGGATGGTGCCTATCATGGCAATACTCAGGCATGTATTGATGCCAGTCCCTACAAGTTTGATGGCCCCGGCGGAGAAGGCGCGGCGGCGCAGATCCACAAAGTGTTGCTGCCGGATCCCTACCGCGGTCGCTATCAGGGTTACAGCCAGGCAACAGGTGCCGCTTATGCCGCAGATATCAGCCGAGCCTTGGCCGATATTTCGGCGGCGGGTCGTCAGGTGTCGGCTTTTATCTGTGAGTCCCTGCAAGGGGTGGCCGGGCAAATTGTGATGCCGGACGGTTATTTACAGCAGGTATATTCGCTGGTGCGAGCCGCTGGAGGGCTCTGTATCGCCGATGAAGTGCAGGTAGGTTTTGGTCGGGTCGGCAGTCAGATGTGGGGTTTTCAGACGCAGCGGGTGGTGCCGGATATCGTAACCTTGGGTAAACCTATTGGTAATGGCCATCCGATGGCTGCGGTTATCACCAGCAGAGCGATCGCCGATGCATTTGCCAACGGCATGGAATTTTTTAATACCTTTGGTGGCAACCCGGTGTCCTGTGCCATTGGCAGCGCGGTATTAAAAGTATTGCAGCAGGAGCAACTGCCGCAACGGGCGCTGGAAACCGGCCTTTATCTGCAACAACAATTACGTCAGTTACAGCAACAATATCCAATTATTGGTGATGTGCGTGGTATGGGGTTGTTTTTAGGTGTGGAGCTGGTGACTGACAGGCAGAACAAAAGCGCCGCAACGGCTGAGATGGCCTGGTTGGTCGAGTTTATGAAACAGCAACGAATTCTACTCAGCTCCGAAGGACCCGATGCCAATATTTTAAAGATGAAGCCGCCGCTGGCATTTGGGCGCCGCGAAGCCGATCGGTTTCTGGAGACTTTCAGTCAGGGGCTGTCTGCGATGCAGACGCTGAAATTTACGCACTAGTTTCAAATGTGCAGTGACCAATTTTAAATAACAAATTTTCAATAACATGTATCAAATAGCAAAGGTCAGCAGACCCAAAAGGAATCATTATGGATTTTCTCACGTCATTGGGGCTTAAGCCGCTTAATCCTTGTGCCAGCTCAGGTTTAAACTGGTTGTTTAACGAACAAAGTGCTGCAGTGAGCGTCGTGTCACCGGTGGACGGCAAAGCCATTGCCAGCGTGCAGCATGCCGGTACCGCGCAATATCAGCACATCATTGAAGTGGCCGAGGCCGCGGCAAGCTACTGGCGGCAGCAGCCGGCGCCAAAACGCGGCGACATTGTCCGTCAGATTGGTGACGCCTTGCGGGCCAATAAAGAGGCACTGGGGCAGTTGGTGTCCTATGAAATGGGGAAATCGTTACAGGAAGGTTTAGGTGAAGTGCAGGAGATGATTGATATCTGCGATTTCGCCGTTGGTTTATCCCGCCAGCTGTGTGGCTCGACCATGCACTCCGAACGGCCGGGTCACCGGATGTACGAGCAATACCATCCACTGGGCGTGGTAGGTGTTATTTCCGCCTTTAACTTTCCGGTCGCGGTTTGGGCATGGAACGCGATGATAGCTGCGGTGTGCGGTAATGTAACCATTTGGAAACCTTCGGAAAAAACTCCATTAACTGCCCTGGCATGCCAACATATTCTGCAACGGGTACTGGCCGACAATGCGCTGCCGGAAGGTATTTTTAATCTGGTGATAGGTACAGGCGATACCATTGGCGAGTTGATGCTGGAGGACAAAAGGGTGGCGCTGGTGTCGGTAACGGGTTCAACCCGTGTTGGGCGGCACGCCGCGCAGAAAATTGCCGCACGCTTTGGCAAATCGATTTTAGAGTTGGGTGGTAACAACGCCATTATCATCACTGAACATGCTGATCTTGCTTTGGCTATTCCTGCCGTGGTGTTTGGCGCTGTTGGCACCGCCGGCCAACGGTGTACCACCACCCGTCGGGTGATTGTGCATGCCGATGTCTACGACAAAGTAAAACAAAGCTTAGTATCGGCTTATCAGAAACTACGGATTGGCGATCCGCTGGATCAGCAAAATCATGTAGGCCCGCTGATTGACCAAAGCGCTGTGGCAGCGTTTCAGGCGGCCATTTTGCAAGCGCAACAACAAGGCGGCACCGTGTTGACTGGCGGCGATGTGCTAACTGGCGAGCAGTATTCTTCTGGCTGTTACGTCAGGCCAGCCATTGTCGAAGCACAAAATCACTACCCTGCAGTTCAGCAAGAAACCTTTGCGCCACTGTTATATTTGCTGCGCTATGACGGTGATTTGACCGAAGCTATCGCTATGCAAAATGCGGTGGCGCAAGGCTTGTCATCGGCAATTTTTACCACCCAATTGCAACAGGCGGAACAATTTCTGGCCTGCAGTGGTTCAGATTGCGGGATTGCTAACGTGAATATCGGCACTTCAGGTGCCGAAATTGGCGGGGCTTTTGGCGGTGAAAAAGAAACCGGTGGTGGCCGTGAATCAGGCTCTGACGCTTGGAAAGCCTATATGCGCCGTCAAACCAATACCATTAATTACTCAAGTACCATGCCGTTAGCGCAAGGAATTAAATTTGAGTTGTAGTCGACCTTACCGCAGGGCTGAACCATCTTTTGGTTCAATATGAACCAGATAAGGCTGCAGCCCTGGATTTATCATCCTCATCAGCGCGTTATCGTTTGCCTGCCACATAGCATTTTGTCGGATGCGCGTGGGTCAGGTTAAGCAGCGTCCAGCCGAGCAACGCCAAGCACCCTGGGCTGGCAGTGTGCAGCTTAACCAACGGCGTTCGCGCACTTGCTTGTGTAGGTTTTCGAGGTTGTACAACAAAATATCGCTGTTTTGAGGGGAGTGATGAAAGCGGGGCTGGTGCACGCTATTTGGCTTGCAGCTGTGGTTTAAAAGCTGTGGTCTTAAAAACAGCGCTTTACAGTAGTAGCGTTAAAACAGAAGGGGTCAGCCATCGATGGCTGACCCCGTGTTTAGGTTTGATTTAGCTTTGTATATTTAAAAAGTTAGAAAAAACTTTTCTTAAATTCAACACCGATAATCCGCGGTTCGTTGACAAAACCGGTCAGGTTGGCGAAGTCAATCGCGCCTTTGACATTGTCTTCGTCGGTGATATTGCGGCCAAATAGCGCAACTTCGTAGTTACCTTCGTAGTTGGTGTAACCAATACGCAAGCCTGCTTCAGTGTTGCTGCTGGTGCGAAATTCAACTGATTCGTACAAAAACAGGTTGGTTTTACCCTGCACGGCAACATCGGCGTAAAAGTAAACTTCACCACCGGTAACCGGAATATCGTACCGAGTATTGAGGGTCAAAATTGTTTTTGGCGCTTGTGGAAATGGGTTGCCATCCACATAAGCCAAGGTTTTACCCCCAACCACCACGGTCCGGTCCAGCGCCGTACACATGCCTGAACCACACAAACCAACCCGCAGATTGGCATCTTTTAGCTCAGTGTTGTTATAACTGAAACCACCACCGAACGTTAGATTGGTCAGCGCGCGCCAATCGGCGTCAATTTCAAAGCCATAACCAGTACCTTTGTCGGCATTCACCAGCGTATTACCGTTGTTGTTCCCGCCAACTGCAGATAACTGAATGTCATCAATATTGTAGTAAAACAGCGCGCCGTTTAAGCGCAGGGTATTGCCGAGTAAATCTGATTTGGCACCAAATTCAATTGAGTTAATTGTTTCAGAATCGGCCGTGGTTGGATCTTCTTCAAATGCTACATTGCGGCCTTGGATCGACTGCGCACGAAAGCCATTGGCTAAACGGGCGAAGAGCGACGTTTGGTCGGTTAACCGGTAATTTGTTGCCAACTCCCAGCTCACTTGACCATCATCGAGGCTGATCGGTGCATAATTCTGAACTTGCGCTACACCAATGACTAAGGCAAAACCATTGACGTTTTGCTCACCGACATAAAACGATTTTTCATCGCGGGTATAACGAACGCCACCCGTGACATCCCAACGCTCGTTTAGGTTATAGGTGCTTTGCCCAAAAACGGCCCAGCTTTGGTTGTCGTGAAAAACAGCAGTACGACCAAAAAAGCCGTCAATACTGGTCACGCCAAAAGACGAATCAAAATAAAACGCACCCACTTGCCATTCCAGCGCGTCGTCGGTGGCGCTGGCTAAACGGAATTCTTGGGTCAGTTGTTTTAAGTCTTTTAACTGATCTTCAGTCACTGCGTTACCCACAGTTGACGGGCCTGGACCGGCCTCAGTACCACCGTCGATATCACCACGGCCGTTGCCATCGGCTTGTTCATGCGCTGTAATTGAGGTGAAGGTCATGCCATCCAACTCAAAATCAAGTTTCAGCGACAGTCCAGAATTGTCATACTTCTGGAAGTTGTTGCCAGCGTCATAGGCCACGGTGTCGCGGTCATAATTTTGATTGAGCTGGTTACTGCCTTTGGTAAAGACGTTGCGGCGGAAAATCGACGAAGTTCCATCGAGTTTGCGGCCATGGGCATTGAATAAAGCATCAACTTTAGCGCCGTCGTACAAAAATTGCAGCCGCGCTGCAGTTTCATCAAAACCGCCCATCGCGTCTTTTTCTTTGGTGAAACTATTGTTGATGTAATCATCGCGGTGCTGCGACAACAACGATAGCCGTGCCGAGAGTTGGTCGGTCAAACCTGAACCGACCGCACCTTCCAAATTACGGCTACCAAAACTACCCACTGAGAATTTGCTGTACGCATCAAACGCCTGAGTTGGTTTGGCGCTGGCAAATTTCACGATGCCGGCCGTGGTATTGCGCCCAAACAAGGTGCCTTGTGGGCCGCGGATCACTTCCACTTGTTCGATATCAAACAATGGGAAGCTTTTTAAAATGACGTTTTCCATCACCACGTCATCCATAATGACAGACACTGGCTGTGATGCTGCTAAGTCAAAGTCGGTGTTACCCAGACCACGGATATAAAAACGTGGCGCGGCGCGGCCGTTCGATGATTCTGCATACAAGCCCGGGATTTTTACCGCAAGGGCTTGAATATCATCGCCGCCGGCAAAGATGGCCTCAAATTTTTCACCTGACAAAGTGGCAACCGAAATAGGCACTTCTTGTGTGCTTTGCACCCGCTTTTGCGCGGTGACCATAATGCGTTCTAGTTGTTGATCATCCTGTTTGGCTTTGTCACTTTCCTGTGCAATCGCAACAGGAGAAAGACCAACAGTGGTCGCTATGAATGCGATTTTGATCTGCAACGCCAGCTTATTGTGTTTGCTTATCATCAATGGATTACCCTTAGCTTGAGTCTGTGGTGTGGAGCATCGCGTCCGGTGGACTGTGCACTTACGTGCATGCTGGTGTGCGCATGCGCTTGTTCAAGGTGTGCTGTAACGTATCAGGTGTAGCAGCAGTTATCAGCAACTGCCACTGCCCAGCGCATTGGAGTGACCACAATGCAGTCAGTTACGGCGCGCTAATATATCAATTTTTGCCGATAAATGGCGATATTTCTGCTTTTTTGCCGAATTTTGCCTAGGCTGCTGATATTTAATTGGTGTTTTGATTGGGCTTGGCCATGAGTTTTGGGCGACTGAAGTACACTGCCGTGCGGCCCTGATGCGATGAATAATAACTAACCGCAAGCCGCCCCTGATGCCAGACCAAACCGGCATAACTGGTATCACCCGCCGAGGGTAACTGCAGTGCTTCGGTAAGTGTGGCGGTGTCGATATCCAACCAAGCCAAACTGGTGCGAACTTGCTGATCATACAGTCGCACCGCGGCCAGAATCCGGCCATCAGGCAGTTGGATACATTGTGGTCCGCCAACCCGACAGTTCAGCGCTCGCCAATGCCAGTCAAAATAAGGCGGTTTTGCGATACCCAGCAGTGCCACATCAGGATCTCTGCGCAGCAGACAAACTGCTCGTTCGTCCGGTAAAAACAACAGTGCGCTTTCGTTGGGATAACCCTGATCATTGAACACCTGCACCCAGACCGAAAAATGCACACCATCAGCGCTGCGATAAAGGCGGACGGATCGCGGGCCAGCACCACATTGATAGCCGATGGCCCAAGCGCAGCCTTGATGCCAGGTTAAACGCCACAACCAGAAGTTTGGCTCGCCCACTTCGAAGGCGTCTGACCATACCAAGCCGTCGGCAGAAAACCAGGTGTAAGACTGATAAAAATGTGTCGTGCGATCGTGCAAGGCGCCTGCACCCAGTAGCTGCAGCCGACCATCGGCGGTGACCACCAATTTCCCATCGCGTAAATCGGCAGTGTGACTTTGGATCAAAGCCACACTATGCCAACGTTGGCCGTCTTTGCTTTGCAAAATGCGTAAAGCGCCGTCCGGCGAGACATGGGCCGCTGCTTCGCGAAATACGCAGTAATAATGGCCTTGAAACAGGCATAAATCGGTAAACGCATTGTGCGCGCCCTGCTGCCAAATCCGTTGTGATTTGGCCTGCTTGACCACGGGGCGCTTGGCGAGCGGGCGGAATATCTTACCGCGCCGGGTTATTTGGGTTGCCATAATTCAAACTTATTGCCATCTGGATCATAGGCCCAGCCAAACTTACCATAGTCACCAGATTCGCGTTGCTCGTCGACCTTGACGCCAGCTAGTTGCAACTGTGTCAACATGGCTTCTAAATCGTCAACGCGATAATTGACCATCATTTGTTGTTCGGCTCGGCCAAAATACTCGCTGTCCTCGGCAAAGGTTGACCAGACGGTTTCATCTTGGTCGTTGGCCTTAAAGCTGCCATATGGGCTGTCCGGATACAGTGGTACGCCCAGATGTTGGTGATACCACAGCGCCAATTGTTGTGGGTCGCGGGCTTTTAAAAATATGCCGCCAATACCTTGTACTTTTTGCATTCGTTACTCCTCGCGCCGTCATCATCGCCGGCGCTCAACCTTGTTATTGCGGACTGCCGGTTGGCAGCCAGCTCAGCAGCTCGTCAATGGAGGTGATTTGCTGGTGTTGCATGATTAAACGTTGACCGAGGGTCAGTGCATGCTGGCTCACCTGAAGTTTGGTTTCAGGCGCAGAAATGCTGGTCAGCTCTTGCGCTTTAAAGGTACCGAGAACTTCCCGGATTAACTCACATCCGGCAAAACCAGTAAGATCGCACAATACATCAGCCACAAACTGCTTTTGGTAAATTTCATTGCCAAATAACGGGTCGCGACACTGTTTACGGCAGTTTTGCATAAAGAGTAGTTCAAATTCCTGCCAGAACGACTTGATTTGATTGTGCAGATAATTTTGCTGATCTTTGGCTTTCACCGGATCGGTCAACAGTGCGGGTGCGAGGCAGTAGTGCAGGAGCAGGCTACCGACAAATAACCCGGCATCGAGCCCAATCGGGCCAAAACCAGTAAATTCGGCGTCAAATACTTTGAGATGATCTGTGGTCGCAAAAATGCTACTGCTGGTTAAATCACCATGCACCAGTGTTTGTAGTTTGCTGCGAAAATTAGCCGCCAACGCTGCCACTTTCGATTGCAGCTGCTCATCGAGCCATAAATGTTGGGCTAGCGGGTATAAACTGCGATCAATCTGAGTGCGTTCGTTATTACTAAAAGGGTCGTTAAAGAGTAAATCTTCGCTTATTTGTAGTGGTTCTGGGTTGAGATATTGAATTTGTCGGGCTTTTTTTGCCGGTAAATCCAGCGCAAAATCGCTATTGGCAAAACTGGTATTAGCTACAAATTCTGCCATTTGCACACCAAGCTTTTGAAACTGGCGCCCTTCGGTCAGCGCCGTGCGCAACAACGTTAAATGGTCTAAATCTTCCAGCAACATCGCCGCTTGCTCGGCATCATAATGTCGCACTTCGACGACCAATTCTGGCGCCGCTTTGGCAAAAATGAGTAAAGCCTGTGCTTCCAGTCGGCTGCGATCAAGCGTCAGTGGCCAGCGATCGCTCAGCCCGCGCGCAAAGGGCAGCGCCTGTTTTACGATCAGACTAGTATTAAACTGGTTTTTTACTCTAAACACCTGATTCATATGGTCGTCACCAAAGCAAACCGCACTGAGTTTACTGTGCTCGCCAAATAATTCACTGTGCTCATTCGCAAACTGGATGGCATCTTCGACGGTAAAACGATGATATTGCGACATAGTGCGGGTTCCCTGCAATCGTGCTTTTACCTTATCATGGCATAACGCTGCGTAGCTGTGAATTTTTCTCAAGCAGCTGGTGAGCAACAAAGCATGATGATGCGCCCTTGCTGGGGCCTTCGGTGCCGTATTGTGATTGATTTTTTACCGCAAGGATAATTGTATGTACGCCAGTAATTTTCGGTTGGATTTATATCTAAAACGGATTGGTTTTCAAGGCGATGTTGCTGCCAATAGTGCAACAGTGCAAGCACTAATGCAGCAGCAATTACGGCGGGTACCGTTTGAAAATCTGGATGTGCAGGCCGGTAAAATTGTGTCGTTAGTGCCTGAAGATTTGGTCGACAAAATGATTGGTGTGGATGGCAACGCCAGCCGAGGGGGTTATTGTTATGAAGTGAATGCTTTGTTTGCGATGGCTTTGACTGCACTTGGCATCGACTACCAGTTTGTTTTTTGCCGGCCGATGTTTTACCCGATGCGCCGTCCGAAGACCCATATGGCATTAATTGTCAAAGTAGATGAAGAACAATGGTTATGCGATTTAGGTTTTGGAAGTTATGGCTTGCGCGCACCACTTGCTTTGTCGCAGGTTAATTTGCCACAGCAGCAAGATTTTGATTATTTCCGGCTGATTTCTCCAAGCGCTGGTGAGTATGTGATGCAGGCGCAGCTAGACGATCAATGGGTCAGCCAGTACGGTTTTGATTTATATCCGGCGGATTGGATTGATTTTATGCCGGCAAATTACTTAAATTCGACCCATCCTGAAACCATTTTTGTGCAGAAGTATCTGGTGATCCAGCAGCATGACGAGGGCAGAACCATGCTGGTCGGCACTGAATTAAAACGCTGGCATCAAGGCAAGCTGACGGTCACAGCGGTCGCTGCCACCGAATTTGCTGCGGTGTTAAAACAGCAGTTTAATCTTGATTTGTAAAAAGGGTTTGTTGTGCCCAATGCAGGGTTGATGGCGAAAATGGGCGGCTCGTGCAGCGAAAAATTCTGAAGCAACCAGCGGCACCGGTTGTTTCAGAGTTTTGATCAATGGTTGATTCGTGATAGATCGGTGATATTAATTACCTTGGCGGCGCATAACTTCTGCTGCTTCAGCTTTGTTTGCTTCGACCTGCGCCGCAGTGCGGCAGGTTTTTTTGGCAAAGCGGGTGTTTAAGGCGCGCTCTGAGGTGCAGATGACGTTGCTTTCAGTGGTCGGTGTTGCTTGCGCAGTCGTAGCCTGAGTATTGTCATTGGTCGATGGTGTGTTGCTGGCCGTAGGGCCAGAGCTGGCGCAAGCACTTAATCCAACGACGGTTAACAATATCATCACTGATTTTACGTTCATAAGAATTTCCTATTTAGTTACTTTTGAGTTTGCGGTCAAGTGGTTAAAACGTCCACCGGACACTAACATGAGCCACCATGCTTGGCAATTTATCAGAAACAAATCTTAACAATTTAACCACGAATTGACCGAAAATGGTGACTGCATGCCAGCGGTTAACTGTTCCGACCAAGACCGCAAAATATAAGTTTAATGCGCTCGGCGAGTGCGACCTATTTGCTTTATGCTGGCAAATTAACTCTGAGGATCAGGGTTTTGCCCAAGGCTGTACTTTGAACCTAACCCTTTTCAACAAGGATCAATATTGTGAATTCCAAAACTTTGCTGATAACTGGTGCCAGCTTGCTGTGGTTGGCCGGCTGTAGTTCTGCACCGGCGCCAGTGGCCGCCAAAGACCCCGCAACACGCGCGCAGCAACTGGCGCAACAGTTGTTGATTATTGATACCCATATTGATGTGCCTTATCGCTTGCAAGACAAGTGGGAGGATGTTTCTGTCAGCGCCCCTGGCGGTGAGTTTGATTATCCGCGAGCGAAGGCTGGCGGCTTAAATGCGCCTTTTATGTCGGTCTATATTCCATCGTCACTAGAGAAAAGTGGTGGCGGTTATTTGCTGGCGAATCAGTTAATTGACAGCATGGAAGCACTGGTTGGCCGCGCGCCAGATAAATTTGCGATGGCGTATCAAACTTCTGATCTGGCGGCTCAGCAACAGCAGGGCAAAATTTCGCTGGCGTTGGGGATGGAAAACGGCACGCCGATCGAAGGTAAGCTAGAGAATTTACAGCATTTTTATCAGCGTGGCATTCGCTACATCACGCTTGCACACTCGCAAAGCAATCATATTTCTGACTCCAGTTACGACTTACGCCGGCGCTGGAAAGGTTTAAGCCCATTTGGCGAACAAGTGGTGGCCGAGATGAATCGCTTAGGCATGATGATTGATATTTCGCATGTGTCAGATCAGGCTTTTTATCAGGTGATTAAGCTCAGCAAAACGCCGGTGATCGCATCACATTCGTCGTTACGAGCCTTTGTGCCGGGTTTTGAGCGAAATATGGATGATGAAATGGTCAAGGCATTGGCTAAAAATGGCGGTGTGATCCAGATTAACTTTGGCTCGTCGTTTGTGGTATCAAGGGCGAATCAATGGGGTTTGCAGTTCAAAGCGGCGCTCGCAGCGGCGCCAAAGGGCACCGATGAAACAAGTTTTCGGCAAACTTACCTGCAACAACATCCGTATCCCTTTGCCAATGTCGACACCGTGCTTGATCACATTGACTACGTCACCCGGTTAGTCGGCGTCGATTACGTTGGCATCGGTTCTGATTTTGATGGGGTAGGCGATTCGCTGCCGCAAGGCTTAAAAGATGTCTCAACCTATCCAAATCTTATCGAAGGCTTGTTGCGTCGTGGCTATAGCGACGCCGACATTGAAAAAGTTATGTCTGGCAATTTGCTGCGAGTGTGGCGCGCAGTAGAAGCGCACGCCAAGTCTTAACATTGTGGTGCACCGGCTCTTGCTCGGGCCGGTGCCAAGATGGTCATTAAGATGTTGATTGTGTCATCGCAGCGACAGTCGACCGGCTTGTTATCGGCGAGTGCGCCGCTCATCATGGAAAGACTTTATGTTACTTGGAATTCATCATGTGGCGATTATTTGTGCCGACTACGCGCGTTCCAAACATTTTTACACCCAGTTATTGGGCCTGAGCGTGTTGGCGGAAAATTATCGCGCCGATCGCCAGTCCTACAAATTAGATTTGCAGTTACCCGATGGCGGACAGCTTGAATTGTTCTCTTTTGTCGGCGCTCCGGCAAGGCCTAGCCGGCCGGAAGCGCAGGGGCTGCGGCATCTAAGTTTTGCGGTTGCGGATGTGGCAAAAGCCAGCGCCTGGCTACAACAAGCAGGTATTGAGGTCGAGCCGATCCGCATTGACCCCTACACCGGTGCTGCCTTCACTTTTTTTGCCGATCCGGACGGATTGCCGCTAGAGATTTATCAGCGAGCAAGCGTTGGATAAAACGAACGGACAGTTGTCAGCTGTCAAATGCGCTTTGGCGGAACAATGACCTGGTGGCGGGTCATCACCCGAACCTGTGCATTGCAGATCAATGCTACAGCCAAAGCATTATTATCTATGGTAATGTGCTTATTTTTGCCGTCAGAGATTTCTAGATGTCCAGCGATTTTAGCTTCCAACAGGCTTTTGAGCAGCTGAGCTCCACGCTCGCCAGTGTCGTTTTTTACTCCTTTAACCTACAAGGTGTCGCCATTCCGGTCACGGTGCTGTGGCTAATGTGCGGTGCTATTGTATTTACCTTTTACCTCGGGTTTATCAATATCCGTGGTTTTGGCCATGCCATTGCGGTGGTTCGTGGTCATTATCGTCGGCCGCAGGATAAGGGCGAAATTACGCAGTTTCAGGCGCTTTCAGCAGCGTTGTCGGGAACTGTCGGCACCGGCAATATCGCTGGGGTGGCCGTCGCCATTACACTGGGCGGGCCTGGGGCTACGTTTTGGATGATTGTGGCTGGGTTTCTTGGCATGACCACCAAATTTGTTGAATGTACGCTCGCGGTCAAATATCGGCAGATCCAGCCTGATGGCACGGTCTCCGGCGGCCCGATGTATTACATTAAAGTGGCGTTAGAAAAATATCAGTTGCCGCGCACCGGTAAGTTTCTCGCTGGCTTTTTTGCGGTAGCCTGTGTGTTTGGTTCTGCTGGCTTTGTTCATGTTAATCAAGGGTTTGTTCAAGTTAAAACCGTCACTGGTTTTGACAACGCTTGGCTATTTGGCATTATTTATGCGCTGCTGGTGGGGTTGGTGATCGTCGGTGGTATTAAAAGTATTGCCCGCGTAACCAGCAAGTTGGTGCCTTTGATGTGTGGTATTTACCTGGCGGCCGCGCTGGTGATTATTGGCTTACATTATCAGGAAATACCTGCGGCCTTTTGGACCATTCTCAAAGGCGCTTTTGCGCCGGAAGCTGCTTATGGCGGTTTTATTGGGGTATTGATCCAGGGCTTTCGCCGCGCCGCGTATTCTAATGAAGCAGGCATTGGCTCGTCGCCGATTGCACATTCTGCAGCACGTACCAGTGATCCAGTGTCCGAAGGTTTTGTTGGCTTGTTAGAGCCGTTTATCGATACGGTGGTCATTTGCACCATTTCGGCGCTGGTGATCATTATCACCGGCAGTTACCTGCAAACGGGCCTTGATGGCGTGCAGTTAACGTCGGCAGCTTTTGCCTCGGTGTTTGATTGGTTCCCACTGGTATTGATGGTGGCGCTATTGTTGTTTGGGTATTCGACGGTGGTCAGCTGGGCTTATTATGGTCAAAAAGGCTGGGGTTATTTATTCGGCGAACATAAAGCCAGCATTGGTTTATACAAAGTGCTGATTTGCTCAGTGGTGGCGATGGGCGCAGTGCCCAATGTGTTGGCGGTATTTGATTTTATTGATTCGATGATTTTCCTGATGGCGGTGCCGAATATCTTGGCACTGTATTTGTTATTGCCAGAAGTGAAAGCCGACTTACGCGCTTATTTGCAGAAAATCCAACAGCACAAAACAGCGGCAGCCGCGACAGAAGCAGTAAAATAGCGGCATGTGCGAGGCGTTCAGCCTCGCTGCCCCGCTGATGATTGGCCCGATTGTGAAGTTGCTATGATGCTGCACTCTTTTGTGTGCTAACCACGCGCCGGCTGAGGATTTTTTGGCCGTCGCCTCGACAAAGCAAACGGTAGCGCTAACACTGTGATGACAAGCACAGGAGAATGGCGTGAACCGACTGCAAACTTTTTTTCAGCAAGCCCACCCAGCATGGTCACTGTTGCTGGCGCTGGTTACCTTTAATTTGTTGCTGTGGGCACTGTCAGCACAGTTGTCCATTCACATCATTACTGCAGTATCGCAACCGCTAACACTACTGTTGTATGTTGTGCTTAATCTGCTGTTGTTACTACCGCTGTGGCTCGGATTGCGCTCGCAGCGAACAGTGAGCCAACTCCAGCAGGACTTTCGCGAATTTGACCGGCATTTAAATCAATTGCTTAGCGACTCGCATGTGCCGCTGGCAAAAAACGATAAGCTGAGTGACAAGTTGCTCATGTTGCAGAAAAATCAGCAAGCGCTCACGAAGCGTGAACAAGAAATTCGTCATCTCGTGCGGGTGCAAGGGCTGATAGATCATGACTTGGCGATTGGAAATCGCATCTATTTTGAAAGTAAATTGCAGCACTATTTGGTCGATAGCAACGAAATGCCATTTGGGGCGTTTTTCCTGATCCAGATTAGCCATCCCGATATTGACGACAATCCTTCCACATCCATCCAACGCCTCGCAGGTTGTGCGGAATTGTTGACGCAGTTAACTGCGCATCAGCCGCAAGCGGTGCTGGCGCGCCTGGCAGAAAATGATCTCGCGGTATTACTGCCCGGGATGGAGCAAAAAGATGCTGAAACTTGTGGCGATCGCATGGCGTTAATCCTCAGCCGTTCCAGCTTTTTTGTCGACTATCCGGATTTTGACGTGTTGCACATTGGCTATGTGATTTATCAACAAGGCCAAAACGCTTATCAAGTGATGGCCGAAGCGGATATGGCGTTGAAAACGGCGCAGTTACAAGGTCCAAACGCTGCTTATGGTTTTTATCCAACCCACAAACCCAAAATTAAAGGCTCGGTGTGGTGGCGCACTGAACTGACCAACGCGTTAAAAGAACAACGGTTTTTATTAAGCTTTCAGCCGGTCTTTTCTTGGGAGCAACATGATGTGGTGCAACATGAGGTGCTGGTGCGGTTGCATACCAGCGAAGCTGACAAGCTTAATGCTGCGGTATTTTTGCCGATGGCCGCCAAGTGTGGTTTAAGTCAGGCCATTGACCAGTTTGTGTTGTTAAAAACGGCAAAATTATGTCAGGCCGAAAATATTGGTCAAAGCCGTTGCAGTGTCAACTTATCGGTGGATACCGTGCTGAGTAAGGATTGGCAGCATTGGTTACTGGAGATGATTCATTCCGAACAATTAACCGCCGGGCAGTTTGCTTTTGAACTGGATGAATATCATTTACTGAAGAACTATAAAAAACTGAAACCTAAGTTAATTCAATTACAAAAGTTGGGCTTTGCATTAATTGTTGATCACGTCGGGCTAACGATTGAAGCTTGTCCTTATCTTGATGAACTGCAAATTGAAGCCATTAAATTACATCCGTCCGTGGTGCGAGCGCTTGACCAACAGCTGGAACAACAGTTGTTTATCCGTGGTTTGGTCGCCAGTCATTATGCCAAAGGTGTGAAAGTTATCGCGACCGGCGTTGAAAGCCAGCAAGAATGGCAGGTGTTGAAGAAACTGGGTGTCAGTGGCGCACAGGGGTTTTATTTCAGTCAGCCGCTGGCGCGGATCATGCCGCAAGACCAACCGGTTTGAGCAGGTCACAGTGCTTGTTTAGGCGCCCGTGAGCTTTTGGTATTGCTCGTCGCTAATCAGCGAGCGGTATTTCAAGCCAGCCAGTCCCTGCAGGCCACCGGTGTGGAAAAACGCAATGTTGCGATGCTCAGCTAGTTTGCCCTCGCCAATAAGCTGCAACAAGGTATGTAGTGCTTTACCGGTATAAACCGGCTCGGTGTAAAGCTGCTGTTGTGTTAATTCCAAACATGTTTGTAAGGTCGCGGCATTAAATTTACCGTACGCCCGTCCAGTACACTCTTGCTGCAGTTGCCATGGCCAGTTACGGGCTGTTGCCGGTATTAATGCGCTGATTTTTTCTGGCAAACTGGCATCTTTCACCACACTGATCCCCAACACGGCAATACCGCTACTGCCAGCAATTAAGCCGGCGATGGTGCCGCCACTGGCGCTAGCGCAACATAATAAGTCGGCTGGGCCGGCGGGCGTCGCAGAAAGGGGAAGTTCCGCCATGCCGGTGACTGCGGCTTCGCAAGTGCCGCCTTCGGGTACCAACAAATAATCTGGATACTGTTGTTGTAACTGGGCTAGCATCGCCGTTTCGGTTTTGGTTTTATAAAGCTGCGGACTGACAAAATGCAGCTGCATGCCAAGCTGCCGGCATTGTTGTAACGTTGGATTGGCTGGATCTGGGGCATGACTTCGCACCACGCCAATCGTTTTAAAACCAAAATGATGACCGGCGGCCGCCAATGCCAGTAAGTGGTTGGAAAAGGCGCCACCAAAACTGAGAATTCCAGTTTTGTTATGTTGTTGTATTTGCTGGATGTGATACTTTAGTTTTAACCATTTATTACCAGCGATATCCGGCACTGCACAGTGTAACTGGCAGATCCAAAGTTCAGTCTGATGTTGCCGTGTGACGGCAAGGTCCAAGTGTTGCCACTGCAGTTGATAAAATGGCTTGGGCATAACCAGATAATTCCGATAAAAACGACAAGAAGATTATACATAGTCTCAAGGCTGAAGCATGATCCAAACGTTAGCCAAGGTATTTAAGCGTACCACTGGCGCCAGTCAAAAACCGGCAGCCATCGCCGCCATTCATTTACAAGCCGACAGTGTAAAACTGGTGGTGTTGCAGACGCAGCCATACCGAGTGGAAAAAGTCGAAACTTTGGGGTTATCGTCGGGGAAAACTTGGTTAGCTGCTGTTGTCGAGCTTGCCGGCGAACTTTCAAGTTCTATACCGCTTTGTTTGGTGCTGCCACCAGAACGTTATCAGCTGATCCAACTCGATAAACCTGCGGTGCCTGAGGCTGAAATGTTACAAGCCTTACCTTGGTTGGCGCGGGAGCTTACGACTATCGCTGTCGATGATATGTTATTGGATTATATGGATTTACCTGAGCAAGCAAGCCAACAGGTCGCGCGAATAAATGTCGTGGTGACCGCCCGGAGCGGTTTGCTAGATTTGTGTCGTGAATTACAACGAAAAAAAGTGCAGTTAGTTAACATTCAACCGGAAGAATGGTTACCGCGTAATTTGGTGCCAGTGCAAAATGCGGCAGTGATGCTGGTGGTGCACCAACCCGGGCAAGAGTTGATGCTGCAAATTGTGCGGCAGGGTACGTTGTATTTTTCCAGACGTTTACGTGGTTTTAATCGGATTGATCAATACGGTATTGCCGAGTTATCTCAAGGTATGCTCGACAATTTGTTGTTGGAAGTGCAGCGATCGCTGGACTATTTTGAAGGGCAGTTGCGCCAAGCGCCGGTCAAAGAAATTTTATTTCAAATTGCCAGCAATGAATTACCGGCCATCGTGCGTTATTTTGCTGACAACGGTTTTGTCCAAGTGCGAGCACTGGACTTATCGGCGCTGATGCCGGGCTTCAATAAAGCTGAGCAGCAAGATTATTGGCTCACGGTGGCGGGCGCGCTTGAAATGGATGCGCTTGACCAGCCAACAGTAGGAGCTGGCCATGAAGCTCAGGGTTAACTTATATCAAACGGCGTTAAAACCTCGGCTAGAAAAAATGACGTTAGCGCAGGCGGCACTCTTGTCGAGCATAGCCCTACTATTGCTGATGTTTGGTGCACTCTGGGCGAAGCAACAGGTTGCGCAGCAGCGCCAGCAAGCCGAGTTAGTGAGCAAGCAGTTGCAAAGTAAAATCGCCGAGTTGGAGATTTATCAACAAAGTTTGGCCACTCGCCAGCCGGCCGCAGCCTTGCAACAACAAGCGCAAACATTGCAGCAAAGCATTGTGCAAAAGCAACAACTCCTCAGTTATCTCAAACAGGAAATCAGCCAAACGCCCCCGCAATATTCACAAGTGTTTAGCCATTTGGCGGCTATCGATCTGCCGGGTATTTGGCTAACCAGTTTTCAATTAGGTCAGCAGCACCAATTCAGTGGCGTGGTCAAAGACAGTCAACTCTTACCTCGTTGGTTACAGGCGTTGGGTAAAAACACCTTGTTACAAGGACAAAGTTTTGATGGCGTGACGTTGCAACCTTTGGCGCAAGCCCCTTATTTAACATTTGCCGTCCGAGCGCGTCCCAGCGTGTTGGTCGATGATGTGTTATTACAAGCTCCCGCTAATCAGTCGACGCCCGCGCCAGCAGTGCTTGGCCAAGGAGGTCAGCCATGATGTGGTGGCAACAATATTCTGCCCGTTTTTTAAAGTTACAACTGCGTGAACGGTACTTGATTAGTTTCGGTTCGGCGTTGTTGTTATTGTGGTTAGGTGGCCTCTATCTCGTGCAACCATTGTGGCAGATGCAACTGCAGCTGCAGCAGCAAAATCGTAGTGGCTTGCAGCAAATTGTTGGGTTGCAACAGCAAATTAATGAAGTGCAGCAGGCGCTTAGCGTCAATCCTGATCAGGTTTTACAGCAAAATATCGACCAAATGCTCGGTGACGAGCAGCTGTTATTAAGTCAAATTCGCGGTGTCACCGGTCGGTATATCAGTGGCGAGCAAATGGTACAGTTGCTACAAGATGTGCTCAGTCAGCAACAAAATATTCGATTGATTGCACTTGAAAATCTGCCGGCCAAAGCCGTGTTACTGCCGGGCGCCGGCAATGATCAGGCCGCCGGTGATAAACCCTTGTTGTTCCGACACGGCACCCGATTGACCTTCGCTGGCCCTTATGGCGGGCTGCAACAATTATTACAACGATTAGAGCAATTACCTTGGCAATTGCACTGGCGCACGCTGGATTATCAGGTAAAAGATTATCCTATTGCTGAGCTGCAGCTGGAACTGGAAACGGTAAGTGAATATGACAGTTATCTTAAAATTTAAAGGGTTATCGTTGACGCTCGCGGCTGTGTTCGTGCTCTCGATGATGCTGATGGCGCCAAAAGTGCAGGCATCGGATCCGACGCAGCCTGATGTGCAGCTGAGCCACACTACGCCAGCGCTGGGCGCAACGGCGCCCGCATTGCCAAAGCTGCAAATGATCCGCAGCCAAGGCGCGTCGCAACAAGCGTTGATTGATGGCCAGTGGCGCAAGGTAGGCGAAAAAATGGGTGGGTATCGGGTTCGCACCATCAGTGCCAGCCAGGTGACGTTGCAGCAAGGTGAGCGCAATTTGGTGCTGCAGCTCTACCCAAACGCATTAAAGATAAGGGACGGCGGTACGTGACTGAGCATCCAGCTGCATAATGCGTTATGCGATTGGAGGAGTGAGCGCGGCCAACACCCCCGCATCTGCAACGATGGCGGGTCTAATTAACACAACAACGAAGTAGCGAAAATGATGCTGAAAAAATCACCCTTGTTTATAGCCATGATGCTGCCGTTACTCGGTGCTTGTCAGGTGTTGCAGTCGCCAAAGGCCGCCAGCAATACCCAGGCGGAATTGGAAAAAATGCAGCAGGTTGCCGCAGCTCCCAAGCCATTAGCGGTGCCGGCAGCAGTCACCGATGATTTGTTAAGTCCAATGCCACCCTTGCAGGCCGAGCTGCAATTGCCTCGCTTTAATGTGTCAGCGCTCAATGTTGAATTAGCAGAATTTTTTGCATCTCTGGTCCTGGATTCACAATACAGCGTGATGGTGCATCCGTCGGTGCAAGGCCAAATCAGCCTGCAATTAAAGCAAGTTACCTTGCCGCAAGTGTTGCAAGTGATCCAGCAAATGTATGGGTTTGATGTGCGTTTGACCGGTAATGTCTACCAGATTTACCCGGCTGGCCTGCGTACTGAAACTATCGCTGTTAATTACCTGCTGATGCAACGGGTCGGGCTGTCGTCCATTGCGGTGAATTCTGGGGGCGTGTCACAGGATAATCAAAGCGGTGGTAGTCAAAACAAGGGTTCGAATCAAAACGGGCAAGGTGGCCTGAGTAACCAAAACAACAATCAAAATGGCCAGCAAAATCAGCAACAGCAATTTAATGGCAGCACCATTCAAAGTGGCAGCACCACCGACTTTTGGAAAGATTTAGAAAAAGCCGTCAGCGGTATTTTGGGCGGCGGCGAGCAGCGAACCGTGGTGGTTTCACCGCAGGCTGGCTTAGTGACCGTGCGTGGTATGCCGGATGAAATTGCTTCGGTGCGAGCGTTTTTAACCTTATCTGAGCAACATTTGCAGCGCCAAGTGGTGCTAGAAGCCAAAATCATTGAAGTCACGCTGAGCGATGATTATCAACAAGGTATCAACTGGCAAAATGCTTTGGCCAATATCGGCTCCACCGATTTACGCATCAACAGTGGCGCCGGTAACTTTGGCAATACCATCAGCAATCAAATTGGTGGCTTGACCACTATTGCCTTTCAGAATGTCGATTTTGGCGGTGTGATTAGTCTGCTCGAAACCCAAGGCGACGCGCAAGTGCTGTCCAGTCCACGCGTGACCGCCATTAACAATCAAAAAGCGGTGATTAAAGTCGGCCAAGATGAATATTTTGTCACTGATGTATCGAATAATACTTCGACCGCAGTCAATGGCATTCAAAACTCAACACCTTCTGTCACGCTACAGCCATTTTTCTCGGGGATTGCGCTTGATGTCACCCCACAAATAGATCAGAACGGCCAGGTGATTTTACACGTGCACCCCTCAGTAACTGAGACGGCGGAGCAAACCAAAACGATTCAGCTCAGTAATGAGAAAATTGTGCTGCCGTTGGCGCAAAGTAATATTCGTGAATCTGACACCATTATTCGCGCCCGTAATGGCGAAATTGTGGTGATTGGCGGTTTAATGCAAACGGTGATCAGCGACACTGAAAGTGGTGTGCCGGGGTTATCGTCAATTCCGCTGTTGGGTAATTTATTTAAATCAAAAACCAAAACCGAAAAGAAAAAAGAGCTGGTGATTTTACTGAAACCAACGGTGGTGGAAGCCGGTGTCTGGCAGCAACAAATTCAGCAGTCGGGTGATCTAGTGCGGGACTGGGCCCAGCAGCGCTAATGATGTACCTGAATCACTTTGGTATGGCGCAAGCACCGTTTGGTTTGACGCCAAATACCGCATTTTATGTTGACCTGCCGACCCATCAGCAGGCGATGGAAGTGTTGCAGGTGGCGCTGGCGCAAGGTGAAGGTTTTATCAAAGTGACTGGCGAAGTTGGGACTGGCAAAACGTTGTTGTGCCGTAAGTTATTGCACGAAGCGCCGGCACATTGGGCGTTGGCTTATTTGCCGGACCCCAATGTATCGCCGTTAGAATTAAAATGGGCGCTGGCGTTGGAGCTCGGGTTAAAACAATCGGCGAATATTGACGGGGCGCAGTTAAGCCAGTTATTGCAGCGCCAGCTCATGCTGCTGGCGGCACAGCAAAAACAAGTGGTGTTGCTGATTGATGAAGCGCAGGCGCTGCCGGACGACACCTTAGAAGCGCTGCGGTTGTTAACCAATCTGGAAACTGAGCAGCGTAAATTATTGCAGGTGGTGTTATTTGGCCAACCCGAACTTGACCGGCGTTTGGCCAGTTATCAGTTTCGCCAATTACGGCAACGGATTAGTTTTTCCTATCAGCTAAGCGTGTTAAACCGTCAGCAAGTGCAATGTTATGTGCAAGCCCGCTTACAGGTCGCAGGTGTGACGCAGCCGTTGTTTTTGCCGTGGGCACAGTGGCTGCTGTGGCACTATAGCCGCGGTATTCCAAGGCTGGTGAATATTCTGGCGCATAAAGCGTTGATGCTGGGTTATGGCAAAGGGCTGGCCACTATTGGTGTGCGGCAGGTGTGGTTGGCGGTGCAGGACACCGAAGATGCTAAACCGATGGTTGTTTGGTGGCCGTGGTTGGCCGTGATGGTCTTGCTGGCATGGTGGTGGTTGCCACCTGGGATTTTATGAGTGTAATTAATCAAATGCTACGCGATCTTGATCAGCAGTTGCCCGCTGGTCATCGGTCGTCGCCAGCTGCGCGCGCGTCAGCAACGGTCGCCACGGGTAGCAACCATCGCCGGCGCTTGTTGTTATTGCTATTGGTGGTATTCATCGGCTGGCTGCTGTGGCCATGGTTGCAGGCAGCGCTAGTTGAGCCTGCACCAAAGCCAGAGCTTGCGACACCTCAATTGACACCTCAATTGACACCAGAAGTGACATCAGAAGTGACACCAGAAGTTCTGCCTAGCGCAAGCAAAGCGTCGACGGTGATGGCCGATGTGGCGGCCGAACAACTGCTTTCGCCCGAACCTGTTCAAGCCGAACCTGTTCAAGCCGAACCTATTCAGGTCGAACCGGCGCCAACGGCCACGGCAACCACACCATTGACCACATCATCGATCACCCCATCAGCAACACCAGTGATCGAAACACCGGTCCCGCAGTCCGATAGCGAAGTGTTTGCCGCCGCCGCCGAAACGGATTTAACCGCCGCCCCCATGGTGACTAAACCAGCAAGTAGCATGCAGATTGAGCAGATTCAGCAACAACCACAGCAGCTCGCGGCAGAGCAGGCCCGACTGCAGGTGATGCGCCAGGTGCAGCAACAACTGCAACTGGCAAGGCAGGCCAGCCAGCAACGGCAATGGCAACAAGCATTAGTGTTATTACAGCAAATTCCGCCAGCGCATGGCAGTGCCGAAAGTTGGCAGTTGCAAGCCAATGCCGAGCACCAGTTGGGTGATTTTTCAGCGGCATTGCAAAGTTGGCAGCAATTGTTGGTGGTGCAGCCACAACTGGCGCAGGCCTGGCTTGGTAAAGCGTTGGCGCATGATCAATTGGCACAGCGCCCACAAGCGCAACAAGCCTATCAGCGTGCACTGCAGCTTGCTGGTTTATCCGCCGCCAGTCGGCAATTTATTCAACAACGTTTAGCACAAAAAGCACAAAGCGAACCCACAGCGAATTGAGAGTGAACTAATGGAAAGACCTCGTTTAAAAATGCGATTAGGTGATTTGCTGGTGCATGAAGGCATCATCAGCGAACAGCAACTGAGTACCGCATTGGCTGAGCAAAAACAAACGGGCCGCAAACTGGGTGCTAGCCTGATTGATCTGGCATTTTTAACCGAAGAGCAGCTGCTGCAATTTTTGGCGCAGCAGCTCAAAGTCTCATTTTTAGATATCACCAAGTTACGGATTGACCCCAAAGCGGCGCAGCTATTACCCGAAGTGCATGCCAGACGGCTCAGGGCGCTGGTGTTAGAAGACCGCGGCAGCTCGGTGTTGCTGGGGATGAGCGATCCGGCCGATTTATCCATTCTGGACCAAATTGCGCCGTTGCTAGAACCGAAAGTTATTGAAATTGCGGTGGTGCGTGAAAGCCAGCTGATTGAAGCTTTTAACAATTTATACCGGCGCACCAAAGAAATTGAATCTATTGCGCATCAGCTACAAGAAGAATACGAAGACACTGATGCGATTGATTTTACAGCGTTAAGTGCCGAAAACGACAAAGACAATACTATAGTCCGGTTGCTGCAATCGTTGTTCGAAGATGCCGTACAGGTGCGGGCGTCGGATATTCATATCGAACCTGATGAGCAAGTGCTGCGTATCCGCCAACGGGTGGACGGCGTGCTGCAGGAGAATATCCTGAAAGAAACCGGCATTGCTTCGGCCTTGGTGCTGCGGTTAAAACTGATGGCAGGTTTGGATATTTCCGAAAAACGTTTGCCGCAGGACGGCCGTTTTCAGATTAAAGTCAAAGGCCACACCATTGATGTGCGGATGTCGACGATGCCGGTGCAGCATGGCGAATCGGTGGTGATGCGCTTGCTCGATCAATCAGCTGGTTTGTTGTCGCTGGACGAAACCGGTATGCCGGACGATTTACTGAAAAAATTACGCCGTATTATTCAAAGCCCACATGGCATGGTGCTGGTCACAGGCCCCACTGGTTCGGGTAAAACCACTACCTTGTATGGGGTGTTATCAGAGTTAAACCAGTCCGGCGTGAAAATTATTACCGTCGAAGATCCGGTAGAGTACCGGTTGCCGCGCATCAATCAGGTGCAAATTAACCACAAAATCGGTCTCGATTTTGCGGGGGTGCTGCGCACCAGCTTACGCCAAGATCCAGATATTCTGATGGTTGGTGAAATGCGTGACCAAGAAACGGCCGAAATGGGTTTGCGTGGCGCCTTAACGGGTCACTTGGTGTTGTCAACCTTGCACACCAATGACGCCGTCACCAGTACCTTGCGTTTGATTGATATGGGCGCGGCGCCTTATCTGGTGGCAAGCGCGCTGCGCGCCATTGTCGCGCAGCGTTTGGTGCGCAAAGTTTGCCAGCATTGTAAACAACCTTATCAGCCGGATGAGCTGGAACAAACTTGGTTGCAACATTTTAAAGCCAAAGGCGAATTAAAGTTTTGGCAGGGGCGTGGTTGCCAGTCCTGTAATTTCAGTGGCTATAAAGGGCGTGTTGGCGTGTTTGAACTGTTAGTGATTAACAAGCCGCTGGCCGATGCCCTGCGGCGCAACGACAGTGAAGAATTTGCGCATTTGGCTTATCAATCCAGTAGCTTTCGCACTTTAGGCAGTATGGCGCTGGATTATGCCCAACAAGGCATCACCACCTTAGAAGAAGTGATTAAAGTCTCGGAATATGTTGAGCTGGATGATATGCAAGCAGGCGGAGCCACAGGCTAATGGCAAACTATCGGTACGCAGCGCGCGACCCCCAAGGGCAATTACAAAACGGCGTGATTGAAGCAGGTAGTGAAACCACTGCCGCTGATTTACTCAGTCGCCGCGCGTTAATCCCGCTGCAAATTGTGCTTATTCCGGATAAATCAGCCCCTTGGTGGCAGGTTGATCTGAGTCAGCCGAAAGTCGGTTTAATGGAGCTGATTGTCTTTGCCCGCCAAATGTATTCGCTGATGCGCGCTGGTATTCCGATTATCCGTGCTATTCGTGGACTGGCCGATAGTACCGCCTCTAAAGCGCTGAAAGTGGTGTTATCAGATTTAGCCGATCAGCTAGAGAAAGGCCGCAATTTATCGGTAGCCATGGCCAGCCATCCAAAAGTATTTAACCGGCTGATTGTCAGTATTGTGCATGTTGGTGAGAACACCGGCCGTTTGGACGATGCGTTTTCACAGCTGTCCGATTATTTCGAGCAAGAAATGGAAACGCGTAAACAAATCAAACAAGCCACGCGTTATCCAATGTTTGTGTTGCTCGCGATTGTGGCGGCCATGGTTATTTTGAACCTGTTTGTCATTCCGCAGTTTGCCAATATGTTTGCAAGATTTAACGCCGAACTGCCGTGGGCGACCAAGGTATTATTGGCCACATCGAACTTTTTTATTCATTATTGGCCGTTGTTACTCGTGGCGATAATCGCGGCTGGTTTTGCGCTGTATCGTTATTTACAAACCCCAACCGGCAGGTATCGCTGGAGCAAGCTTAAGCTACAGTTGCCAATTATGGGCGACATTATTAACCGCGCCACATTGGGCCGTTACGCTAGAAGTTTTTCGCTGATGCTGCGCGCCGGCGTGCCTTTGACCTCGGCCTTGAGTTTGGTCGCCGAAGCGGTGGATAACGATTTTATGGCAGAAAAAATTCGCGAAATGCGCCGCAATATCGAGCGTGGCGAAAGCTTGGTGCGAGTATCTGGCCAGAGCAATTTATTTACCCCGCTGGTGATGCAAATGCTGGCGGTGGGCGAAGAAACCGGTCAGGTCGATGAGATGCTGCAGGAAGTGGCGTTGTTTTATGAACGGGAAGTGGCGTTTGATTTAAAAAGTCTGACTGCCAAAATTGAACCGATCCTGATTGTGATTGTGGCGGTGATGGTGTTGATCCTGGCATTGGGTATCTTTACCCCGATGTGGGACATGCTGAATGCCTACAAAAAAGGAAGTTAAACAGAACTTGGCATTCGGCCAAAAAGCTGTCATTAATTAGTGATATAACAAATACATTATTCCTGCGGAGCACAAACTATGAAATCTATTGCCAAACGCCAACAAGGTTTTACCTTAATCGAATTAGTGATTGTGATTATTATTCTGGGACTATTAGTCGCCACCGCGTTACCGCGATTTTTAGGCATATCTTCACAGGCTGAAAAAGCATCAGTGGAAGGCATTGCTGGCGGATTTGCATCCGCAGTGGGTATTACCAGAGCCCAGTGGGAAATTTCTGGGCGTCCTGCTGGTACCGCCAATCTTGCAACTATTACTTATAACGGAGCTCAGACGATCCGAGTGGACGGTCGTACCGGTTTTCCGACCGGTGGTGGTGTTCATACCGGTATGGATGAAAATCATTGCTTGGCAATTTTAGCGGAGATCTTTCAGCCAGTGCCAACCGCTGCCATCACGCTCGTTTCGTCAAACTCGTTGTATGTCCGTGCCGCAGGAAATGATTGTATCTATCACTCAACGGAAGGTTTAGAGACTGCTCCAACGAACACAACGGGCAATAATAGTTTTACTTATGATCCAGAATCAGGTTCTGTTATTACG
>JBBKWN010000114.1:0-30207 GCA_037968955.1 Rheinheimera sp. | reverse complement strand
GTTTGACCGGCAATGCCGCGCAACTGGCGAAAAATTGGCTAGGATGCAGAGATCTTTGCATTGCGCAGACGGTTCGATAATGCGCTGTAGTTGCCATTGTTCGACCGCATATTTGGCAGATTTAAAGACAATACTTTGCCTGGTATGCCAATTCATACCAGCGGCAACGTAGCGCAAGTCGAATTAAATTTAGTAAAACTAATTTAATTCGATAAACAGCAGCCCAAGCGAATAAACATCTTCGCTTTCAGCACTGCAGCGCACCACTTTGGCATGCGCATCGAGTGGTACCAAACTGGTGTTGGTCGACTCAAGTCGCACATGCAACATCATGCCCATCTCCAGTGGTTCATCCACTTCAACCGACATACCGGTGGCGCTTAAATCACGGCAAATCCCCGTCAGTACCCGGCCAGATTCCGGATCGTTAACGACCATTTGCACATCACTGTTTACCATCATCCGGAAGTAATTTCGTTTATCGTTACGAGTCAGCATGACATCCTCTGTTGTGTGTCGGCCAGATACAACGCTCAATTCATCACCTTGTTATAAATCTTTCAGCGTCCGCTGTAAAGTAGCGATCTTGATTGTCGCTATTTCAGCTCTTGCACCGCCAGCAACACCCTTTTGGCTGAGATTGGGTAAGGTGCACCTAATTGCTGCGCAAATAACGATACTTTGAGCTCTTCTAACATCCAGCGGATGGCGTCTACTTCCAGCGGCAGTACTTTGCCTGAAAACTTGCCAAGCAAAGCCTGATAAGCCTCAGCGGCCTTCTGGTACTCGTGCATCATTAACCGGTCACGCTGCGGGTCAACCGGTAACTTTTCCAGTCGCTTTTGCAGCGCCTGCAAATAACGTTTCACATCATCCAGTTTGGCTGCGCCATGTTGCGTAACAAAGCCTTTAAATAACAATGTATCAAGTTGTTGTTTAATATCAGCATTGGCATAAGCTAAGGCCAAATCGAGCCGGCCCCGCAGTTTTTTCGAAATATCGTGACCGACCGTTAAAATTTGTTCAACCTTCAGCGCGATGCTGACCACCCGCTCGCCAATTTCAGCTCGGACTCGGTCACGCAGCTGCAAAAATTGTGTATCACTTTCTGGCCACTGCGCCTCAGCCACCAAACTATCGATACCAGCCGCAATACAATCGTCAATCAGCTCTAAGACTTTCCCAAACGGATTAAAATACAGACCGAGCTTCGCTTTGTTGGGCAGCGATTCCTGCAAATATTTTACCGGTGAAGGAATATTCAGCAGCAATAACCGGCGCAGCCCTAATTTAGATAACGCATTTGCTTGCTCTGGGTTGTCCAGCAACTTAATCGACACACTGTGTTTATCATCAATCAGCGCCGGAAAGGCCTTAATCTCATAACCACTTTGGATTTTAATATATTCACGCGGCAGTTCGCCAAAACTCCAGTCGGTGAGTTTTTCTTGTTCAATGCCCTGCTCAGCAACAGCACTTAACGTCTGTTGGACCTTGCCTTGTAATTCTTGTTTTAGAAAATCCAGCGAGCGACCTTGTTTTAAAGTCTGCCCTTGCTCATCAACCACTTTAAAATTAAATTTCAAATGTGCATCCAGCGCCAACAGAGCCCAACTGTCTTCAGGAATAACGACCCCACTCATCCGTTTTAAGCGCTGGCTGACGACATCCAGCAGCGGGCCATCTTGTGGTTTGATACTTTGTAATAACGCATCCGCGTAATTCGGTGCCGGTACAAAATTACGCCGCAGTACCTTTGGCAGCGATTTAATCAGCGCCACCAGCAACTCATGCAACAACCCCGGGATCAACCAGTCAAACCCTTCATGGTGTACTTGGTTGAGCAGCGTCAGCGGAATAATTAAGCTCACGCCATCATCGGGGGCGCCGGGCGAAAAATGATATTCCAGTGGCAAGGTCAAGTTACCTTGACGCCAGAATTCCGGGTAGCTGTCCGCGGTCACACCATCGGCGGCGTGTTTTTTTAAACTCGCAGGGTCAAAATTCAAAAACTTTGGATCTTTTTTCTGCTGTTCGCGCCACCACTTGGCAAAATCGACGCGGTTGTTGGCAAACTGGGGAATTTTCTCGGCGTAAAAACCGGCCAATGTTTCTTCATCGACTAAAATATCGCGCCGGCGCGACTTGTCTTCAAGCTCAGTTACCGCTTCAATCAAGCGCTGGTTATGTTTTAAAAAGGCTTCGTTATTACCCAATTGTTGATTAACAAGTGCTTCGCGGATAAACAATTGATGACAAAGCGCCGGGTCAATTTTGCTGTAAAGCACAGCGCGTTTGGCGACAATCACCAAGCCATACAACGTCACTTGCTCGTAAGCAATCACGGCGCCGCGTTTTTTCTCCCAATGTGGTTCGCTGAAACTACGGTTGACTAAATGCTGGGCTAACGGCTCAATCCATTCGGGTTCAATTTTAGCGATGGTGCGCGCATACAGGCGACTCGTTTCGACCAGCTCGGCGCTCATCACCCATTTTGGTTTACGTTTAAACAGACCACTGCCTGGAAAGACAAAAAACCGACTTTGCCGAGGCCCCATATAATCGGCTTCAGAATCTCGGGTGCCAATTTGGCCAAGTAAACCGGTCAAAATACTACTGTGAATACTGTGATAGTCGGCTGGTTGCTCGTTCGCGGTAAATTGTAGTTCTTGCGCCACTTGCGACAACTGGCCGAATAAATCCTGCCATTCGCGTACCCGTAAATAATTGAGCAGTTCGAGTTTACACATGCGGCGAAATTGGTTGTTAGTTAGCGCTTCTTGCTGCTGTTGCAAATAATCCCAAAGTTTCACCAAGGTCATAAAGTCGGAATCCGGATCGGTAAAACGGCCATGCAATTCATCAGCTTTTTGTTGTTTGTCCAGTGGCCGTTCACGTGGGTCTTGAATGGATAAAGCCGCAGTCACCACCAACACTTCACGTAAACAGCTCTGCCCGGCGGCCGCCAAAATCATCCGCGCAAGTTTAGGATCCACCGGTAAACGACTTAATTGTTTACCCAGCGGTGCCAACTGCAAACCATTGCTGCGTTCGGCTTTCAGTGCGCCCAGCTCTTCTAGCAGTTTTACGCCATCGTTGATAAATCGACTGTCTGGTTTTTGTAAAAATGGAAACTGCTGAATATCGCCAAGCCCCAACGACAACATCTGCAAAATAACCGAGGCTAAATTGGTCCGTAGAATTTCCGGATCGGTAAATTCCGGCCGTCCCAGAAAATCCTCTTCGCTGTAAAGCCGAATACAAATACCGGCAGCCACCCGACCACAGCGGCCTTTCCGTTGATTAGCACTGGCTTGACTGACTGCTTCAATCGGTAGCTGCTGCACTTTAGAGCGATAGCTATAGCGCGATAACCGCGCCGTACCGGGGTCAATCACATAGCGAATACCGGGCACCGTTAACGAGGTTTCGGCGACGTTGGTGGCAAGCACGATACGCCGCCCAACATGGTTTTGAAAAATACGGTTTTGCTCGGCGGCGCTCAATCGAGCATAAAGCGGCAGCACTTCGGTGTGTGGCAGCTTTTGTTTTTCTAGTGCATCAGCGGTATCACGAATTTCACGCTCGCCGTTGAGAAAAATTAGAATATCGCCAGGCGGCTCTCGATAGAGCTCGTTGACCGCATCAAAAATCGCCTGCAGTTGATCGGCGTCTTTGTCTTCGTTTTCACTGGCAGGCCGATACCGCACCTCCACCGGGTACGTGCGGCCAGAGACTTCAATCACCGGCGCATCGTTAAAATGTTTAGAGAAACGCTGCGGATCGATAGTCGCTGAAGTGATGATTATTTTTAAATCAGGTCTTTTGGGCAACAGCTGTTTAAAATAACCAAGCAAAAAATCAATGTTGAGGCTACGTTCGTGCGCTTCATCAATAATGATGGTGTCATATTGATTTAAAAAGCGATCTTGCTGAATTTCAGCCAGCAAAATACCGTCGGTCATCAGTTTGATATGGGAAAGTGGTGTGCTGTGATCGCCAAAGCGAATTTTAAAACCAACCTGCTGCCCGAGCTGACACTGCAGCTCATCGGCAAGGCGCTGCGCCACACTGCGCGCCGCTAAACGCCTCGGTTGTGTATGACCAATAAAACCTTTAATGCCACGACCAAGTTCTAGGCAAATTTTTGGCAGCTGGGTGGTTTTACCTGAACCGGTTTCGCCGGCGACAATCACCACCTGATGGGCGGCAATGGCGGCTTTAATGTCTTCGCGTTTACCCACCACCGGCAATTCCGGTGGATAACTAATACGCGGCAACGTTTGTTGGCGCTGAGTTCTCAGTGCTTGGGATTTTGCGATATCAACCTGAATTTTTTCAAGCGCAGATTGCTGTTTTGCTGCTTCAAGTTTACTGACGCCGTGCAGCCGTTTTTTCAGGCCAAACAGGTCTTTATTCATACAATCGGATAATTCGTTAAACAATTTATCAGACAAAGCGGCAATGGTCGCAGCAACGTTAAGCACAGCAGTCAAAACAAACCCCTCATTTGAGCAAGGGCGCTATGCTACAAGGTTGCCGGAAACAGATCCAGCAAAGCTGCGGTCTCGCAGGAAAAAGCGTGCGTGATGCACAACCTTTACCGCCGGTGCTTTGCTATTACATAACAGGCTATCAAGCTACACTGCCAGCGTGTCAAACTGGCGGTGTAGCTTGATAAGTCATTCGACTATTTATTCGAGAAGTTATTCGAGAAACATTCGAGAATGTTATTCGAGAAGTCTTTCGATAAGTCACCTGAAAAATGACTCGACAAAACCCTTCGGTTAGCTCACAGCGCGATAATGCGAATGCAATTCCTGATCGATGGCTCTAAGCACATCTGTACGAGTAATCACCCCGACCAAAATACCGTTGTCATCGACGACCGGGTAAATTTTTGGTTTAGCGCCAAGCATCTGCTGCGCCAAATCGATAATACCGGTGTAGGGTTTAACGGTCAGCACTTCGGTGCGCATCACATCAAAAACATGGGCACTGACTTGATCATGATAAGAAGACAACAACATCCGCGCGAGGCAATCTTGCTCCGATAAAAAGCCGATTACTTTACGGTTTTTATCGATCACCGGTCCACCAAGTTGGCGGGCATCGGTTAATTTATCGACCGCCGCTTCCAACGTCATATCGGCTTGGAAAGTGACGGGGTGATGATTCATCTGATCTGCCACTTTAAGTAAATTCATGCATTTCCCCTTAGATTTTTGATTTTGGGACTCAGTGCGTGCGTTTTTGCCACCGCACGCTTTAAGCCTAGTGCAAAAATCTTAGTTCGGAAGTACGATTAGTTGCTTTTTGCAACATCTTGAAAAATGGCAACTTGGGCTACCTCACCGGCACTTCGTTTCGCGCGGTACATGCCTTCGGTGTTAAACGGCCAGCTTATATTGCCTTCTTTATCCATCACAATCACACCACCGGTACCGCCCACGTCTTTCAGTTCTTGTTGGATCACTTGATCAGCAGCCACTGCCGCACTAACACCGCCATATTTCACCCGGGCACAAATATCAGCAGCTACCCGATATCGAATAAAAAATTCGCCATGCCCTGTTGCCGACACGGCGCAACTGCTGTTATCGGCAAAGTTGCCGGCGCCAATAATGGGCGCATCACCAATCCGGCCATAACGTTTTGCCGTCATGCCGCCGGTAGAGGTGGCTGCCGCAAGGTTACCTTTTTTATCGAGCGCTACGGCGCCGACAGTACCCATATTCCACTGTGGCTGCCACTGCGGCGACAACCGAAGCGACGCTTGATGCGGTTGTTTTTTCATCGTGTCGCGGGCTTTTTCTAAGGCTTTAAAACGAAACTCAGTATCAAAATAACGATTTGAAACCAATTCCAAGCGCTGCTCTTTGGCAAATTGCTCGGCGCCTTTACCGGCTAGCATCACATGCTCAGACTTTTCCATCACTGCGCGAGCCAGCAATACTGGGTTCTTCACATTGGTCACCCCCGCCACAGCTCCAGCTTCCAAGGTGTCACCGCGCATGATTGACGCATCCAATTCATGGCCGCCCTCATAGGTATACACGGCGCCTTTACCGGCATTAAATAGCGGCGAATCCTCTAACACCAATACCGCTTTACTGACCGCATCGACACTACTGCCGCCCTGCTCTAACACCAAATAACCGGCATCCACCGCACTTTTTAAGGTCTGCTGATAATCAGCCTGTTGGGACTGGGTCATGCTCGCTTGGTTCATGGTGCCAGCACCACCGTGAATAACAATGGCAAAATCGGCTTTTGCCATCACAGGAGCCGCCAATCCAGCAAGCCCAAACAGCAGCGCCAATTTGAGAGATGTTGTACTTTGAGAACGAGTGAACAGATGCATAAAAATCCTTGAGCGATAAATAACCAGAATGGATAGCTAACTCGAAATCGCTGCCCAGTGCAAGTGCACAGGGCCCAATTGCGGCTACTCGCGGAAAGCTTGCGTCAGATCAAACTCTCAAAGGTGGAATAAACTTAAGCTACATATCGTCAAGCATTGTCGGCTGTGCTCACAAAGTTTGCCCACAACATATCCATCATTGTGAATAGCCGAAAGATACAATCAATCAAGATAAAATAAATCAAGATAAATCAATAAATAAGGAACGATGATGAGCTTAGAAAAACATGACTTAGTCCACGAATTTCCAGAGCTTCGTGACAAAATTCATCAACTAAAAACAACGGACCATCATTTTGCAAAACTTTTTGCTAAATACCATGAGGTCGATCATGAAGTACATCGTTTGGAACAAGGTGCTGAAGTCAGTTCAGATCAGTATCTGGACGAGCGCAAAAAAGCTCGCCTGGCCTTAAAAGATCAACTCTACAGCGCGTTGACCGCATAACCCAAGCGCAGAGCTTGCCTTGGCAGGCTCTGCAGTATCGCTGACCATCGAACATCAATCTACAGACGGACAGTTTTTCGCGCGGCGAAATCCAGCATCTTTTGCACTTTGTTCAACATCAAACCAACGGCGATTTTTTTCAGCCACCTGGCTAAAACCTGGGCATTGTTGCAGGTGGTACACTTTACTGTTTTTATTTCCTAAAACAGCAGATTCATTGGTTGTTGGCAAATAGGTATTTGGCGTGGTTCTAAGCTTTGGGGCATGTTTGAACTCTGGTTGTGGACGACTGACTGCTGGTGCTGAATTGTCGGCCACGCTTCGCCCATCACCACTTGGTATATAACCTAAATACCATTCACGATTGCCAGTCACAAAATAATTGGGGTGGCCCATTTGCTGGGCGATACGTTGATTTAATTGTATTTCTCGCGCATCCACTGGATCAGCTTGGTGCCATTTAAGCAATAGTTGCTGTTGGCCGTGATCCAGCTGCAGCTGATATTGATCAGCCATATAAAAATAGATCCGTGCAATATCACCGCGGATCTCCGCCCGAGGCTGTGCTAACTTGCGTTTGAAATCAATGCGCACAGGACAGCTGCCGTGCTGTGGCGGCACATGAGGCAATTCAGCAAAAGCAAAATTGGCGCGATCGCCGTTTACTTCGCCGATGGCTGGCTTGAGATTATATAAGTTTGCTTCCATTCGGCGAAACACTGCATCTTCACGCCCACATTGCTGCCGGCCCCCCAGCTGCCAACAACGTAAGTCATGGCCAAACTGATGAGCTGGCACGACATGCTCCCATTCAATCCGTCCGGCTCGAGGGCCATTTTTACGCACTTCGTAGCCACATGCTTTTAAATCTGGGATGCCTTTGCCCCCTTGCCAACGCAGCGGACAACCACAATAAAAGGTTTGGTATTCATCACTATAAATGCGCTGCGCCAGTCGTTTTGCTTCGGCGAAATCATCCGGTGCTGCCGCCCAACCTCGACTTGCAAGCAAAAAAAACACTGCAAGTAACCCAAACCATTTAAACATCATTGTTTTATCACTCTTGTTTTGCAACAGACATCAGTGCACTACGTACTTAAGTTAAACGTTGCCATTATTACACAGCATCTCAATTGATTAAATTAGCCTGACCTGATTTGCCAGAATTTGACTTTGCCTTATACTGCGCCCAAGCACTCGAGCTGGCGGAGTTTATGTTGACGGCGACTTTTTACTTCACGATTATGAAACTTGCCTAATTTAATGCAAACAAATCAAATGTATATTTAGTTTTCGCTAATCTCAGTGACGCTCTGGTGACGCTAGAAATGTCCCTCAATCGCCTCAATTGACTGAGTTGACTGAGTTGACTGAATTTATAGAGCTTATAAATACGATCTAAGCCACCTAAAGTAGTTGGACGCCCCGACAGGAGCGAACAAATCCTGAATTTAATGGCCTTGGATGATGAAAATAATTATTGTGGTGTTATCTGTGGTGTTATACATGTTTAATGAAACTGCAAAAATTCACCCGAATTTACCGACACTATTACTAGTCGATTGATCGTCAGCGATGAGCGAGAAGCAGAAATTCATACCGCATCATAGTGCAAATGTGAATGTCCGCTTTACCGCAAAATCGGACATATTGCCCGGTTTATTTAGTCTGGATTGAGTAGCTTGGTACGCATAACCTACCTGATGTTTTCAAAGAAAGGTGATCGAGTCATGTACGCCTCCTGTGTTAAATATCATTAGTTGTTACTGAGACTTCTCAGCAATATGGTAAATTAAAAGTTAATTAAGTGCTTTGCTGGCTTCTCAAGTTATTGATTTTCTGTAAAATAATAGGTATGAATTTATTTTGCCTTTCGGCTGTTACTGAGAGGTCTACATAATAACTGTTAGGTCGCTATGGAAAAAACTCCACTATTGCTGCTCTTCCTGCTGACACTGCTAGCGCCAGTCGCAGATGCATGCACTCGGCTACGAACTGTTCCGCCTGAGGAGCTCGTCACAACCGCTGACGCGATTTATCACGTAAAGGCCATGCAATACGCTCCTAGTAAGTCCAAATCTCAAGATCTAGTCAGGCCCTGGGCATCGACAATTGTTCGTTTCTCAGTCGTGGAGAGTCTCAAAGGGCCAAAGGCTACTGTGCTCTCCGTCCATGGAGAGTTGGTCGCAAAAGATGACCCTAATGACCAAGCACCACCGTATACATTTGTGCGGCCGGGCGGGCGCCGCGGAAATTGCTACGCTGACACATATAGGCGCGGCGCCGACTATCTGCTCTTTATCAAAGACGGCAAACCCTACTGGTCGCCGCTAGCACCAACAACAGAACAGTTGTTTGGCGCTAATGACCCTTGGCTACAGTGGGTCAAGAGCATTATCAAGGGCCAGCATCCTAACAATACATTCAAGCCGAACCCGCTTAGCGGGTCGGCTTAATTCAGGCGTTAGCCGCTAATTGGAGATTGCGATTGGCCAAGAAGAAACGGCGACAAACTACAGTAGCATCACCAGCCTCGACGGTTGGTGGCGAAGCCAAGCCTTGGTACAAGAAGACTTGGCCTTGGGTGACCGGCTTCGCCGTCGTGATTAGCTGGATACTCCTAAATGGCATAACCTCCCTATCCAATGCAGAGAAACTGCCATCTGCTGCCTCCCGCCTCTACAGCAAAGTTTCCACTTGGTACCACACCGATCAAGAATGGACCGGCAAATGGACAAATGAAGGCGAAATAGATGCCCGCTTTCAACCCGACATTTATGTAGACCTCGACCTTCTGGTTCTCGATCGTAGCGTTCAAGGCACCATTGGATCAGGGCCACAACGCGACGCCATTCCACTCCAGTTCGTTCTCGTAGAGGGCGCCGTCATGGGTGGAACATTGGAAGTTATTGTCTTTGATTATTTTCAAGGCGTACCCAAGCGCATAGCTACATTCAAGATCACACGCATTGAGTCAGACTCGTTGGACCAGATTAAGATTGTTACAACATGGCAGTCCCAGCCTTGGTTCCCCAAAGAAACTACTCTGAGGCGCATGGGTGACACAGACTTGGTGCCCAAGGAGCAAGCAGGTGACAATTAACGGGCACGCGCCTAACAATTCATTCAAGCGTTCTTCTAATACCTAAAACCGGTCTTAAGAGTCTGTAAAGTGAAATGTCTGCAATTGGCAAAGGGATCCCTCAGGGTCAAGTCTTGTCTTTTGCCATCCGACTAAAAAAGGCAAAAAGCAAGACCTGACCCCGCGACCTAAGACCTAATATATAAGGGCACGGGGCAAGACCTGACCCCGTTGGTCATGCAATGTAATTTTCCGGCGAACCGGCTTAGGGTTGTAGTCTGTTTGCAGTAAATAAGATATTGTTTAGATGTGCACTTTGGGATCGAGATAATCCTCCAATTAATAAACAGTTTTTAAGGTCAAAGCCGAAAGAGGAAATCATGAAACTTGTAACCAATGTGTTCTTACCAATAATGCTTATTGGTGCAATTTTTAATGCTGAAGCTCAAGCAAATGAGCCAGCACTAAATTTTGTCTACACATTTCAAGATGGAGATGCTGTTGCTTTATTTCACCATCATAAAGTTGGAACCAAGGTCGACTTACTTTCTCCTGCAACAGGCAAATCATGTGTCGCCGCAACGGGTGATGGTTATGATTATGAAAGTGATGATGATGGTTGGAAGGCAACAAAATTGGTTGTAAATCAGGGATGTGATTTATCTGAATCCTATCCGATTGCGTTAATTTCTGCGGGAAACATTAAATTTTCCGCATTAAAATCGACCCCAGTCGAGCTGATGCCTGAAATTCTAAATTTAAACAAACAGATTGTGCAGGGCTCTGAAGTCCAAAAGCTTGCCGAAAAAAGTGTTTTCTGTGGTGAAACGAAATTTAAAATAGGCTTGCCACGTGTTCATAAAATTGAAAATGCGCATCACCAAATTTTAACCTTTAGATATTCGGGAGGCTGGAGCACTGACGAGCACATGACGCACATAACATACGGCGAGCCGTTGATGCTTGTTTTTAATGGGACAACTTTCCCACTTGCTGGCCCTTGCGCGCATTCAGGATTTATCGCTTTCTCTGTTAACGATGAAGTCTATTTGGATGGAGGATTTAACGGCTGTGAATGTGGCGTCAATATAAGGCAGTTATTTAAGATCGATGATGCAGGCCCGAAAATCGTCATTGAACAGAATGAATCAACCTAAGGTTATACCCAAAATCATTGAAGATGCGGGGTAGGCGCCGAGGAAGTACTCCAGAAGCCTAGTTGTCTATGTAGCTGGGGAGAACGTGCTTTAGCATTTGGATGCTTTAGTATGGACATCCATCCGAATACCTCGGTATGTGAAGCGGGCGCAAGCAAAGGGGGGATGTTTATCAGGTAGCGTTGCCTGGTATTGTAGCTGGCCGGACGTTAAGCTCGTGCTTGACCAGATACTCAGTGACACAGTCGCCGACTGTAAGTTTATCGTGAGAAGACTTGTATCGCGTCTTGGCAGCATCGACGACAGCACCACCCTGCTGATACACTAAGGCAAGTCGAACGCCCTCTTCTCGGGCCAGCTTTAATGAAACAATAGGATAGTTGCCAAGTGTAATGCGCTTGTCCTTTCCGTCCTCCTTATACCTGAAGTAAAAGCTGACAACGCCAGTTGGAGAAGCACGAACAGCAACGCCATTACCGATAGACTGCTCAACTTTTTTATCGGGTGGGTTGCTGACCCAAGACTTAAGATGTTTGTCTGTTAGCATACAATACTCTGGTGACGCGATTTAGCGCCATGGTGACGCGTCAGTGACGCTGAGTATGCTGCAACAGAACAAAATCAAGCAATGGCAAAAACTAAAAAACAGCTTAAAAAATGCTAAAAACAGATGAATTACAAACAGATAAAGTAACTAAAGAATAGGTTAGAACATTGAAGAATATGCCTACGTTTTACTTTCACGATTATGAAACTTGGGGAGCGGATCCGAAAAAAGACCGACCAGCCCAATTTGCAGGGGTTCGTACGGATCTTGCTTTAAACCCGCTTGGCGACGCACAGATGTGGTATTGCCAGCTCGCACCAGATTATTTGCCACACCCGGTTGCCGCCTTAATTACCGGCTTAACACCCCAGCTATGTAATCAAAAAGGCGTACCTGAAGTGCAGTTTATGCAACGAATTTTGCATGAATTTAGCACCGCAGAGACCTGTGTCGTTGGTTATAACAACATCCGTTTTGACGACGAAGTGACTCGTTATAGCCTGTGGCGAAACTTCCTCGACCCTTATGCTCGCGAGTGGCAACAAGGCAACAGTCGCTGGGATTTGATTGATGTCGTGCGCGCCTGTTATGCGTTACGTCCCGAAGGCATTCAGTGGCCATATCATGACAACGGCAACCCCAGTTTTCGCCTCGAAGACTTGTCCAAAGCCAATGGCCTAGAGCACCAGCACGCCCATGATGCACGCTCCGATGTGTACGCGACCATTGCTATTGCTAAACTCGTACAACAAGCACAACCAAAACTTTTCCAATATTTATATGAAAACAGAAAAAAACAGCAAACACAGGCACTGATTGACGTGGCAGGTATGACACCTTTAGTGCACGTGTCATCAAAGTTTCCGGCAAATCAAGGCTGTTGTAGCTGGATTGTGCCACTGGCATTTCATCCGACGAATAAAAATGCCGTGATCTGTTTTAACCTGCAGGCCGATCCAAAATTGTTGGTTGATCTTACCATCGAACAATTGAACGAACGGTTGTATCGCAAAACCATCGATTTAGCCGATGATGAAGCGAGGCTCGGTTTAAAACTCGTGCATCTAAATAAGTGTCCAGTCCTTGCCAATGCCAAAACATTAACCGAAGGGCGCGCTGGCGAGCTTGGCATTAATCGAAAAGTTTGCCTGGAGCATCTCGACTGGTTAAAGCAAAACCGCCAAGTACAACAAAAAGTGCTCGAACTTTATCAAAGTAGCACCGAATTTAAAGCAGAAACAAACCCTGACTATATGCTTTATCAAGGATTTACCTCAGATCAAGATAAGCAATTAATGCAACGGTTGCATCAAATGGCGCCTGAAGTACTGCAAGGCAGCGATATCCAATTCCAGGACGATCGGCTTAATCAGCTATTGTTCCGGTTTCGTGCTAGGAACTATTCGCATAGTCTGACCTTTGATGAACTGCAAAAATGGCAACGTTATTGCCATGATCGACTGACGTTTGGTCAGGATCAGCCGTCATTAACTTTTGAGGAATTTACGCTGGCCTTGGAAAACGCGGCTGAAAGTCAGCAGAACGATCCGAAAAAAATGCAGATCCTGCAGGCATTATATCGATTTGTCAGCACCTAAATCCTAGAGATGGAACAGACTGAAAAAATTGAGATTGATCGTCGCATTTTAGTAAATAACTCGCTACTATACAAAGTGATAACGACCCTAGCGCCATGAGTGTCAAAATGTTTTACATCTTGTTATTTACACTCTCAAAGAGCTCGCTTTAATTGATATAAATCAGACGCTTATCGCGATGGCTGATTTATTGCATAGTAAATTCGAATTTGATTTCGAGGTAGTAAAATGAAGCAACAGCACGATATACAAACCACTGATGTAACTGCAACTCCAACAGTTGTGCCACAAGAACAGACTTCAGGGGCTTCACGTCGTAAGTTTTTAACTAAAGCTACAGCGGGTCTTGTTGTTGCTAGTTTGCCCGCTCGGTCGGTATGGGCAAGTGGTGGTGGTATAGCTCAATCTATTGTTGCATCAGGCAACGGTTCTGATTTTGCTGGTGGCATTAAAATAGCGGTTCTGTCACCAGGCTATTGGATGAACCACGAAAAACAATTCCATGCAATTAATTTTCATACTGTATTCGGAGGTTGCTGCTTTGACAAAAATGGCCGTCCTATACTGCCAACCAGTACTACATTTGGACAAATTTTGCTCCCAACTGCAAAAAAAGCAACCAACACTAAAGGCGTAGGCAACTGTAATTTCCATATGGTTGGTATGTATCTCAACGCTTTAAACCATGGTTCTTTTGGGATTAATTACCCAGTCGTTGGTTTTGGACAACCTTTTGCAACCATGAGTGACTTTGCACGGTATCTTTACAGTAAAGCGATGCAAAATCCTTCAGCATTGGGTCGTGAATTAAGTGCGATTATTGATGAATATCACGCGTAATTAAGTGCAAAGCACAATGATACAATGGTTTAATACTGACTCTGTCATCCATAGCTTTGCAGATAACTCGGGAACAGTTTTTTTTCATAAGTTAAGCGGCGAGACTCTCGCATTAAATATGCCGCTTAGCTCTATTTTTAACGATATTTCTGATCCATCTTCTCAATTGAGACTTGATGACATTGTTATGAATCGCCTTAGAGTATATTTATCCGATAGTGCACAAAGCCAACTAGGGCTAGTTGATGTCATTTGAAATTAGATATTTAAACCTTCCTCCTTTTAACTTCGAAATACAAACAGATATCACAAAAGTATCGGAAAATCTGAGACTTATCTATGGTGATGCTCTTCAGGTTTCGAACTCCGCACCAGATTATTTTTTGAAAATAAGCTCAGGCGCTGGTTTACGTAAATATTTTTATCCTCAAGCTAGATTTTTCTCTGACCAACAAGAACCGTTTACACCAATCCCTATTGATAATGGCTATGCATTATTAGAATGGGGAATGAATTGGTGTATTGCTACGCAAGAAATGAGGTTTATTATTGTTCATGCAGCTGTTTTGGCAAAAGATGGTAAAGCAGTTTTATTTCCCGCGCCTCCTGGGTCAGGAAAAAGCACTTTAACTGCATGGCTCTCGCATAATGGGTGGAGATTATTGTCTGATGAAATGGCACTAATCATACCTTGTACGAACACTGTTATCCCATTTGTACGACCTATCTGCTTAAAAAACCAATCCATTCAACTAGCAAAAGACTGGTTTCCAAAGGGTAATTTCTCCTCGATTGCTAAAAACACTCATAAAGGCGATGTTGTTCATTTATCACCGCCGAAAGAAAGCTGGGAACAAAAAACAACTCCTGCGCAAATTGTGGCAATCGTGTTTCCTAAGTATGTAAAAGATCATGAACTACAAATAACTTCATTAAATCAAGTTCAAGCCTTCATGGCGTTAGCGGATAATGCTTTTAATTTTAGTTTGGCCGGTGACGATGGTTTTAAAACAATCGTAAAAGTGGTCGAGCAAAGTCAAAACTATGAAGTCTGTTATTCCCAGGTTCACGAACTTGCTGATTTTTTAGAACAGGATGTTTTACCCTATGCCAATCCATGACATTATTGTTCACTTATTCCTTGGAAAATATGTTGAACCTTTGCCGTTGCGTACTTGGGTATCAATTGTTCGTATCCTCCGTTATCAGCAATGCCTCGCTCGACTCGGTTGGATCATGCGCAAAAATGATCAGCTAGATAAACTGCCTGAATACGTTGTTAATCATGTAAAAAATGCAGAGTTAATCGCACAAAAACAATACAACCAAGTTCAATACGAAGTGAAAATACTTCATCGCTTATTAAAGCCTATGAGTACGCATTTGTTATTCCTTAAAGGAGCGGCCTATTCAGTCACTGATAATGCAAACGTTGGATTTGGACGTACTTATAGTGATATTGATTTATTAGTTGATAAAAAAAGTATACAGAACATTGAGAAAGAACTTTGTCTCTATGGCTTTTTTAGTGAAGATCTTGATGAATACGATCAAAAGTATTACAGAGAGTGGACACATGAAATACCACCAATGCGACATGGTAGTCGGGGCACTGTGCTCGACGTTCATCACAATTTATTGCCGCCAATAACAGGCCGGGCGCCTGATGTCGAACTATTTTTTCAACACACACACAAAACGAGTAACGGCTACACAGTGTTTAGCCCTGCAGCAATGTTATTGCATAGTTCAATACATTTGTTTCTCAATGAAGAAATTAAGCATGGATTTCGTGATCTAACAGATCTGTATTTAATCATTGAGCAGTACCAAGATGAAAATTTCTGGCAAGAAGTTGTGTCACTTGCGATTAAATCAGGTTTTGCGACTGAAATATTTTTAGCACTTCGATACAATAAAATCATCCTATCGTTAGAAATCCCAGAAACAGTATCAAACCAACTCAAAGTCTATCGTCCCAATAATTATCAGTTAAGATTTCTAGATTTTGTATTTTTAAATAAACTACGAGCGACACATCCTGTCAATCCGAGTAAAAATTATCTATTGGCAGACTGGCTTTTACTCATTCGTGGCCATTTTTTAAAAATGCCATTTTTACTGCTTCTTAAGCATCTGAGCAGAAAAATATTGAGGCAAATATTAAGCTCGATATTCGGTAGCAGTATGTTTGATAAAAAGACTGAACAACCACAAAAAAATAGCCCGTCAACGCACACCAAGGCGTCAGAAAAATAGCCGAATGAGTGTTTTGTTTAGCTAGTACCTAAGAGTATGTCAAATTATTTAGGCAGCAACACGAACAGGATGCACTTCCAAAACCAAACGACACCACCCGATAGCTACAGCTACAATTTGGCATCACCGCTTGCGCATTGTGTAATTTCATTTTTTAATTCATAACAACGCTGCAATTATTTAAATAAACGATCGTTACACTTGCGTTTACTATTTAATTTTCCCTATACTCGGCACTCTTGTCGGAGTGCCCAATTGGGCTGAGACCGCTATTTGCGGGATCCGTTGAACCTGATCAGGTTAGAACCTGCGAAGGGAACAAGGGTAATGTACCCGGAATTATTCCCCAATGATTACCTGTATGAGGGTAATTCCAACCGCCGTAGCGGATTGCAGCAGCGTTTATAGCTCGCGCAGTCCGACCGGCAATCAATCGTCATTACTCCAACAAACTCCAGGCAAGCAACTTTGTTAACCCATTGGTTTATTAAGGATTGCTATGTCTTCAACTACTTCAAACACGCCAACTGTGGCTGTCAACCGTCGTACTTTGCGCCAACAGGCGATGGAAAATATTCATCAAATCCAGCCGCATCAATTTTCTGGCTCTCGCCGAGTCTATTTGGATGCTGGCGAAAACATTCAGGTGCCCTGCCGTGCGGTCACGTTAACTGATCCACTGCAAAGTCAGATTTTCCTCTACGACTGCAGCGGTGCATTTGGCGATATGGATCAGCAAATTAATGTGCGACGTGGACTGCCGCCACTTCGTCAATCCTGGTTAGACAAGCGCCAAGATACGACCTCGAGCCACCGTCAATTTTCACCAGATGATATCGACCTTGAGCAATGGTCAACCGAATTTAGCTCCGATTGCCGACAAGCGTTACCAGGAAAAAACGTGACGCAGCTACATTATGCCCGCGCAGGCATCATTACCGCGGAAATGAAGTTTATTGCTTGTCGGGAGAATATGGCCAGAGCCAATCTTGCGGCGCAGCAAGATCAACGATTACAACCTCAGCAAACAGGCAGACACTTTGGCGCCAATATTCCAGCAACGATTGATGCTGAGTTTGTCCGCTCTGAAGTGGCTGCTGGCCGCGCCATTATTCCGTTGAATATTAATCATCCTGAAGCCGAGCCGATGATTATCGGCCGCAACTTTCTGGTGAAAGTGAACGCCAACATTGGCAATTCTGCAGTAAGTTCGAGCATTGAGGAAGAAGTCGAAAAGCTGATTTGGGCCACCCGCTGGGGCGCTGACACGGTGATGGATTTGTCGACCGGCCGGCGTATTCACCAGACTCGGGAGTGGATTATCCGCAACAGTCCGGTGCCGATTGGGACGGTGCCAATTTACCAATGTCTGGAAAAAGTGGGCGGCAAAGTGGATGCATTAAGTTGGCCATTGTTTCTGGCGACACTGCAAGAGCAAGCCGAGCAAGGGGTAGATTATTTCACCATTCACGCCGGCGTCCTGTGGCAATTTCTGCCACTCACCGCAAAACGGTTGACTGGCATTGTATCGCGCGGTGGCGCCATTATGGCGCAGTGGTGCCAGGCCAAGCAGCAACAAAACTTTATTTATCAGCATTTTAGAGAAATTTGCATCTTGTGTGCAAAGTACGATATTTCATTATCACTGGGCGATGGTTTACGTCCGGGTTCGATTGCCGATGCCAATGACGAAGCGCAGTTTGCCGAACTTCGCACCTTAGGTGAGCTGACTAAAATTGCCTGGGAATATGACGTACAGGTGATGATCGAAGGCCCAGGACATGTGCCGCTGCAATTGATTGAAGCCAATATGACTGAGCAATTAAAACATTGCCATGAAGCACCATTTTACACTTTAGGCCCGCTCACCACGGATATCGCCCCGGGTTATGACCATATTACGTCCGGTATTGGCGCGGCACTGATTGGCTGGTTTGGCTGCGCCATGCTGTGTTATGTTACCCCGAAAGAGCATTTAGGCTTACCTGACAAAGAAGATGTAAAACAAGGGCTTATTGCATATAAAATCGCTGCGCATGCCGCAGATTTAGCCAAAGGTCATCCGGCGGCGCAGCTACGCGATAATGCCCTTTCCGCGGCACGGTATGACTTTCGTTGGCAGGACCAATTTAATCTGGCATTAGATCCAGACACGGCTCGGCGCTACTACCAACAAAGTACGCCTAGTGGACAGGCCGACGAGCACCCCGAATTTTGTTCGATGTGCGGGCCGAAATTTTGTTCGATGAAACTTAATCAGCAATTACGTGAACTGCCAGTACCAGCGGGACGCCCAACCACGAACGACCATCAAACTGTTTTGCCGTCAGCCTCGGAGCGCGCATAACTATGGCGTGCACTACACAATTGAGTTCTAGCGCTGATACTAAGCTGCGTGTAACAGCCAGTTTAGAAAGCAGCGCCAAGGACAACCACAGGCCGCAAACCAGCCAAACGCAATCTGATACTGAGTTGTTTGCAACCACCGGCTCCGACACAACACCACCTTTAATTTGGCTTATTGGCGGCAGCGACAGTGGCGGCAGCTCTGGTATTCAGGCAGATTTGCGCACCGTCAACGCGCTTGGCGCTCACGGCTGTACGGTATTGACAGCGGTTACGGCGCAAAACTCACGGCAATTAGACGCGGTATTTGCACTAACTCCACATCAACTTTTAACGCAGTTAAATACGCTATATGCCGACTTGAAACCAGTGACGATCAAAATAGGCCAGCTACCCGATGCCAGTATCGCGCGAGCATTAACCAACTGGTTAGCTGCACATCGACAAGATGGCCAGCCCGTGGTCATCTGGGATCCGGTTTTTTATGCAAGCTCTGGCGCGTTGCTGTCGGATCTTGGCATTGACTGCATCGATGAATTATTGCAGGTGGTCGATATTTTAACGCCAAACCTCGCTGAACTGGCGCTGCTAAGCCAAGCAGACAGCGTCGCAAAGGACGTGACTGATCAAGAAGCGCACAGACAACTATTGACGTTGCAGGCGTATTTTGGGGGTGATATTTTGCTCAAAGGCGGTCATGGCACCGACCCCGGCATTTGCACCGATCTGTGGCTGGCTGCTGCTGACAACAAAAAAATGGCTGCAAACGCACGAGCAGTAACCGTCGCCCAAACTGCCCCTACCAACCCCGCGAGCGCGATGCAGCAGAGTAGCGACACGTTTTTACCGCAGCAAGCGATGCTGCAACAAGCCAGTTTAATCAGCACCACTCGACTTCCCAACGCACATAGCCGAGGCACCGGCTGTACACTTGCCAGTGCACTGGCAAGTGCGATAGCACTGGGGTACGCTAAAACCGATGCCATTGCGATTGCCCGCGCTTACCTGACGCAAGCATTGCGGCGTAGTTATCCAACCGGAGCTGGCAGCGGCAGCCTTGGGGTTGGTCACTGGCCCCAGCAACAGACTGATTTCCCCCACTGGCAGGAAATTGCAGCGCCACTGCCCGCGACGCTGAACTTTGCGCAGATGCAACAACAAATTGGGCTATATCCGGTGGTAGACGATGTTCAGTGGTTGGTTCGGTTATTGCCGCTGGGTGTACGTACCATTCAGCTACGACTGAAAAATAAACACCCAGCGGAACTTGAGCGACAAATCAAAACAGCCACCGAGCTTTGCCGCCGCGAGAACATCCAGTTGTTTATCAACGATCACTGGCAGCTGGCGCTTAAATACCAAGCATTTGGAGTGCATTTGGGACAACAGGATTTAGCCAGCGCCGATCTAGCTGCGATTGCAACCAGTGGCTTACGGCTTGGCGTCTCGACTCACGGCTATGCCGAACTGGCCAGAGTGCTTCCACTTAAACCTTCGTATATTGCACTTGGCCATATTTTTCCGACACAAACCAAACAGATGCCATCAACCCCGCAGGGTTTAGCGCGTTTAGCACAATATGTGCAGCTCTGTGCAGCAAGACCGACAGTCGCAATTGGTGGCATTAATGCGCGCAATATAGAGCAAGTGCTACAAACCGGCGTCACTGGCGTGGCGGTGGTGTCGGCAATTATTTCCGCTGCGCAGCCCGAGCAAGCCTTGCGGCAATTGCAGCAATATTGCCACGGTTTTTACGCTGCGAGTGGGAGCATCGGATGACAATAATCAAGTTAGTCGCAAAGTCAGCGCCAAAAAATATGCCGCTGGCGCCCCAATCGCCGCTTTGTGATCAGCAATTTTTGTACTACAGCCGGCAGTTATTATTGCCCGATTGGTCCGAGCAACGTCAGTTACAGCTGCAGCAAAAAAAAGTGCTGATTGTCGGTATGGGCGGTCTTGGCTGCCCGGTCGCGACTTATCTCGCAGGCGCAGGGATTGGCTGGCTGCTACTTGCCGATGGCGATCAAATTGAACTCAGTAATTTGCCGCGCCAGACGTTATTTCGACAGCAGGATATTGGCCAGAACAAAGCCAAAGTTGCCGCCGCGACGTTGCAACAATTGAACCCCTTTATCAGGATTGATGCCTTGGCAAAACGGCTGGACGAAACAGAATTGGCCAGGCGCATCGCTGCTGTCGATTTAGTGATCGACTGCAGCGACAATATCGAAACTAAACTTTCCATCAACCGCCTTTGTCACCAGCAGCAACGCGGCTGGTTAGGTGCGTCAGCCAGTGGTTATCATGGTTATAGCTGGTTCATCCAGCCAGCGAGTGGTTGCCTAAGCTGCCTTGGCCACCTACAGCCGTTAGCGCCTGGTGGCTGCCTGCAACAAGGTGTATACACGCCATTGGTCGGCCAACTGGGGTTGCAGTTAGCCAGCATGGCGTTGCAACAACTGGGCAGTACTGCCTATGCCGATAGTTTTCTGCACATTTACCAACACCAGCAACAGCAATTCGAGCGCTGCCAGTTACTGGCAGATCCGCAGTGTGAATGTTGTGGAGCAAATGCCGATGTCTGAGATGATTAATATTCTATTCAATGGTGAGCAACTGCAGATCGGCGCTGGCACCAACTTACAACAATTGCAGCAGCAGTTTGCAGCCGACAAGCAGGTGGCAATTGCAGTGAACACTGAAATTATGCCGCATCGGTTATGGGCAGCACGCACGCTCGTGTCGCAAGATCAGGTGTTGATGTTTCATCTGGTCGCTGGAGGTTAATATGTTCCAATTGGCAGATTTAGCATTACCAAACCGCTTGCTACTTGGCAGCGGTAAATTCAGTAGCCCACAACAGATGTTAGAAGCGGTGCAGGCCAGCGGCACTGGCATGGTCACTGTGGCACTGAAACGGATGAAACCTGGCGAGCCGAGTATTGACCTCCTCTCGCCGTTAAGACAAGCAGGAGTGCACATTTTGCCCAACACCTCGGGCGCAGTTGATGCCAAAGAAGCCATCTTTGCCGCCGAGCTAGCGCGCGAACTGCTACAAACCAATTGGGTGAAGCTTGAGATCCATCCGGACGCGCGTTTTTTGATGCCCGATCCGGAACAAACACTCATAGCTGCACGAGCACTAGTGAAACTCGGTTTTGTGGTTTTGCCCTATTGCAGTGCAGATCCAATGTTGTGCCTGCGGCTCCAAGAAGCTGGTTGTGCGGCGGTGATGCCGCTGGGCGCCGCTATCGGCTCAAATCAGGGTTTACAAAATAGAGCCATGCTGGAAATTATCATTGAACAAGCCAAAGTGCCGGTGATTATCGATGCCGGTCTTGGCTTGCCCAGCCACGCCTGTGCCGCACTGGAAATGGGTGCCGCCGCCGTGTTGGTGAATACCGCTATTGCTACCGCGGCAAACCCTGTGCAGGCCGCACACAGCTTTCGACTTGCGGTCGAAGCCGGAAGTCGTGCCAGGCTCGCCCAATGTGCGCCGTCCAGTCAGTACGCCAACGCCAGCAGTCCCATCGACTCGTTGTTGAGATTTTTATCATGACGACTTTTAGCGAACAACTGGCGCAGACCGATCTCGTCGCGCTGCAACTTGCCACCTTTAACGAACAAGCTGTCGCGCAAGCTTTAACAAACAAAAAACGCAGCCTGCACGACTTTCAGGCGCTGCTCAGTCCAGCGGCAACGCCATTTCTGGCCGCCATGCTCGAACAAGCCCATCATCTGACCAGACAGCAGTTTGGCGCAGCAAGACAATTATTTGCGCCGCTTTATATGTCCAACCTCTGTGCCAATGAATGCACTTATTGTGGTTTTTCAATGAGCCAAGCCATTAAACGGCGGGTGTTGAATCAGCATGAATTAGTGCAAGAAGCGCAGGCCGTTAAAGCATTAGGGCATGATCAATTGCTGCTGGTTGCCGGTGAGCATGAACGAAAAGTCGGGATGGCGTATTTCTGCCAACATATTCCGCTACTCAAACCGTTATTTAGTCGATTGATGCTCGAAGTACAACCACTGGCCAGTGCCGATTATCGTCAGCTGAAAAAGTTGGGCATTGATACGGTATTGGTCTTTCAGGAAACCTATCAGCAGCAGGCCTATGCCAAGTACCATCTTAAAGGCAACAAGATGGACATGATATGGCGGCTTGATTGTCCAGACCGCATTGCTGCAGCGGGTATCGATAAAATAGGCCTTGGTATTTTACTTGGCCTGGCCGACTGGCGTTTGGATGCTGTGCTGCTGGCACAACACCTGCGTTACCTGCAACAGCAATATCCTTATAGTCAATTTAGCATTGCCCTACCAAGGCTGCGGCCATGCAGTGGTGGCATTCGCAGTGCTTTTCCCGTCAGCGACCCTGAGCTGGTGCAATTGTACTGCGCCTTTCGTTTGCTGGCGCCAGAAGTAGATTTAACGCTCTCTACCCGCGAAAGCGCACAACTGCGAGATTTATTATTGCCGTTGATGATTACCAGCATCAGCGCCGGGTCAAAAACGCAACCTGGCGGCTACCAAGTGGCTCCACAAAGCTTGCAGCAATTTAGCATCGATGATGATCGTAGTGCCAAGCAGATGGCGACTCGGCTGACCGAACTTGGCTTGCAACCGGTCTGGACCAACTGGCATCCAGCTTTCGGCCGCGGCGACTAGCATGGCACCACAGCGAGTGCTGATATCCTTTTCGGTCAATACCAAAATTACAGCAACCTATGCGCGGCACAGATAAATACTATGCGGCAATCTCTCACAACTCTGGTCGAACAACCAGCGGCTATGGTAGCCTTGTTAATCTGAAAATCACCCATTTATTGCCATCGACATGCTGGGAAAATCCGTTTGAAAAATCTCATTCATCGCTACCGTACTTGGCTTGTTGGCCTGACGTTCATTCTCACTTTAACAGCCTGTGTGGCACCGATGTTATTACTTTCACCGCAAGGCCAACTTATGTGGGCATTGCTCAAACCACTTGTCGGATTGGACCCAAAAACTGCAAATTTGTTTGAACAACCGCTTCTTAAGGGCCGATTGCAGGCTTTGTTAGGCGATAACTACGACACCGCAGTTTCACTGCTCAACACCGCAGATAAAATTCAGCAAGAAGGGCCGCTGTTTTATCTGGTTTCAAACTATACCCCGGTACCACAACTGGCAGAAAAAGCCGGTTTTGTCTGGAACGCAGAAACGAACCAAATGGCAGTGCTGTTGGTCAGTGGCGGCGCGCCATTGGTATTCGCCGAACAGCTAAATCAGCAAGCAGCCAAAGTTATTCCAAGCTGGCCGGCACAATTAGTCGACTATACCGATCCGGTTAAATTGAAAAAAATGGCGGTAAATAAAGCAGCCGCAACTGCCGGCACCAGTCTTGGTTTATCAGAGCAACAAACCGCGCTCGCAACAACTGCGGCGACCGGCGGTGATGTCAAGCAACTGGCGGTCACGCAGGCAACGAACGCTGCCACACAAACTGCAACCGACAGTTTAGGATTATCCGAAAATCAAGCGGCTCTTGCCAAAGCCGCAGCAACCGGTGGCGACGTAAAACAACTCGCACTGACACAGGCCAGCGAAGCCGCGACACAAACTGCCACCGACACGCTTGGCTTATCCGAGCAGCAAGCCGCCCTTGCCAAAACTGCTGCGACAGGTGGCGATGTGAAACAACTGGCAGTGACACAAGCGACAAAAGCAGCCACCGAAGCGGCGACAGCCTCGGCCACCAGCGAGCTTGGGTTATCGACCCAACAAGCCGAATTCGCGCAACAGGCCGTCACTGGTGCCAATACAGAACAACTTACAGCGCAATTCGAACAACAAACAGCCGGACAGCAAGTTAAACAACAACTGGCTGAAAAACAGCAACAAGTTGTCGCACAAGCGACCGATCCGATCCGGACACCAATCAACACCCAACAAGACAAATTGAACCCGCTAGCCGCGGCAGAGACCAAGGTAGCGGACAGCAATCAACTGCCACCGGTTTTGGTGCCAAGCCAGCTGTCCATCGAAGATCTCAAGACCCAGTTAAAAACTGCCACCGAGCAGGAAATGGCCGCAGAAATGGCGTTAGAGCAAGCGGATGCCAAAATAGCAACCGCCGAAGCATTGCTCACCCAAGCCAGCACCGGCTCGGTACAAGCCAGCTCGGTACAAGAGAGTGCCAACACGGCGATAGCCCAAGCACAAGCGGAGCAAAAAGCAGCGAGTAGCACTTTGTTGCAAGCCCAACAAAAAGTACAAGCGCTAACGCAGCAACTGACACTGCGGCTACCGACAACCGTCAAGCCAGTTGAAAAACCGGCCGTGCAACCAACAGAAAATTAACCAACCAGCGGTGCATCCTTTGCAACCGCGAGTGGCGCGAACCCCGGCCTTTTACTACAGCTATGGTTAGCTTCAAAATTTGCAACAAGCTTTGCCGCTGGGCAATTCAGGATCAGAAAACATCATGACAAAACAACTCAATGAACTTTGGCAAGCACTACTCACCCTGATTGGCCAACCCCACTTTTTAATCCAACTGGCATTGGTTGCCGGCGCGTTGCTCTTGGCATGGTTATTTAATTCTTTTATTCAAACCAAACTTGCACTACATAACCCAACCGGCTTTAAACACGTGGCGCTACGAAGCTCGCAGCGGATCATGATGCCGCTGACCTTGGCTTTGTTGTTCTGGCTTTCGAGTGCGGCGTTAGAAGCGAATAAAATACCAAGCAAATTACTAGACTTGTTGTTACCGGTAGCCTTAGCACTTGGCGTGGTTCGGCTGCTGGTGTATATCCTGCGCAAAGCGTTTTCATCAAGCCCATTAATTAAGTCCGCCGAACCTTTTGTGGTGATCACCATTTGGTTAACCATGGTGTTGCATTTATTGGGATGGCTGGCACCGTTATTAAAATTGCTTGAAGCACTGGCCGTTACTTTTGGTGAAAGCCGTATTTCACTGTTAATGGTGATTAAGTTAATCCTGATTATCATCCTCGCCTTTACGCTAGCGTTATGGCTGGCAGAAGTGATTAATCAGAAAATGAAAAACTCTAGATTTATTAGCCCCAGTATGCAAGTCGGGCTCAGTAAATTCGCCAAGTTTTTCCTTATTACATCGGCTTTTTTGTTCGCGCTTAATGCTGTGGGTATTAACTTAAGTTCATTGGCGATTTTCGGCGGCGCTTTGGGTGTTGGTCTGGGGTTTGGCTTACAACGAATTGCGTCAAACTTTATCAGCGGTTTTATTCTGGTGTTTGACCGCTCGATTAAACCTGGCGACATTATCACGGTCGGCGACAAATTTGGCTGGGTGGAGCAGTTAAATGCCCGATATGTCGTCCTTCGAAACCGTCAAGGTGTCGACACCTTAATTCCTAATGAAAACCTAATTACCACTGAAGTGATCAACTGGAGCTACGCCGATCCGAATGTTCGGCTAGAAGTAAAAGTTTCAATCAGTTATCACGATGACCCAGAACTGGCGATGGCACTGATGATGAAATGTGCGAATGCCTCACCACGAGTGCTAACATTGCCCGAGCCCTCGGTACGACTGATGGAATTTGGCGAAAACGGCATCAATCTGCAGTTGCGGGTTTGGATTGCCGATATGGAAAATGGGACGGCGTCGGTCAAATCAGAAATTAATTTGGCTATTTGGCGCGCTTTTAAAGCGAATCACATTTCGATGCCATTTCCACAACGCGATTTACATCTGAAATCTGGCTGGCCGGCCGAAATATCAGCGGCCAACAAAGACGATTCGGCTAAGTCATGAAAGTTCGGTATAGAAGTTCGTAACAGGAGTTGGTAATAGCAGTTGGTAATAGCAGTTCGTCATGAAAATTTAGGCGCCTGCAATGTAACTCAGCTGCGCCTTTTGCTCAGCGCAGGTGAACATGAACGGCCGACTTTGAGCTTTGAAGACAGTTCGCAAACAACCGAATGCTGGTAAAGCTAACAGTTGGTATGGTTGTCAACAAACATACCAACTGTCATCACAACACTGTCATCACAATGCAGTCATCACAATGCAGTCATCACAACGCAGTGTTATGCAGCAGAGCGGTCAAGTACCGGATCGTCTTCATCACGCACAATAATCAGCTCTTTCGCCGCCGCTTGTTTTGCCGAAAGTGCTGGTGTTGTAGGCTCCAGCACCTTATCGACCGAGGCCTTCGTCGCGGCAGCAACAACCACTTCCGGCGCTTTTTCTTTTTTAGCTACTTTAGCTTTTGCGCCTAGAGCTTGTAAAATTTCGTCTTTATTTTGTGCCAAATAAAGCGCCAGTGATTCCTGCTGCGCTTCATCCGCCAGTAGTTTGCTTTGCCCCAGCATCACAAACAACTCATCGGCAATATCGAGCATTTTGTCATAAGCATCTGCTTCAGTTTTGGCAGCAAAAGTCATTTTCTCAACCCCGTTGCGTTCAATCACATATTTTACGATGACAGCCATAGCTTTTCTCACTTTAGTTGGATATACACCACGATACTGTTTATTTATACAGTAACCGTAACTACTTTGTCTAGCCTTGCGGGTCATAATTTTTATCGGCGCCGAGCACTTCGCCGCTCTCGCTCTCTCGCCTGCCAGCACTTTTTCGCGTAGGATTCTGCACACAGCAATATCAAAACCATGATGTCGAGAACAGTTATGTCTATTTGGCAACAACGCCGGCAGCCGGATCAAAGTGAACGGCCGCAAGATCACCGTACGGCGTGGCAACGTGATAAAGCGCGCATTTTACATAGCGCAGCTTTTCGGCGATTACAGGCAAAAACCCAAATCATGGGGGTGGGTCAAAACGATTTTTACCGCACCCGCCTCACCCACTCACTGGAAGCGGCCCAAATCGGCACCGCCTTGGTTGCTCAGCTGCAACGAAATGCGCCAACCGCCGAATTGGCGCAACTACTGCCGGCCGATAGTCTGATGGACGCCTTATGCCTGGCACACGATATTGGTCACCCGCCTTTTGGTCATGGGGGTGAGTATGCATTGCATCATTGCATGCGCAATCACGGCGGTTTTGAAGGCAATGGCCAGACCTTGCGCATCGTCGGTAAACTTGAACCCTATACCGCCGAAGGGGGCATGAATTTAAGCCGCCGAACCTTACTTGGTTTATTAAAATATCCGGTGCTGCAACCGCTGGCTGTTGCAGATACTGCGCCTGACGGCAACTGCCGCAAGAGTAAACCGTGCAAAGCGATTTATCGCGAAGATAGCGATTTACTGCAGTGGATTTTGCAACCCTTGTCGCCAACCGATCGCGCGCAATTCCAAACAATCGATAACTTAGCGCAGCCACCGTTTCAAAAATCCCGCTATAAATCACTTGATGCGTCGATTATGGAGTTAGCCGACGACATCGCTTATGGTGTGCATGATCTGGAAGATGCGGTAGTTACCGGCACGGTACAGCGTGAGCTTTGGTTGGACGAGCTGGCCAAACACACCAGCGACTGGCAACCGGCGGCAGTCCAATTTTTGGCTGGTGTTGGAGAAAAACTATTTAGCGCGCAACATCATGTTCGTAAAGATGCAATTGGCGCGCTAGTCAACCGCTTGATCACCAGTGTCAATTGGCAACAAAGTTTACCGCAAGCCGCAGAGCCACTGATCCGCTACAATGCGGCGCTGCCGTTAGCAGAACAAAACATTTTGCAGTTGTTAAAGTCTTTTGTGTATCGGCATGTGATTTTGCACCCAAGCTTACAACAGCTGGAATTTCGTGGGCAAACCATCGTACAAGCGTTATTTGAAGCCTTTGTTCAAGAGCCTGAGCGGCTGCTGCCTTTTAATACTCAGCAGCGTTGGCGCGATTTATCCAGCCAACAGCTCGGCAACCGAGCCATTTGTGATTATATCGCTGGCATGACCGACGAATATGCGGAACGAATGTACCAACGGTTATATGGTCGCGGTTTGTCGTAACCGCTGCCGTTACCGTTTTCTCTTTTATCGCTGAAGGACAAAGCGTTGCCATCACCACTTGTAGTTAAAGCCGGGGCACAGGCCCTGCGACATATTCAGCAACATGGCTTAACAAGCGATGATATTGACATTTTGGTCGGCGCCAGTGGCGGTCCGAAATGGTTTTGCTTGTTCGGCCTAGATCAGTATTTAGCCACCGAGTTTTTCAAAAATCGGCAAAAACCACTGCAATTGTTAGGCAGTTCCGCTGGCGCTTGGCGTTTTGGCTGTTACGCACAAGCCGATCCGGGCGCAGCGTCACAACGCTTTTGTGATGCTTATCGCACGTTATGTTATGCCAAAGACGCCAACATCGCGCAAATAACAGCGACATCAGCATTGGTGATGGATGCGGTATTCCCAACAGCTGCACATGTGCAACAAGTGATTGATAACCCGATATTTCGACTGAATTTTATTGTGGCAAGGTCACGCAAGCTCAATAGTGGTCAAAGCAAAGCAGCGCAGCTTGGCACGTTAACCTTAACGGCCGCCGCCAATCTAGTTAGTCGCAAATCTTTGGGACTGTTTTATCAACGTTATTTGTTTCAGCAACCGAACTCTACTGCATTTGCCCATGTAACGGATTTGCCAACCGAAAGGATCGGCTTAACCACGGCCAATCTCAAACCGGCGCTATTGGCCTCTGGTGCTATTCCGTTGGTGATTGAACCGGTGCGGCATATTCCGGGCGCTGGTGATGGACACTTTGTCGATGGCGGCATTACCGATTACCATTTCGACTGGCCATTTAGCAGCAAAGGTTTGGTACTTTATCCGCATTTTTACCCCTACTTAAGCCCTGGCTGGTTTGATAAATCGCTGCGCTGGCGACGAGCCAAAGCAAAAAATCTGAGTAATGTTGTTTTATTGTGTCCCAGTGCACATTGGGTGCAATCGCTACCTTATGGCAAAATTCCAGATCGCACTGATTTTTCGACCATGACCGATGAAGCTCGGATGACCTATTGGCAGCAAGTAACTGAGCGATCTTTTGAACTGGCGGCGGCGTTCAAAGATGGGAATTATCAGCTCGAATCTTTATAACAAAACGATGTGCATCTGCCCTGCACCCGGGGCGCCAGTTCGCCCAAATAAGCCCCTTTTTGACTTCCGCGGGTGTAACTTTGAACAGTTAAATTCTGTAACGCCCATGCTAAATAAACGCGATAACTAGCACAGGACGAACCTCAATTTGGGAACCCATCAATTCCGCTCGGTCAATCACATGTAAAAGTGAGCAGACTTAAGCGAATGATGAAAAGGCAAGACGCGACCCTATTGGTTTCCGACCCCGTTGGTTTCTGGGATGACGGCGTTCAAGTGGTAAATAGCCATTAGAGATTTTTTGGTATGGATCGCCACCTCAAAAACGACAAAGCCTCCTTTTTAAGGAGGCTTTGTCGACTAATTAAATCGCTAATTATAACTCTCAGTTAAAATTAGTTAACAATCACACTTTTTTTGCGGCGTATACTAGCCATAGCAACAAGACCGAACCCGAGAAAAGCGAGACTAG
>JBBKWN010000113.1:0-49042 GCA_037968955.1 Rheinheimera sp. | reverse complement strand
CGGATGCATAGCTCAGCTGGATAGAGTACTCGGCTACGAACCGAGCGGTCGGAGGTTCGAATCCTCCTGCGTCCACCATTAAACCTGCCTTGAGCAGGTTTTTTGCTTTTTACCATAGGGTGAAAATTCAGATAGCTGCGCTTGTCCTGTGCTGGCCGTGCTGTTCCTTGTGGTGTTACTTGTGGTGTACCCGAAGTTCTGCGCTGACTAGTTTGCGACAAAAGCGAACACCAAAAACAGCCCCTCTGTAATCAAGCCGTGCGCAAACCTTGCAGTACAGTGTTTTCCTGCGAATCCTCCTTCGATACAACTGTGAATATCAAATGCCCGTTGATGGTCGCTTCGCGCTTTTTCTGCTCAAGCAGAATTTTGAGCGGCCGTGATGGCCTGCAAGCGTATACACTTTTCTCAGTGAACCTTTTTGCATAAACCTTTGCTCATAAACCTTTGTTAGTGAACTATTGGGGGCAGCGCCAGCGCCGTCTTTTCCCGTGCTGCATGCATAAATAGCAACGCAGCAATGCTTGTTGTTTATGCACCGTATTTTTGGAGCAAATTGTGCGCTAAATCATTACGTTTTAATTGATGATGGCAACAGCGTTGTCATCGGCAAGGCGCTAGATTTCTGTGAGTGGTTATGTTGTTATGGGGTGGCAACTTTTTGGGGGTCTTATGTTGTATAAAAAAATAACATCAATAAAACATAAAATATTACTTATGGTCGGAGGTTCTACGGCCGTGTTATTTATGCTGGCTGCGGTGCTGGTAGTGAGTCATTTGGCAACACAAACTCGGGCGCAGGTAGAAGCGGAAGTCAATAGTTTGATGCAAAAGGAGGCGGTGTCCGTGGAGCAGTTTTTCGCTGAGTACGCCCAAGTCGCCCGTACATTTTTGCACAGTCCACAATTTCAGCAATGGTTTGTGGGATATCCTGGCCGTGGCACCGAATTAAAAGGGCTGCCAGGTTATCACGAAATTAATCATACTTTTAAAACCATCAGTAGTAGTGATGATGCGATTTTGTCAGCGTTTTTTGCATTAGACCGTTCCGCTGAGTACTTTCGGGAAGATGCTCGCACCGGAGTTGCAACCGAAGGTCCAGATGCTGGCAAGATCGATAAAGGGTATTTCGCGACGCAGCGACCTTGGTATCAAGAAACGATGCAGCACAACCAATTTTTTGTCGGCTCTCCTTCGCCTGATTTGACGACGGGCATTGTATCGGCTGTGGTGGAAGGCCCGGTTTATTTAGCTGATGGCAAATTGCTTGGGGTAGGGGGTGTTGACCTGCACCTGAATAAAGTGGGTGATAAAGTTGACTCCATTCGCTATCAAGGTGAGGGCATTCCTTTTTTACTAGACGGTAAAGGGAATATTGTGCATTTCCCGCAACAAAATGGGCTGGTGATTAAAGCAAATGATGCCATTGCCGAGTTTGATCAAAAAGTGAAAGACAGCCATGGCTTTAAGGACGTCGCCATCGCCGCTCAGCAAGGCACCGCCGGTTTTTCGCCGATCAAGTTTCAAGGGCAGGACTATTACGTTTCGTATCAACCTGTGCAGCTAGACTTTCCGAAAATGGCCTGGCTGGTTGGCGTGATGGTGCCGGCAAAATTAATCGACGGCCCAATCCAGTCGGCCATCAACTTGGCGCTATTAAGTACCTTATTGATGTTGACGGTCATTACGGTCGCCATTTTGTTGAGTACACGCTTGATTACCAGGCCACTGATTAAATTGACCGAAGCGATGCATGATATTGCCAGTGGCGATGGTGATTTAACGCACACAATTGAGATCAAACAACAAGACGAAGTAGGGGCTTTGGCCGGACACTTTAATACCTTTGTTGGCAAATTACGCCGTTCGTTGCAACTAACTAGAGAACAAGCGCATCAGGTGCAAAGTTCTAGCCAGCACCTCAATCAGGTGGTTGGTTTGACCAATCAGGAAATCCAGCACGGCAAACAACAGATCGACGCCCTGTCGGCGGCGGTGACTGAAATGGCGGCCACAGTACAAGAAATTAGTCATAACGCACAGTCAACCAGTGATGCGGCGGCGTTCGCCCAGCAGCAGGGGCAAGACGGTTTTAAACTATCAGAACTCGCTGTGCTTGATATGAATCAGCTGGATAGTCGAATGGTGGAAGCGGTGCAAGTAGTGATGGGACTGGCCAAAGAGTCGGAGAGCATCGGCACCGTGGTCGATGTGATTAAAGGTATCGCCGAACAAACCAACTTGCTGGCGCTCAATGCCGCTATTGAAGCGGCGCGAGCCGGTGAACAAGGTCGCGGTTTTGCGGTGGTGGCCGATGAGGTGAGATCGTTAGCCGGCCGCACCCGCGAAAGCACTGATGATATTCGCCGAATGGTCGAAAAATTGCAGCAGATTGCCAAGCAGGCGGAAGAGGTGATGGAGCGCGGTCGTAGCCAAACTGAAGTCAGTGCCGGTCGCGCACATTCGATGCAGCAGGCCCTAGCGGCCATTAGTAAAGCGATTGTGGTGGTGCAGGATCAGAGCACACAAATTGCAGTGGCGACGGAGCAACAAACTATTGTGGCGGAAGATATTAATCAAAGTTTACATTCAATCACGGCGTTGATTGATAACACCGCCAGTCACGCACTGGAATTAACGCAGGAAGCGAAACAACTGGATGGCTCGGCGACTGAGCTCAAGCAGGTCGTCGCGCAGTTTAAAATCTAGATCGGCCTGTCAGCAAGCAAGGAGCCAGACTGATTCATCGTTTAGTCTGGCTTTTTGATATACCACCGCAGTTTTTCCTCAATAAGTCCTAGCGCGCGCGCCTTTTGCAGCGATTGATTTAAACCAGGTAAATAGGCCTGCCAGCGCGGGTGAAATGCGATGGTAAGTCCGATCATGCTAAAACCACCGGGTGACTGATGCAGTGTGCCATCAGGCAGTTGATGCAGTGCAATCCATTTTGCCACGTGTTCATTCAAATAGGCATAATCACAACGACCACTTTGCAGCATACGCAATTGCGCCAGTTCACTGGATGAATCTATCCGTTGTGTACCGTTTTTTTGAAAATAAGGTTCCAGCGCCTCATACACATAAAATTGCCGGGTACAGACTTTTTTGTTGGTGAGCCACTGTTCCGGCGTGCTGTCCGGCGTAAAAGGTTGCAGCGCAAAAAGGTAATCACGATGCACGAGGACCGGTTCGGAAAAAATCAACTTTGCCGGGTATACCGCCCATTCCGGCGCGAGCATCATGGCATCAACATCGCCATTGTAGAGACGGCGCTCAGCACCGCGGCGGTTATCGAGAATAAACTCGATCTCAATTTGTTCTTGGCGAAAAAAATCTTCAATCAAATCGGGTATTAAGCCCACCACTTTTTGTGAGCCTGCTTCTTGATACATATAGGGCGGAATTTGCGGATAATACAGTACAAATTTAAGTTTCTCTGTGGCAATTACTGGAAATGCAAATATGCACAGCGCCAGCATCCAGCACATTGACCCTGCCATACGTTTATTCCTTGCGACTGATGGTTCCTGCATAGATTATTCTCCAAATGCGTCACAACAACAAGTTGACCAACTGAATTATGTATTTGCCCGCAAAATCCAGCTAATGCCGATCCTAGGTGGTAGGAAAGTTGTTAAACCCTTTAATTTTTCTGCGTTCTCCTTTACCATGCAGCTAAGGGAAAAATAAAAGTAAAAATAGGGATATTTTATTTTTCAAGAGTGAAACTGATGTTCAGGCCGTATATATTTGCACTTTCAACGTTTTTTTTCGGGACAAGCAGCGCTTCAGCTGCCAGTGATTGGAACCAAGCTAAAAATGATTTCCAAACCACTGTTGGGTTAAATCAAACGAACAACTTATATAATGCTGCTGTTGATACTGAATCTGCGCAGTACCTTTTGTTAGATCTTCAATATGACTGGCTGGGCCTTTATGAAGGTTTTGCTGTGTATTTGCCAGCAAAAATCAGCAGTCGCCATTACCGCGATCATAGTTCGCTGAATGATCAGGACTATCTGTTTGCACCCGCATTGAAACTATTTTTGGCAGAAGCGGCCGACGTCACTTTCGAAAGTCAGTGGCAACGACAACAGCTTGTAGCAGGTAGCCACAGTGCTGAGTTTTTAGACCCAGCCCTTTACAGTAATATTCGCAGTGAACAACAGCGTGTGGCCATGGCGTTACAGCTGGGTCGGCAGCCGGATCGGCAAAATCTGGCATTGCGACTTGGCACCGAACGCAATCGGCTACAGTCGGACACGACGCAACAGCCATGGCAATCCAGCGACAATTTAAACCAACTAGATTCCGATTTTCTGGCACTTAATTATGGCCACCGCATTAGTGAAAACAGCTCGATATTAGTGAATGCCGAAGTGCGGCAAGAACAACAACTACAAGTAGACACTGATTTGCAACAAATCGGTGCTGGTTTTTTACAGCAATGGAGCGGCTCGCAGCAGCTCAGTGTATTGGCTGGGCGGTTTCAACGAGATAGTCGCGGTGTCAAAACTGCTGGTTACTTCTGGCAAGTCGAAAATTTGTGGCAATTATCTGATTCATGGCAACTCATCCTGCGAAGTCACCGGTTGTCCGTGTTGTCGTATGCCAGCGATAGCATCAGCCAACTTGATACGCTGTATCAGGCGCAGCTTCAGTATGCGCTGAGCGATCCGCATCGGTTTAAGTTGCTGCTAGGGCGCAAAGGATCTCGGTTAGATGAGCAATTGTTGCACCGTAAACGGTCGGAGTTCACGCTCGGTTGGGATTGGCAGCTGAATCAACAATGGCAAAGCCAGCTGAGCATGGCTTGGTTTGGGCAGGACGATAGCGTCGAACTTTTACGCAATCGTCGTGAAGTGTTCTGGCAGTTGAGTTGGCTATGGTAAAACTGCTCACGGTAGCCCTTTGGTTATTTTGTGCTTGCTGTAGTGCTGAGGCGCCCGCAGAGCTGACGCCTGCTACCTTACAAAGTTATATGTTTGGCCCTGGCGACACCATTAAAATCAGCGTGTATCAGGAAGCTGATTTGTCGGTCACGGCCGAAATTAGCCAACAAGGTTTTATTGACATGCCGCTGCTTGGCAGCGTCAAAATGACCGGTCTAACACAACAAAGCGCCAAACTGCATTTAGAACAATTACTGCGAGATGGTTATCTAGTGGCGCCAAGCGTCTCGATTACGGTCGATAGTTATCGGCCATTTTTTATCTATGGCGAAGTGCGCAGCCCAGGTAGTTACCCTTATCAACCTGATATTACCTTAGAGCAAGCAATCGCTTTGTCGGGTGGGTTACTTGATCGGGCGTCGCGCAGTCAATGGCATATTCAGCGTGGTGCCGACAAAGCAACGTTTGTTGCGAAATCCGATACTATTATCTTGCCCGGTGACGTTATTAAAATAGATAAGAGTTTCTTTTAGATGGGAAACAGCGGCCAGCGACAGACCCAACAAGGTAATGACGTTATTGAATTGAGCGTCATTCTGGCTATTCTGTCGGCTCGCCGCTGGCTGATCCTCCTCATTACCACCAGTATCTTTACGTTGGTCACCTTGATGGTGTCGCAACTGCCTTCCATGTATCGGGCATCCACCACGTTAATGGTCAAAGGGGTATTGGCATCAAACCCGTTGCAGTCGTTGATCCCCGGCGCAGGCAGCGGCACGGACGAGCTTGATACCCAAATTAAACTGTTAACATCGACCCAGTTCGCCAAAGATGTGGTGTCGCAATTGCCGGCAGATTTACAGCTAGGTTTACCTGATGACCAACGCCGTGATGATGCACAGGCGCTGCTGGGCAGTTTGACAGTACAAGCGGTACCCAAGACGACTTTATTACAAATCACATTTAGCCATCACAACCCTCACATCACCGCGGAAGTTGTTAATCTCGTGGCGAATAGTTTTATGGCGTATCAAAGTAATTTGATGCAACAGCACAGTCATCAAGCCAGTGATTGGATTAAGCAGCGAGTCGATGAAGTAAAAGACAAATTTACCGCCTCGGAAGATAAGCTGCAGCATTTTCGTCAACTGCATAACATTATTGATATCAACAGTGACGTTGAGTTGGTGAAGCAAGAAATTGCGCAGCTGTTTCTGGAGCGGCGTGAGTTTAATCGGCAACTGCAGGAACTCACGATTTTACTTGGCAAAGTAAGCGTTTTACAGCAGGATTTTGAGGAATTAAGCAATATTCCGGAAGTCAGCTCGGTGCCGGTAATCGCCGCCTTGCAACAACAATTGTCGATGCAACAAGCCGAGTTTTCCCAGCTAAAGTTAAATTATCTACCCAAACATCCACGTTATATTGCTGCCGCAAAAAAGATTGAAGTCAGCAAACAACAACTTAAAACTGAAGTCGATAAATTGACCCACAACTATACCGTGCGTCAGGGTGATTTACGTCGGATGTTAGTGCAAGTCGAAGGCAAAATAGCCAGTGCCACCGCCAATTTAGAAAGTTTAGTCAATGTTGGACAAGATCATAAAAAACTAGAAGCGGAAATTCAGGCCAATTTACATTTGCTCAATACTTTGTCAGACAAAATGAAAGAAACTGAACTGATGAAGGATATCAATAAAACATCGAGCATTATTGTGGTCGACCCAGCCACAGTACCCATTTCACCCATTGGGCCAAAACGGTTGTTATTGTCCATCGCAGCCTTGTTGATTGGTTTTATTGGCGCGGTGTTCTTGGTGCTTTGTTTGCATTTTTTTGCCGATGTCACTTCAAAATATCGCCATATTGCTGCCCGTTTTGGCTACAAATTGATTGGCGTGGTGCCGCAAATTCGGGTGAAAGGTATTGATAAAGCGTTGCCGGTGATCCGCCAGTCTGGCAAGCAATATACCTTGTATCAAGAATATATCCGTTCCATTCGGACCAATATCTTGCTTGATAAAAATTTAAGTGCACAGCGTGTTTTGGCATTAACGTCGATTTCGCCAAATGAAGGGAAATCCAGTATTTGTCTGCAACTGGCGAAATCATTTTCTGAGCTGGAACGGGTTATTGTGATTGATGCTGACTTGCGCTTCCCAGCCATTGCCGAAGCGCTCGGCGAAAATCCGCACCGGCCGGGTTTAACTAATTTACTGGCGAAAACCCATACGTTTGAACAATGTGTGTTTTATTGCAAAGAGTTAAATGCTGACGTGCTGTCGTCTGGGATCCGGCCAATGAACCCATTGTTATTTTTGTCGATGCCACGTTTTGATGCGGTGCTCAAAGTGCTGGCGAAGAAATACGATCGCGTCATTATTGAATGTCCGCCGATTTTATCAGTCAGTGATGCGATGGTGGTGGCTAAATGTGTTGGGAAATTAGAGCTGGTGGTTGATGTGAAAAAAACACCATTGGTTGATTTCGCGGCCAAAATGGAGTTGCTCGAGCAATCCGGTGTCAATATTGGCGGTATTATTCTTAACCGCGTTAAAAACGATACCTCAAATTATTACGCCACGTCGGCCACTCGCGCCAAACAACCGTCGGCGCTGCGCCAGATGTTACACGATAACCTCAAACGGGCGTAAACTGTCCGCACTGTCCGCACTGTCCGCACTGTCCGCATAAAGCCAGAATGTGAGTAAAAAAAAGCCAGAGCTAGCTCTGGCATTGGTTATTTTGCGATTGTTACCCTTTTAAAAACTCTGGTGCGAGTTTGAGCTCGTCGTTTTTATTGACGCCCACGCCTCGGTCGATGATGTTTTTGGCGATTTGCTTGGCTTCGTCCAGTGAATGCATTTCATAAGTGCCACATTGGTAAACGTTTAATTCCGGAATTTCCGATTGCAGTTGTACTTTGAGTACATCGGCCATTGCGGCTTGCCAGCTATCGGCCACTGTTTGAGCATCTGGCGTGCCAATCAGGCTCATATAAAAGCCGGTGCGACAGCCCATCGGCGAAATATCAATAATTTCCACGCCATTGCCGTTTAAGTGGTCACGCATAAAACCAGCAAACAAATGTTCTAATGTGTGGATGCCTTTTTCTGAAAGAATTTCCTGATTAGGCACGCAAAAGCGCAAATCAAACACGGTAATTGCATCGCCTTTTGGCGTCGTCATGGTTTTTGCAATGCGCACTGCTGGCGCTTTCATAATTGTGTGATCAACAGTAAAGCTATCTAATAATGGCATGAGTGAAGTTCCTGCTTGAATAAAATCGAGAATCGGATACCTAGATTATACAGAGCTACGCCATTTCAGGCGAATTGGTTTTGTCATGGTGATACAACGCGCATTGGCAGTGAACCGCTCTTTTATGCAATTAACCACCATTGGGTAGAAAAATTGCGGCCAAAGGCCAAAAAAACCGCTTTAGATGCGAAAAAGCAAAAAAAAATGCTCGAATAACCTTGAATCGATCAGGGACTAGCCCCATTAAACTGTCAACACAATTTTCATTGTTCAGAATCAAAAGCGGAGTACAGTTATGGGCAGAATTATTGGTATTGACTTAGGTACAACAAACAGCTGTGTGGCCATTTTAGACGGCGACAAACCTCGCGTTATCGAGAACGCTGAAGGTACCCGTACCACGCCTTCTATCATTGCTTATGCTGAAGATGGCGAAGTATTAGTGGGCCAGCCGGCAAAACGCCAGGCGGTGACCAACCCGAAAAACACCTTGTTTGCAATTAAACGTTTAATCGGCCGTCGCTTTGAAGACGCTGAAGTGCAGCGTGATATCAAAATCATGCCATACCAAATTGTCAAAGCCGACAATGGTGATGCATGGGTTGAAGTCAAAGGCAAAAAATTAGCAGCGCCGCAGATTTCTGCGGAAGTGCTGAAAAAAATGAAGAAAACAGCTGAAGATTATCTGGGCGAGCCAGTGACTGAAGCGGTTATTACTGTTCCTGCGTATTTTAACGATGCACAGCGACAAGCAACCAAAGATGCCGGTCGTATTGCGGGTCTGGAAGTTCGTCGGATCATCAACGAACCAACAGCTGCCGCACTTGCATACGGTATGGACAAGAAAAAAGGCGACACCAAAGTTGCAGTCTATGACTTAGGTGGCGGTACTTTTGATATCTCTATTATCGAAATTGATGATGTTGATGGCGAGCAAACTTTTGAAGTGTTATCCACCAATGGTGACACCCACTTAGGTGGTGAAGATTTTGACTCACGCGTCATTAACTACTTAGTTGACGAGTTCAAAAAAGAGCAGGGTATCGACTTACGTCATGACCCATTGGCGATGCAAAGGTTAAAAGAAGCCGGCGAAAAAGCCAAGATTGAACTGTCTTCTGCTTCACAAACTGAAGTGAATCTGCCGTATATCACGGCGGATGCGACAGGTCCAAAACACTTAAATATCAAAGTCACCCGCGCGAAGCTGGAATCTTTGGTGGAAGATTTAATTGCTCGTACCATTGAGCCATTAAAACAAGCGCTAAAAGATGCCGATCTATCAGTTGGCGACATCAACGATATCATTTTGGTCGGCGGTCAAACGCGGATGCCAAAAGTACAAGAAGTGGTAACAGCGTTCTTCGGCAAAGAGCCACGCAAAGACGTCAACCCGGATGAAGCGGTTGCGGTTGGTGCGGCCATTCAAGGTGCGGTACTGTCAGGTGATGTCACTGACGTGTTGTTATTAGATGTGACACCATTGTCGTTAGGTATTGAGACGATGGGCAACATGATGACGGCGCTGATTGAGAAAAACACCACCATTCCAACGAAAAAGTCACAGACTTTCTCGACGGCTGATGACAATCAAGCAGCAGTGACTATCCATGTACTGCAAGGCGAGCGCAAACAAGCGGCGGCCAACAAGTCTTTGGGTCAGTTTAACTTAGAAGGTATTCGTGCTGGTCGTCGTGGCGAGCCACAAATCGAAGTGACTTTCGATTTAGATGCCGATGGTATTTTGCATGTTTCTGCCAAAGATAAAGACACCGGCAAAGAGCAAAAAATCACCATCAAATCATCTTCAGGTTTAACCGATGATGAAGTGGAACGGATGGTTCGTGATGCCGAGTTAAACGCAGAAGAAGACAAAAAGTTTGAAGAAATGGTGCAAACGCGCAATCAAGCTGATGCGCTGGTTCACGCCACTCGCAAACAAGTTGAAGAAGCCGGTACTAATTTAGCGACCAACGACAAACAAGAGATTGAAGCGGCGATCAGTGCTTTAGAAACTGCGATTAAAGGCAGCGATAAAGCCGAAATCGAAGCTAAAACTCAGACTTTGATGCAGGCCGCACAAAAACTGCAAGCAGCAGCACAGCCAGAACAGGGCAACCCAGGTTCAGCTGACAACGCGAAAAACGCTGGCGACGACGTCGTTGACGCCGAGTTTGAAGAAGTAAAAGACAAATAATCATTGTTCAGGCGGGGCCGTATCTTTAAGATGCGACTTCTACTGGCTTGACGATGTAGCGACCGCTTTTGCGGTCGCTTGTCTATCCGCTCACCCAACATGAAGCAGCATTATGTCAAAGCGTGATTATTATGAAGTGCTTGGTGTCGCTAAAGGCGCCGACGACAAAGAAATTAAAAAGGCTTATAAACGCCTCGCAATGAAATATCACCCGGACCGTACCAAGGGTGATAAAGCATTGGAAGAAAAGTTTAAAGAACTGCAAGAAGCCTACGAAGTGTTATCGGATGATCAAAAGCGTGGTGCTTATGATCAATACGGCCATGCCGGCGTTGACCCGAATCGTGGTGCTGGCGGCGGTAGTGCCGACTTCGGCGATATCTTCGGCGACGTGTTCGGCGATATCTTTGGGGGTGGCCGCCGTGGTGGTGGTCAGTCACGTGCACAGCGTGGCTCAGATTTACGCTACAACCTAGAAATGAATTTAGAAGACGCGGTCCGTGGTAAGTCAGTCGACATCAAGGTACCCACCTGGGTCGGCTGTGACAGCTGTGATGGTTCAGGTGCCAAAAAAGGCACCCAAGCGAAATCTTGTCCAACTTGCCATGGCGCAGGTCAGGTCACGATGCGCCAAGGTTTCTTCGCCGTGCAGCAAACCTGTCCGACCTGTAGTGGTCGCGGTAAAATTATTGCCGATCCATGCAGTAAATGTCATGGCGACGGCCGTGTTGAAAAAACCAAAACGCTGGCAGTGAAGATTCCGGCCGGTGTTGATACTGGCGACCGCATTCGGTTAACCGGTGAAGGTGAAGCCGGGCTGCATGGGGCACCAGCAGGTGATTTGTATGTGCAAGTCCATGTTAAAGACCATCCAATATTTGTCCGTGATGGCAATAACTTGTCTTGTGATGTGCCAATCAGTTTCAGTATTGCCGCTTTAGGTGGTGACATTGACGTGCCGACCCTCGATGGTCGAGTGAAGCTGAAGATCCCGGCCGAAACCCAAACCGAAAAAATGTTCCGTTTGCGTGGCAAAGGCGTGCAATCGGTACGCGGTGGCGGTGTCGGTGATTTAGTTTGTAAAGTGGTGGTCGAAACGCCAGTGAACTTATCAGACAAACAAAAAGACTTACTGCGTCAACTCGATGAGAGTTGGGGTGGTGAAAGCGAGGCGAAACATCGGCCAAAATCAAAAGGCTTTTTTGATGGTGTAAAAAAGTTCTTTGATGATTTAACCGGTTAACTCAAAACAACACCGCCAGCGCTTGCTGGCGGTGTTGTTTTGAGCGTTATACTATCAAGTCGTTGTTTTAGACTACCCGTTGTCGGACGTAATCATCGAACTGAAAAAGGAAAGCTGATGTTCAAATCAATCCGCCTTAAATTGCCGCATCTGGCCTTGAGCGGTCTTTGCGCTTTGGTACTATCGTCTTGTGCTGAATCACCGACCGGTCGGCCACAGCTGATGCTATTTGATAATACCCAGGTGAGTAAAATGGGTATTCAAACCTTTGAAGAGCTCAAAGCCAATACGCCGATCAGCAAAGATAAAAAAACCAATCAGTATGTGCAGTGTGTGGCGCAAGCAGTATTAAAAGCCACGCCACAAAAGTATCAAGCCAACCCTTGGGAAGTGGTGGTGTTTGAAAGTGATCAAGTAAACGCCTTTGCGCTGCCAGGCGGCAAAATTGGCGTATACACAGGCTTGTTGTTAGTGGCAGAAAACCAACATCAACTGGCGGCGGTGATTGGTCACGAAATTGCCCATGTGATGTCCGGCCATTCTAACGAGCGATTATCGAGCAATCAGGCGATTCAGGCGACTTTAGGTGTGGCTGATGTGGCACTTAGCGCAATGAACACCCAATACAAAGCGGAGCTTTCTAGCGCTTTTGGCTTGGGCGCACAGGTTGGTTTAGTGCTGCCATTTAGCCGGGTGCATGAAACCGAGGCTGATGTGATTGGTTTAGATTTAATGGCCAAAGCCGGTTTTGCGCCGGAGCAGTCGGTACAGTTATGGCAAAACATGGCCAAACAAGGTAGCGGCGGCACCCCACAAATTTTGTCCAGCCACCCGGTGCCGGAAAATCGCATTCGAAAATTGCAGCAAGATATGCCAGCAGCTTTGGCGGCTTACCAAGCCCGGCAGGCGCAGGGGGCATTGCCCCGTTGTAATAAATAACTGTTTGGCGCAGTTGTCGCCTTTTTGGTGATTGGCTAGTACTTTTAACTTTGCAGAAAGCTGCTGTTTTAAAAAGCGTTTCGCCGATGGCGAGTTTCTTTCTTTTGCTTCGCCAAAAGAAAGAAACCAAAGAAAAGGCGACCCCTGATCGCTCGAAAGCCCGGCAGTTTGTCTCGATTTTGAGGCAACTGCGCAAACTCGCGATTTGCTAACGTCAAATCGCTCAAACAGTGCGCAGTCTTAAAACCTCAAAACCGGCCAAACCCCCGGCTCGCTTTACGGGGCTGAAGAGCCACTCTGCAATTATGTTATTGCTGTACAACTTTGGTAATAAGATAGTGGCGAAATGGAAAACCCGTAGTCGTTGGCATAAATAACGAGTGTAAATGAATATTGTAACCATTCCGGTAGTTGACGAAAAAGGTAGAATAATTCGAACTGAAGTGACAGTTGAGTTCGAAGGGGAGATATGTCCTTATGTTTCCGTTGAAGGTAAAACAGCAAAAAGACTTCTAGGGCATGAAATCATCAAAAGAGATCTAAATACCTGTATTCAGATCCTCGATGTATTAGAAAGCAAATGTATAATTGATCCTATTTTGCAAAATGCGTTGTGGGAGTCGTGTATAACTAAATATGGTAGATGCTTTGCAGATTCAAATATGGGGCGTGGTACACAACTTGATGTAAAAGCCATTTTTAATGGTGATACCACAGACTTCAAAGAGCATCATACTTATTTAATAAATGAGCGTAACAACTTCTCAGCTCATGCAGGGAATTCTGAAAGTGACAAATATGAATTGAGACTTGCTTTAATTCCTGAATCGAAAGGTAAAGAAAAGCACGGTTTTTATCTATCAAGAGATATAGTTTTTTCTCCAACACCTGAAGCCATATGTGCCCATAGACGACTAATAGTGCATGTAATTATGCGCGTCGAACTAAAGCTTGATTTGATATATCAGCGCTTAAAAGAAGACTACAAGAAAATTGATGTTGACGAACTTTACAACTTGTCAAAATAACCCTTTGAGTCAGGTTTTGCTGCGTGCTTCATTTCCGCTTTTCGCTCAAAGTGACTGTTGGCAAAAATGCTCTTAGTCCCCGTAAAGCGAGCCGCTTTAAAATCGACGGTTTGAGGTTTTAAGCCGACAACCTGTCTGAGTGGTTCGACGGTAGCGAACCGCGAGTTTTGTCGGCGCCTCAAACTGTTGATTTTATTGCGGGCTTTCGAGCGATCCGGGGGCGCCTTTTGTTGGTTACTTATTTTGGCGAAGCAAAATAAGTAACTCGCCTTTGGCGAAACCTATGCAACAAGGTCGTTGCCCAGAATACTCGCCTTTGGCGAAACCCATGCAACAAGGTCGTTGCCAAAAAAACTATATAGAGTCATGATTTAAAGCCATGAGCTTTAGGTAAAAGCAGAAAAGGCGCAAAGCCTGCGCCTGTCAGGCAATTACTTGCGTCCAAATACCACCACAGCCAGCGCCACAAACGCCAAAATAAAACAGTAATAACTTTGTGTCACCACATCCCAAGGCGATAGACCAAAACTGGCGCCAAGTAGCAGCGCCTGAGCGCCATAGGGCACCATGCCTTGGCTGATACAGGAGAAAATATCCAGCAAACTAGCGCTGCGTTTGGGGCTGATGCCGTGATGTTCAGCCAGATCTTTACTAACATCGGCGGTGATCACAATCGCCACGGTATTATTGGCAATACAAAGGTTGGTCAGAAAGACCAAGGCGGCAATCGCCAGTTGCTGCGCTTTATTACCCGCGAGGGCTAATTTGTCAGCCAGTTGATTGATATGCGACGCAATCCAGTCGAGGCCACCTTGTTGTTTAAGAAACTCACCCAGCGCACCAACAAACATCGAGAGCAGGAAAATTTCCTGCATATTGCCAAAACCTTTAAAAATATCTTTGCCAAGGTTGGCTAACTGATAATCCGCCAATACGGCGCCTTGTAACGCCGCTAACACAATACCGAGCAGGAGCACGGCAAATACATTCATGCCGGCGACTGCCAGGATCAGGATGGCCGCATAGGGCAACACGCCGCTCCAACTGAATGGTTGTACGGTGATGGTGGTACTTGTTTCGGTTAATAAGGCAAAAAGCATAAAAGTCAGCACTGCGGCCGGTAACGCTATTTTTAAGTTTTCTCGAAATTTATCTTTAATTTCAGCACCCTGGGTTTTGGTTGCTGCAATAGTGGTATCTGAGATAATCGATAGGTTGTCGCCGAACATGGCACCGCTTAGCAACACACCCGCCACCAACGCCGGTTCTAAACCGGCTTGCTGGGCAAGGCCGGCGGCAATCGGCGCTAAGGCGCCAATAGTGCCCATCGAGGTGCCCATCGCGGTGGCCACTAACGCCGAGATCACAAATAGCCCAGGTAAAATCCAATCGGCACTGACCAAGCTTAAGCCGGCATTGACCATCGCATCAACACCACCGGTTGCTTGCGCCACGGCGGCAAAAGCGCCGGCCAGTAAATAGATGATACACATGGTAATAATATTGCTATTGCCAGCGCCTTTCACCATTAAATCAATAGATTGGCTTAGCGGTGTCCGGTTCAGCCAGACCGCTAACACCAAGGCCGGAATGATAGCTACTGGGCCTGGTAATTGATAAAACGCATAAGCTACACCTTGGCTTTGCAGGTATAAACCAGTACCTAAAAACAACAATACAAACAGCAATAACGGCAATAACGATAATTTTGCCTGCTGTTGTTTCACTCGATTCATGTATTTACTCCAAAAAACTGCTGGCGAAAGTAGCTGATGCTGGCCGTGCAAATGGGTCTTTGACGGCAAAGCCAGCGGTAGCGTTTTGCATCTAAGGTTGCGGAATATATAGACGTCCAGAAGTCCTGTCAAATGACTTTCTTGGCCATGCTTCATTTTAAGCAACCAACACCTATTGTCGCGGATTTACCAAGCGAATGCGTTCAAGGCTTGATTTATCGCGCACCGCATAACGTTGTATTCGCCCTGCAGCAATTTACCCAATCCTGAGGCAGAGCGGTTGTTTTTCTTTAAATAAACGCCATATCCAAAACCTGTGCCCGAAATGGTCGGCGGCAGTGCTGATCCAACAGCTATCGAGCAATCGTAACAGCGCCAACCAGTTACTTCATTTAGCGGAGTTTATATGTTTAATTTTTCTTATCAAAATCCTACCCGCATTGTGTTTGGCGAAGGTCAAATCAGTCAATTAGCAGCTTTAGTCCCCAAAGGTGCCAAAGTGTTATTGACCTATGGTGGTGGCTCCATCAAACACAATGGGGTGTATCAGCAGGTGATCAAAGCATTAGATGGTTTTGATATTGTTGAATTCTCTGGCATTGAACCGAATCCATCTTTTGAAACTTTGTTAAAAGCGGTCGACATTGTAAAAAAAGAAAATATTACCTATTTGCTGCCGGTCGGTGGTGGCAGTGTGGTTGATGGCACCAAGTTTATTGCGGCAGCGGCACTGTTTGTAGGCGATCCATGGGACATTCTGGCCAAGCGAGCGCCAGTGACCAAAGCGCTGCCATTAGGTTGTGTATTAACGCTGCCGGCTACCGGGACTGAAAGTAACGGCAACTCAGTGGTGACTCGTTACAGCACCCAAGAAAAACTGTCGTTCGCTAGCCCGCTGGTGTATCCGCAATTTGCCATTTTAGATCCGACTGTGACGTTCAGCCTACCGCCAAAGCAAGTGGCCAATGGGGTGGTGGATGCTTTTGTCCATGTGATGGAACAGTACATGACCTATCCGGTGAATGGCGCGGTGCAAGATCGTTTCGCCGAAGGTTTATTGTTGACGCTGCTCGAGCAGGGGCCATTGGCACTTAAAGATCCGCAAAATTACGACGTGCGCGCCAATGTGATGTGGGCGGCCACTATGGCGCTTAATGGTTTGATTGGCCAAGGCGTGCCACAAGATTGGGCCACACATATGATTGGCCATGAACTGACGGCGCTCTATGCACTGGATCATGCGCAAACATTGGCCATTGTGTTACCGGCGCTGCTACAACAACAACGCACGCAAAAACGCGCCAAGCTCATCCAATATGGTCAGCGGGTGTTTAACCTGCAGCATCACGACGAAGAGCGTTTAATCGACGAAACCATTGCCCATACCCGCGCTTTTTTTGAGCACATGGGCGTGCCAACGCGGATGGCCGATTACGGCATTCAAGCCGATGCAGTCGATGCATTAATGGCCAAGTTGGAACAACACGGCATGTTTAAGCTCGGTGAGCATGGTGATATCACACTTGATGTCTCAAGACAGATTTTAACCGCAGCGTTGTAAGCCGTTGGCAGGTCGAGGTCAACAACATTGCAGTAGGTTGATGTTCAGCCTAGAGTTTTTTCTGAAGTTGGGTGCGCAGTAGCAGCAACCCGTGCCACATTGGTGGCTTAAAATTTAGCCTGGCAATTGATGCCGGGCTTTTTTATGGCTGGTCAGTCGATAGTCGCAGCGGGTATTATGGGCACTTTTGCAGTGTTGGATGGTGCGAACAATGATGCGTGCAGGCAATACTCCTGTCTTAGTAGTGCTTGCTGCTGGGTTGGGCAGTCGATTTGGCGGTGATAAACAGCTGGCGATGCTCGGTAGCACCGAACGGACTTTATTGCATTTTAGTGTCATGGACGCCTATGCCGCTGGGGTTAGAGTGTTGATCTTGGTGGTTCGGCCAAATTTAATCCAAAGTATGCAACAACAAGTGACGGTGCATTTTCCAGCAGACTTAACCGTACATTTTGTGCTGCAAGATAAAGCCGATATGCCATTGGCTGGCGTTGAAGCCAGCCAACGTCAAAAACCCTGGGGCACTGCCCACGCCCTGTGGTGTGCCAGAGCACATCTGCAAGCGCAGCCTTGTATCGTCATTAACGCTGATGACTATTATGGCGCGGCAGCGATGCAACTTTTGGTGACTCATTTTACAGAGCATCCTGAACAATGGGCGATGGTAGCATTTTCACTGCGGCAAACTTTGTCAGTGCATGGCGGCGTTAACCGCGGTATTTGTCAGCTACAGGATAATTTGCTGCAAGGTGTGACAGAGTGCTGCGACATCCGTTATCAACAGCAGCAGCTGACGGGCGTAGACAGTGTTGGCGAGCGCATCACCTTGACGCCAGAGCAAGCGGTTTCGATGAATATCTGGGGCTTTACGCCGACGGTGCTGCCGGTGTTAACCCAAGCGCTTATCGAGTTTTTTCAGCAACCGCCGTCAGCCAACGCCGAGTGTTATTTGCCAAGTGTCGTCGACCAGGCGCTACAAACTGGCCGTCAGTTACGGGTTTATTTATCTTCGCAGCCTTGGTTTGGAGTCACCTATCCAGATGATTTACCAGAGATTATCGATTATTTTCAACATACTTTTAGCAAAGCGCCGCAGCGCTCCGGACTCTAACAATGACAACAACCATGACTGCGAAGCCACAATCACATCCGCTGATCACTGCGCAAGTGCTCGATGATTATCAGTTGCCAGCCGCCACCAACATTCAGGCGTTTGGGAATGGCCATATCAACCAGACTTTTTTGCTAAGTCATGGTTCACAACGTTTGATAGTGCAAAAAATAAATACGTCGATTTTCCCCTCGGCCATCGATTTGGTTGAGAATGCGCTGAAAATTGAACAACACTTAATTGCCAAACAACAACAAGGCCGGTATCCATTACAAGTGCTCATGCAATATCCAAAAGCCGACGGCAGTTATTTGGCAGGTGAGCAGCAAAACCTACGGGCGCTGGCCTTTATTGACCATGGCAGTAGTTTAGAGGTGGTGGAAACGCCAGAGCAAGCATTTGCCGCCGCGTTGACGTTCGGTCAGTTTGCCGCTGCGTTGGCCGATTTTGAGGCCAGTGCATTGGTGACGATACTGCCAAATTTTCACAATTTGGCGATGCGCTTTGAACAATTAACATTAGCTGTGGCAGAAGATAAAGCGGGTCGACTTGAGGGTTGTCAGGCGTTGGTTGATTTTTGTCTGGCACAACAAGGCTTAGTCACAGAGCTCAATGCGGTGCTGGCTACATTGCCGCTGAGAGTTTGCCATAACGACACTAAAATCAATAACATGTTGTATTGTGCTCGTGAAGGCCGTGGCATCGCCGCCATCGATTTAGACACTTGTATGCCGGGTTACTGGTTGTTTGATTTTGGCGATATGGTGCGTACTTGCTGTTCACCGGAAGCCGAAGACTCACTCAATACGGCGCAAGTGCGGATCCGTCCTGAAATTTTTCAAGCGTTGGCGCTGGGTTATTTACAAGGCTTAGCCGGCGTGATGACCGACGCCGAACGAGGCTCGTTATTGCTGGGCGCGAAGGTGATGTGCCTGATGATTGGCATTCGCTTTTTAGCCGATCATTTGAACGGTGATGTTTATTTTTCGATTAAAAGAGCCGAACACAATTTACAGCGCGCAGCAAATCAGCTGCGTTTATACCAAGACTTGCTGGTGCAGCAAGATGAGCTCGCCCGCTATTTTGTCTGACGAAGCTCTGGCGTATGTGCTCGAGCGGGCATAATAAATATTGGCCATTCTTTTGTACAGGATGTCGCGCTGGATGCTGTATTAAATGTTGTATTAGATGTTGTATTCACTATCGCACAGCAGCTAGCGCAGAAAATTGACGAGTAAACAGAACCGCGAATTTTGGGAATAATGAGCATGACAACTTTAGGTATTTTTGGGGCCAACGGCCGAATGGGCCGTGCATTGGTGACGGTCGCCACTGAACAAAAACTACAACTAACTGCGGCAACGGTGCGCGCTGGCTCTACGCTGCTGGGCGTCGATGCGGGTGAACTTGCGGGCTGTGGTAAAAATAGTCTGCTGTTGACTGAAACATCCTTGGCAGCGGTGAACAACGCCGCCGTTTGGATTGATTTTACGATGCCAGAAGCGATGCTGGAGCATTTGGCACTCGCGGTCGCGGCCAACAAAGCGCTGGTGATTGGCGTCACGGGGTTATCTGATGCGCAATACGCGCAGGTGCAAGCGGCCAGTCAACTTATTCCGATTGTGTGGGCGCCGAATATGAGCGTTGGCGTAAATTTGCTGCTGCATTTGGTGCAAACCGCAGCCAAAGTAATGGGGCAAAGCGCTGATATTGAAATTATTGAAGCGCATCATCGCTTTAAAAAAGACGCGCCAAGCGGTACGGCGCTGGCGATTGGCAACAGTATCGCCAAAGCGATTGGCCGTGATTTGAATCAATGTGCGGTTTATGGTCGGGAAGGCATCACTGGTGAGCGTGATCAGCAAACCATCGGCTTTGCTACGGTACGCGGTGGCGACATTATTGGCGACCACACGGCGCTGTTTGCTGATCTGGGGGAGAGGCTGGAAATAACCCATAAAGCGTCCAGTCGCAGCACTTTTGCTCAAGGCGCAATGCGCGCTGCGCTTTGGTTGCAAAACAAGCAGCCAGGACTTTATTCTATGCAGCAAGTGTTGGGTTTGACCGACTTAGCTTAGGTTTTTGAGCCATTCTCAGCAGAATCGCCACAAAAGCGTTATTTTCATCATTTATCAAAAAAGGATTAGACCAAATCCAGCAAATAGCCTAAAATACTGCGGTTTGCCTGAAGGGTCTGCTGATATTGCTTCGTTGGTGAAAATTTTACCTGCGGTTCAAAAGTCAACAGCACCGGCGCAATAAAGAGTACACAAATTTTGGTCAAAACGGGTTGTAAAACATTGTCAGTTTTCGCCCGTTTTTTGCTGTTTGGAGGTTATCTTGACTAAGTCCGCCCTGCTCGTACTGGAAGACGGCACCGTATTTCGCGGTACAGCCATTGGCGCTGTAGGTATTTCAGTTGGTGAAGTGGTGTTTAACACTTCGATGACGGGATACCAGGAAATTTTGACCGATCCATCGTACGCTGAGCAAATGGTCACGCTGACCTATCCCCACATTGGTAATACCGGCACCAATGATGAAGACGAAGAATCCGGTAAAGTTTGGGCCAAGGGCCTGATTATTCGTGACCTTCCTCTTCTTGCCAGCAATTTCCGCAATCAACGCTCTCTTAGTCAATATCTCAAAGATCACCATATTCTCGGCATCGCCGATATCGATACCCGTAAACTCACTCGCATTCTGCGCGAAAAGGGCGCTCAAAACGGTTGTTTAATGGCTGGTGATATTGATGAAGCCAAAGCGTTAGAGCTGGCTCGCAGCTTCCCTGGCCTTTCCGGTATGGATTTAGCAAAAGAAGTCACCGTATCAAAAGCTTACGAGTGGAACGAAGGCAGCTGGGTGTTAGGCGAAGGTCATCGTGCTGCGCCTGAGTCGAAGTTTCACGTCGTTGCTTACGATTTTGGGGTGAAACGCAATATTTTACGTATGTTGGTCAACCGCGACTGTAAATTAACCGTTGTTCCCGCCCAAACTTCAGCCGCTGAGGTGCTGGCGATGAACCCAGATGGTATTTTCTTGTCCAATGGCCCTGGCGACCCAGCTCCTTGTGATTACGCCATTCAAGCCATCGAAGAATTCCTGAAAACTGACATTCCGGTGTTTGGTATTTGCTTAGGCCACCAGTTGTTGGCGCTGGCTAGTGGTGCCAAGACGCTGAAAATGAAATTTGGTCACCACGGTGGTAACCACCCGGTGCAAAATTTGGATAGCAAAAAAGTGCTGATCACCGCGCAGAACCACGGTTTTGCGGTTGATGAAGCAACCATGCCAGCCACTTTACGCGCAACGCACAAATCTTTGTTCGACGGTTCGCTGCAAGGCATTCATCGCACTGACAAACCGGCATTTAGCTTCCAGGGTCACCCTGAAGCCAGTCCGGGGCCGCATGAAGCTTCTGAATTGTTTGACCACTTTATTGATTTGATGACCCAAGCGAACGCTAATTAAGCCAGGAAAAGAGACGAGACATGCCAAAACGTACTGACCTAAAAAGTATTCTGATCCTTGGTGCCGGCCCGATTGTCATCGGCCAGGCTTGTGAATTTGACTATTCAGGCGCTCAGGCCTGTAAAGCGCTCAGAGAAGAAGGTTACCGGGTGATTCTGGTAAACTCCAATCCAGCGACCATCATGACCGATCCGGATATGGCCGATGCCACTTACATTGAGCCAATTCACTGGCAAGTGGTTGAAAAAATTATTGAAAAAGAGCGGCCATGTGCGGTGTTACCGACCATGGGCGGTCAAACGGCGCTGAACTGTGCACTCGATTTAGAGCGTCATGGTGTACTGGCCAAATACAATGTAGAAATGATTGGCGCCACGGCGGATGCCATTGATAAAGCCGAAGACCGTGGCCGTTTTGATAAAGCAATGCGCTCAATTGGCCTGGCTTGTCCACGTGCTGGTTTCGCCCATTCGATGGAAGAAGCTTACGGCGTACTGGAAACCATTGGTTTTCCTTGTATCATCCGTCCTTCGTTTACTATGGGTGGCTCAGGTGGCGGTATTGCCTACAACCGCGAAGAATTTGAAGACATCTGTACCCGCGGTCTTGATTTATCGCCCACTACTGAATTGTTGATTGATGAATCACTGATCGGCTGGAAAGAATACGAAATGGAAGTGGTGCGGGATAAAAACGACAACTGCATCATTGTCTGCGCGATAGAGAACTTTGACGCCATGGGCGTACATACCGGTGACTCGATTACGGTTGCGCCAGCGCAAACCCTGACCGACAAAGAATATCAAATTATGCGCAATGCATCCTTGGCTATTCTGCGCGAAATCGGTGTGGAAACCGGTGGTTCTAACGTGCAGTTTGGTATCAACCCGGTGGATGGCCGGATGGTGATCATCGAGATGAACCCACGGGTATCTCGCTCATCTGCGCTAGCGTCAAAAGCAACCGGTTTCCCAATTGCCAAAGTTGCCGCCAAGCTGGCCATTGGTTATACGCTGGATGAACTAGCCAACGATATTACCGGTGGTCGTACGCCAGCATCGTTTGAGCCAAGTATCGATTACGTCGTCACCAAAATCCCACGTTTTAACTTCGAAAAATTTGTTGGCGCCAACGATCGTCTCACTACCCAGATGAAATCTGTGGGTGAAGTGATGGCGATAGGCCGTAATCAGCAAGAGTCGCTGCAAAAAGCGTTACGCTCGCTGGAAATCGGTGTCAGCGGTCTTGATCCAATCATCGATTTAAATGCGATTGATGCCAAAGAAAAAATTACTCGTGAATTGCGTGAACCAGGTTCACATCGTATTTGGTACATTGGCGATGCGTTCCGTTTTGGCATGAGCATGGAAGAAGTTTTCAAGCTGACCAATATCGATCCATGGTTCCTGGTGCAGATAGAAGATTTAATCAAAGAAGAAGCTGCAGTGAAAGCTGGTGGTTTTGTTGGTTTAGATCAAGCACGGTTAACGATACTGAAACGCAAAGGTTTTGCTGATCAACGCATTGCCGACTTATTGGGTGTAGCAGAAGCGGAAGTGCGTAAAAAGCGCCACGGTTTTGGCTTGCATCCGGTGTACAAACGCGTTGATACCTGTGCGGCTGAATTTGCTTCAGATACCGCTTATATGTACAGCACCTACGATGAAGAGTGTGAAGCGGCACCGACCAATCGCGATAAAATTATGATTATCGGTGGTGGTCCAAACCGCATTGGGCAAGGTATCGAGTTCGATTATTGCTGCGTGCATGCCGCTTTAGCGCTGCGCGAAGACGGTTACGAGACTATTATGGTCAACTGTAACCCAGAAACGGTTTCAACCGATTACGATACCTCAGACCGGTTGTACTTTGAGCCAATCACTCTGGAAGACGTACTGGAAATCGTGCGTAAAGAACAGCCAAAAGGCGTAATTGTGCAGTACGGTGGTCAAACGCCACTGAAATTAGCTCGAGCCTTGGAAGCCAATGGCGTGCCAATTATCGGCACTTCGCCGGATGCGATTGATCGTGCTGAAGATCGCGAGCGGTTTCAACAAGCGGTTGAGCGTTTAGGCTTAAAGCAGCCAAAAAATGCCACCGTGACCAGCCTAGAAGAAGCGATAACCAAAGCGCCAGACATTGGTTATCCGATGGTGGTCCGTCCGTCTTATGTACTGGGCGGCCGCGCGATGGAAATCGTCTATGATGACCAGGATTTACGTCGTTATATGACTGAAGCAGTCAGTGTGTCGAACGACTCGCCGGTGTTGCTAGACCGCTTTTTAGATGATGCGATTGAAGTGGATATCGACGCGATTTGTGACGGCACTGAGGTGATTATCGGTGGCATCATGGAGCACATTGAACAAGCGGGTGTTCACTCCGGTGACTCTGCCTGTTCGTTGCCACCACACAGCTTAAGTAAAGAAATTCAGGACGTAATGCGCGAGCAAGTGAAAAAGTTAGCGCTGGAACTGGGTGTGGTGGGTTTAATGAATACCCAGTTTGCTGTGAAAGACAACGAAGTATATCTCATCGAAGTCAATCCACGTGCCGCTCGCACGGTGCCGTTTGTTTCAAAAGCCACCGGTATGGCTGTAGCAAAAGTCGGCGCCCGTTGTATGGCAGGTCGCTCGCTGCAGGAACAAGGGATCACGAAGGAAATTATCCCACCTTATTTCTCAGTGAAAGAAGTGGTGATCCCGTTTAACAAGTTCCCAGGAGTAGATCCATTACTTGGCCCTGAGATGCGTTCAACCGGCGAAGTAATGGGCGTGGGTGAAACTTTTGCTGAAGCCTTTGCCAAAGCAGAATTAGGCGCCGGAACTTCAGTGCCAACCGGTGGCCGTGCTTTACTTTCAGTACGTGATAGCGATAAAGTGCGCGTTGTTGAGCTGGCAAGAACAATGACCGCATTAGGTTTTGAACTGGATGCCACGGGCGGCACGCACAAAGCATTGGCGGCTGCGGGCATTGATTGTCGTTTGGTCAACAAAGTTTTTGAAGGTCGGCCACATATTCTTGACCGAATTAAAAACGGTGAATACAGTTATATCGTCAACACCACTGAAGGTCGCCAGGCCATCGAAGACTCGAAAGTCTTACGCCGTGGCGCGTTACAACACAAAGCAAATTACACCACCACACTGAACGCAGCATTTGCAACTTGTAAGGCCAATGCGGCCAATGCATTTGCGACAGTTAATTCAGTGCAGGAGTTACACAAGAGAGTAAACGGATGAGTCAAATTCCAATGACAGTTCAGGGCGCGCAGGCGCTTCGTGATGAACTGCATGAATTAAAAAGCGTAAAACGGCCAGCAATTATCCAAGCGATTGCCGAAGCGAGAGCGCACGGCGATCTGAAAGAAAACGCTGAGTACCACGCTGCACGCGAAGCTCAGGGTTTTTGTGAGGGCCGTATTCAGGATATCGAAGCGAAGCTTTCGAACGCCCAGATCATCGATATCACAAAGCTTGCGAACAGCGGTAAAGTGATTTTTGGAGCCACTGTCACGATCCTCAACCTGGATACTGAAGAAGAAGTCACGTATCAGGTGGTCGGCGATGACGAAGCGGATATAAAAAATAACCGCATCTCCGTTAATTCACCGATTGCACGTGGACTCATCGGCAAAGCCGTTGATGATGTGGTGAATGTGAATACGCCAAGTGGCATAGTTGAATTTGAAATTACCGATGTTAAATATCGCTAATTTTTAGCTTCGCTCGAAAAAAAAGCGGCTTCGGCCGCTTTTTTATGGTTATAAATGGCACTTTAAACGAAGATACAACGATTTATATGCATTTTTTCCTAAAAATACCACATAGCTTGCACTAAACCACGACGAGAAAATTTTGTTTCAACGCCAGACCAGTAGTGTTGTAGCGACAAAGGAGTGACGATGAAACATCAAAAACCATATCAGCTGGCGTTAGAACAGCGCACTGTTATTTTAAGTGCCCAAGGCATGTCGACACCGTTATCAACCAGAGATTTAGCCAGTGATTATCAGGCATTAGTGCAACCATTGCTTACGGCGCCTTGGGCATTGCTACTGGATTTAAGGCAATGGCAATTGAGTCCGCAACCAGTGTTTGAGGTGCTAAAAGAGTTAGTGAGCTGGAGTTATGCGAACAATTTGCAGCAAGTGGACGTCGTTCAACCGGACAATGCAATTTTGTTGTGGCAATATTTGAAAGCGAGTGATGTACAGCGGCCGGAAAAAGTTGTGCGAACGATTCACGACAGTGAAATCGCAGCGCGCCTGTCGCTACAGGCGGCTGGTTATTTAAACTAAAACGTAGGTTGCACTGCGTGCTTAGCCGCGTGGCAGGACCAGTTTTTTCTCTTTCGCAGCGCGGTACAGCACCAAGATGTGGCCGATAGTTTGCACTTTATCAGCTTTTGCTTCACGGACGATGGCATCCATGACTGCCACTTTTTCTTCTCGGTCAATGCTTGGGACTTTGACTTTAATCAGCTCATGATGTTCAAGCGCCAGATCAATTTCTGCCATCACGCCTTCAGTCAAACCGTTATTGCCCAGAAGAATAATTGGCTTTAATTCGTGCGCTTTTGCTTTTAAAAACTGTTTTTGTTTGTTAGATAAACTCATTTGTGGACTTTTTCCATTGGGAAAGCTTGAAATTACCGTATTGTAACGCCATCTTGCATGGAAGACCATTTAAGAGTAGTTCCATGACCAAGAAAAAACGTTCGGCCAGTTCATCAAGGTGGATACAGCAACATCTGACCGATCCTTTTGTCCAAAAAGCGCAAAAATTGGGTTTACGATCACGCGCTTCTTTTAAGCTTGATGAAATTCAGGCCAAAGACAAATTAATCAAACCAGGCATGACCCTGGTTGATTTAGGGTCGGCTCCAGGCAGTTGGTCGCAGTTGGCGGCTGAAATGGTAGGTAGTGACGGTTGTGTCATTGCTTGCGATATTCTACCGATGGATCCATTAGCTGGAGTTGCCTTTTTGCAGGGTGATTTTCGAGAAGATGCTGTGCTCAATGCCTTGCTTGAGCGCATAGGCGGTCGCAATGTCGATGTTGTTCTGTCGGACATGGCACCTAATATGAGCGGTAATGCCACCGTTGATCAAAGCCGCAGTATGTATCTAGTGGAGTTAGCGCTAGAAATGTGTGGCAAAGTATTGAAGAAAAATGGCAGTTTTGTGGTCAAAGTATTTCATGGCGAAGGTTTTGATCAGTACGTCCTTGACGTACGTAATGTATTTAGCACTGTACGGATCCGCAAGCCCGATTCGTCGCGTTCACGTTCGAGCGAGACTTATATCGTAGCGACCGGCTTCAAACTCTAGTAAAGTAGCAACAGAAGCATTTTCTGGCAAAAAGAGGTTATGACCTTGAGTGACATGGCAAAGAATTTAATGGTTTGGTTGGTGATCGCCGTCGTATTAATGACGATGTTCAACAGCTTCAGTCCCACCGATCGCAGCGAACGACAAACGAGCTATACCCAGTTTATTAATGACGTGAAGCAAGGACAGGTTCGCGAAGTTAAAGTGGACCGTGCTGGCACCGTCACTGGCGTGAAGCGTGATGGTCAACGTTTTGAAACCGTGATCCCAGGTGGCTATGATGATGGTCTGTTAAAAGACTTGATTGAAAATGGTGTCGATGGCACTGGCGTGCAACCTGAAGAGGGCAGCATGCTGGGACAAATATTTATCTCTTGGTTCCCGATGCTGTTATTAATCGGCGTGTGGATTTTCTTTATGCGCCAGATGCAAGGCGGTGGCGGGAAAGGCGCCATGTCGTTTGGTAAAAGCCGTGCTCGTCTCATGGGCGAAGATCAAATTAAAACAACCTTTGCGGATGTGGCCGGTTGTGATGAAGCCAAAGAAGAAGTCTCTGAACTGGTGGACTATCTAAAAGATCCTTCTCGCTTTCAAAAGCTCGGTGGCCGTATTCCGAAAGGCATCTTAATGGTCGGCCCACCGGGAACAGGTAAAACTTTACTGGCAAAAGCGATTGCTGGCGAAGCCAAAGTGCCGTTTTTTACTATCTCCGGTTCCGATTTTGTTGAAATGTTTGTTGGTGTCGGCGCCAGTCGAGTGCGCGACATGTTTGAACAAGCAAAAAAAGCCGCACCTTGTATTATTTTCATCGATGAAATTGATGCTGTCGGTCGCCAGCGTGGAGCCGGTTTAGGCGGTGGTCACGATGAGCGCGAACAAACTTTAAACCAAATGCTGGTTGAGATGGATGGTTTTGATGGCAATGAAGGCATTATCATCATCGCTGCAACGAACCGCCCGGACGTTCTTGATGCAGCGCTACTTCGTCCTGGCCGTTTTGACCGTCAGGTTGTTGTTGGGTTGCCGGATGTTCGCGGTCGTGAACAAATTCTAAAAGTGCATATGCGTAAAGTTCCGTTATCTGACGATGTGAAAGCCAGTGTCATTGCACGCGGCACACCCGGCTTTTCCGGCGCTGACTTAGCGAACTTGGTTAACGAAGCCGCGTTGTTTGCAGCCCGAAATAATCGTCGGGTTGTCAGCATGGACGAATTTGAAAAAGCCAAAGACAAAATCATGATGGGTGCAGAACGACGTTCAATGGTGATGTCGGAAGCTGAAAAAGAAATGACCGCTTACCATGAAGCAGGCCATGCTATTGTTGGTTGTCTGGTTCCGGAACATGATCCGGTTCATAAAGTGACAATCATCCCACGCGGCCGGGCCTTGGGGGTCACGTTCTTCTTACCAGAATCTGATGCAATCAGTGTTACTCGACGTAAACTCGAAAGTAAAATTTCTGTCGCCTACGGTGGTCGTTTGGCCGAAGAGTTAATTTTCGGTGGCGACGCAGTTTCGACAGGTGCGTCACAAGATATTAAGTACGCTACATCTATCGCACGAAACATGGTTACACAGTGGGGATTCTCAGACAAACTCGGCCCATTATTGTATTCAGATGAAGAAGGTGAAGTGTTCTTAGGTCGGAGCATGGGGAAATCCAAGCAAATTTCCGACGAGACGGCCAGCCTGATTGATTCTGAAATCAAGCTGATTATTGACCGTAATTATCTTCGCGCAAAAGACATGATTGAACAAAATATGGATATTTTGCATGCGATGAAAGATGCTTTGATGCAATACGAAACTATTGATTCTAAACAAATTGATGATTTAATGGCTCGGCGCGAAGTTCGTCAGCCAGAGCATTGGGAACCAAAGGATAAAAAGCCTGACGCGCCTAACGACGGGGATGCTGAGACCAAGGATCCTGTTGTTGATGACAAGCCTGCGGAAACCCACAGCAGTTAATGAGTAGAACAGTTGCCTGATAGCAAACTTAAAAACCCCGGCTTTGTCGGGGTTTTTTCTTCGAAGTACTTTTAAACTGGAATATCACATCGTTAAAAAGGCTTGATTGATTAGATTAGATAAATTCTATATTTAATTCGGCGCTGTTACTGTAAATACCGTATTGCGCATGATTTTTGTTCGTGAGGTTTGGATGAAGCTAGATTTACCACGGCAGCGCCAACTGAGCTTGCAGCGCTGCAAGTTAATGGCCATTTTAAATATTACCCCGGACTCATTCTCTGATGGCGGCAAATTTGTTGGTATTGACGCAGCACTCAAGCAAGTTGCAGGTATGTTGGCCGATGGCGCCGATATCATTGATGTTGGAGGTGAGTCAACACGCCCTGGATCGCAAGTGGTATCGTTGCAACAGGAGTTAGATCGGGTGCTCCCTGTCATCGAATTGATCCGAAAAGAATTTGATACCGTGATTTCTGTCGATACATACAAAGCTGCGGTAATGACGGCCGCGGTCGGCGCTGGTGCCGATATCATCAACGATGTTAAGGCATTACAAGCTGAAGGTGCGCTCACTGCTGCAGCTCGTTTGCAGGTACCGGTGTGCTTAATGCATATGCAAGGGCAACCAGAATTGATGCAACAAGCACCACATTATGCTGATGTTGTTACTGAAGTGAGCCACTTTCTACAAGCCAGAGTTGACGCTTGCCTCAGCGCTGGAATTGCAGCTTCACAACTTGTGCTCGACCCAGGGTTTGGTTTTGGTAAAACCATGGCACACAATTATCAGCTGCTGGCGAGGCTTGCCGAAACGGGAACATGTGGGCTGCCGCTACTCGCGGGCATGTCGCGTAAGTCTATGATTGGGCAATTACTTAATCGTAATACCTCAGAACGTTTGGCAGGCAGTATTGCCTGTGCCACAATAGCCGTCATGCATGGAGCCCGCATCATTCGCGCCCATGATGTCAAAGAAACCGCAGATGCGATTGCGGTGGCGCAAGCGACTTTATTTGGAGAAAAAGTATGAGCAGGAAGTATTTTGGCACCGATGGCGTGCGTGGCCGTGTGGGTGAGTTTCCGATTACCCCGGAATTTGCAATGAAGTTGGGTTGGGCTGCAGGTCGGGTATTATCACAACGTGGAACACGCAAAGTATTGATTGGAAAAGACACCCGTATTTCTGGTTATTTGCTGGAAACAGCATTAGAGGCTGGGCTGATTGCCGCCGGTATCGATGTTCGTTTGTTAGGGCCGATGCCGACTCCTGCCGTCTCTTATTTAACACATACTTTTCGCGCGGAAGCTGGCATTGTGATCAGCGCCTCACATAACCCGTATTACGATAATGGGATAAAATTCTTCTCTGCCAATGGCAGCAAACTTGATGATGAAATAGAACTTGCCATCGAAGCTGAATTAGAACAGCCGATGGTTTGTGAAACATCTGAAAAGCTCGGAAAAGCACAGCGAATTGAAGATGCTTCAGGTCGTTATATTGAGTTTTGTAAAAGTCATTTACCCAAACACATGTCATTGAGCAATTTTAAAATTGTACTCGATTGTGCCAATGGTGCTACCTACCATATTGCGCCAAATGTATTTAAAGAGTTGGGCGCGGAAGTGCACACTATCGCCTGTAGTCCGAATGGCATCAATATCAACGAAAAATGTGGTGCGACGCACACCGATGCTCTGCAGCTGGCTGTTGTCGAGTTAGGTGCAGACTTAGGTATTGCCTATGACGGTGATGGCGATCGTGTCATGATGGTCGATCATACCGGCCGCCAGATTGACGGTGATGAAATTATTTATATGCTCGCTCGCTCCGCCAAAGAACGAAACCGGTTAACTGGCGGTGTTGTTGGCACCTTGATGAGTAACATGGGACTTGAATTGGCATTAGCTGAATTAGATATTCCTTTTGCAAGGAGTGCTGTCGGTGATCGTTATGTCATGGAGATGCTCGTAGAAAAAGGTTGGCGTATTGGCGGCGAAAACTCGGGCCATGTATTAAATCTGGACCATGCTGGCACCGGCGATGGGATTATTGCCTCGTTACAAGTGTTGGCGTCGATGATTGATACTAAATTATCGCTAGCTAATTTAAGTCAGGGCATGACCAAGCTGCCGCAGGTTCTGGTCAACGTTAAGTTCGAAAAAGGTACTGCGCCGCTTGATAATCTTCATGTCAAAGAAGTCATCGCTGGTGTTGAGTCTGAATTGGCTGGTCAAGGACGTGTGTTGATCCGAAAATCAGGCACCGAACCTTTGATCCGTGTAATGGTAGAGGGAAGGGAACAGCAGCAGGTACGAGATTTTGCCGAAAAAATTGCCGCGGCAGTTAAAATTGCCAGTTAATTAACGCGCCGGAAATCTTATTTTCCGGTCGATATTGGCTACTCTCATCCTCTGTTATATTACCTTCGGATGAAGAGTTGCCACGTTTTTTTGCGGTTGTCCCTTGTTTGACAGGGTTAGGTTCGTTAATATCTTGCCCGCTTAATATGGAGAGAACGCATGACACAACGCCGACCATTAATTGCCGCAAACTGGAAGATGAATGGTAGCTGTGAACTGGCTAAGCAAAGCTGTGAAACACTATCGAAGCTTAAGCCATCAAACACTGAAATTCTGATCTGCCCTCCGGTAATCTTTCTAAGTCACTTTCCAAAATCTGATCGGTATCAATTAGGTGCACAAAACGTCAGTAGTGAAGCAAGCGGAGCTTTCACCGGTGAAATTAGTACTGATATGTTAGTTGAAGCTGGCGTCAGTTATGTGATCATCGGCCACTCTGAACGCAGGTCGCATTTTGGCGATACCGATGCCTTAGTTCTGGCGAAAGCAAAGCGAGCAATAGCGGCGAAAATTACGCCAATTGTTTGTTTTGGCGAAACTTTAATCGAGCGGCAGCAAGAAAAAACGATGCAGGTTCTTGCACAGCATTTAGATGCAGTGTATGCTGCGCACCCTGAATTGTTGCAGCATTCTGTTATTGCTTATGAGCCAATTTGGGCAATTGGGACCGGCGAAACTGCGAGTCCCGAGCAAGCACAACAAATTCATGCTTTTATCAGGCAACATCTGGCAAAGTATGATTGTGAAGCAGCTTCAAAAATGAGAATTATATACGGTGGCAGCGTTAACGCAGATAATTGTGCAACGCTGTTTGCCCAACCAGACATCGATGGTGGCTTGGTTGGTGGTGCAAGTTTAAAACCAGCAGAGTTTGCTGCCATTTGCTTAAGCGCATAGGATTGATGATGTACGAAATCGTAATCGCATTATATTTATTAGTTTCAATCTCTATCATTGGTTTGGTGTTGATCCAGCACGGTAAAGGCGCTGATATGGGCGCCTCTTTTGGTGCAGGCGCATCTGCCACCTTGTTCGGTTCATCCGGCACAGGAAATTTTTTAACACGTTCAACAACAGTGTTAGCAACTGTGTTTTTTGCACTCAGTTTGATTCTTGGTAATTACAATATCAGCCATCTTGAAAAGAAATCTGAGTTTGAAAATATTGCTGTACCAACTGAGCAAGTAGCTCCAGTTGTCGAAGAGAAAAAAGATACAACCAAAGATATTCCTGTAGGTAACTAAAGTTAGTTTCTATACATGACTATAAAAATTTAAGCCGAGATGGTGAAATTGGTATACACGCTACCTTGAGGTGGTAGTGCCCTAGGCGTGCGGGTTCGAGTCCCGCTCTCGGCACCAACTTAAAATGGCATGGTATTGTAATAACAACGAAAATTATGAGTTTTATTACAAAGCGCGTCAGTCAGAGTAAACTAAAACAAATCTTGCGATACAGTGCTTAGCACTGTATAATGCACGCCAGTTACGGACGCGGGATGGAGCAGCCTGGTAGCTCGTCGGGCTCATAACCCGAAGGTCGTCGGTTCAAATCCGGCTCCCGCAACCAACTTAAGTAGCAGCTATTAAAAATCACATGAAATAATTGATTGCAGATATTTTGTGAGAACAATTTTCTTAGCTAAGAAAGTCATTAAACTTTCTTCTGTTTCTCGGGTTTAGAACACTTTCTAGTGAAAATCCAAGGTAACACCAGATTTATAAACAAGATTGGCGATATCTTGTTTTTTCGGATTTTATTTCGCCCCGATTTTCGGGGCGTTTTTATATCTGAAGTATTGATGTACTAATATTCTGGGCTATAGGCCCTTTTTTTATTTCTGGAGGTCTTTTTGACGAAACAAGAACAGCGCTTAACTGAGCTTTTAAGCCCGACTGTAGAAGCTGCCGGCTTTGAACTGTTGGGTTGCGAGTTTGTGCCTGCTGGGCGCCATTCCACTTTAAGGCTATTTATTGATCATCCGGACGGTGTCGCTGTCGATCATTGTGCCATTGTCAGCCGCGAAGTTGGTGCCATCCTTGACGTTGAAGACCCAATTCAAAACGAATACAACCTCGAAGTTTCATCTCCTGGTATGGATCGTCCATTATTTACACCCGCTCATTTTGCTAAAGTTATCGGACAAAAAGTGGAAGTAAAACTGGCTATTCCTCAGGACGGTCGCCGGAAGTTCAAAGGGCAACTGTTGGAAATTATCGATGATATGCTGGTAATTGAAGTGGATGGCAAACCTTATCGTTTGCTTATGGATAACGTAGATAAAGCAAACGTAGTTCCGGTTTTTTAGTTTAACCGGCTCTTAGTGAGGCAGAAAACATGGCAAAAGAAATTTTATTAGTAGTCGATGCGGTTTCTAACGAAAAATCAGTCCCGCGCGAAAAGATTTTCCAAGCATTAGAATATGCATTGGCGGCCGCTACCAAAAAGAAAAATGAAAGCGACATCGAAGTTCGGGTCGCTATCGACCGTAAAACTGGTTCATACGAGACTTTCCGTCGTTGGCAGGTTGTTGCTGACGATCATGTGATGGAGCATCCAACGCGCGAGATGACTTTGTCGGCAGCACAATACGATGAGCCAGAATTACAGATTGGCGACTATGTCGAAGAACAAATTGATTCAGTTGTGTTTGACCGGATTACTACGCAGATGGCGAAACAAGTCATTGTGCAAAAAGTGCGTGAAGCAGAGCGTTCACAAGTCGTTGAAGCATATATTGATCAAGTTGGTGAGTTAGTCACTGGCGTCGTGAAAAAAGTTAACCGAGACAGTATTATTGTTGACCTTGGTAATAACGCCGAAGCGATGTTAGCGCGTGAAGACATGATTCCTCGTGAAACTTTTCGCCCAGGCGACCGCATTCGAGCATTATTATTTGCCGTCAACCCAGAAGCCCGTGGCGCGCAGTTATTTTTAAGTCGTACCCGTCCAGAAATGCTGATGGAGTTATTCCGCATTGAAGTGCCGGAAATCGGCGAAGAAATGATTGAAATTCGTGGTGCTGCTCGTGATCCGGGTTCACGTGCCAAGATTGCTGTAAAAACCAATGATCGTCGAATTGACCCAGTCGGTGCTTGTGTTGGTATGCGCGGTTCGCGTGTACAGGCCGTTTCCGGTGAATTGGGTGGTGAACGTGTGGATATCGTGTTGTATGACGATAATCCTGCGCAGTACGTTATTAACGCTATGGCGCCAGCCGAAGTGGCATCGATTATTGTCGATGAAGAGCGTCACTCGATGGACATCGCCGTAGAAGATGCCAATCTGCCGATGGCTATTGGCCGCGCTGGTCAGAACGTGCGACTAGCCAGCCAGCTGACGCAGTGGGAGCTGAATGTAATGTCAGTGTCGGATATGAAGAAAAAACACCAGGAAGAAAATTCCAAAGTGCTTGAGTTATTCATGTCTGCATTGGAACTTGACGAAGATTTTGCCGGCATTCTGGTTGATGAGGGTTTCTCATCGCTGGAAGAAGTTGCCTATGTACCTGTAGCAGAATTACTGGCAATTGATGGCCTAGACGAAGATACAGTTGAAGAACTGCGTAAACGTGCCAAGGCTGTATTGACCACTCGTGCGCTTGCCAGTGAAGAATCACTGGAAGACGCAGCTCCGAGTGAAGCGCTGTTGAACCTGCCTGGTTTAGAAACTCATACCGCCTATGTGCTTGCTAGCAAAGGTGTTGTGACTCTCGATGACTTGGCTGAATTAGGTGTCGATGATTTGCTTGATATTGAAAAAATGACTGAAGAAAAAGCCGCTGCGCTGATTATGGCTGCACGTAATATTGTTTGGTTTAGTGAAGAAAATTGATTGGTCAACGGAGGTAACATTGACATGGCGGAAGTAACGATTGAAAAACTAGCCAGTGATGTGGGAACGACTGTTGATCGGTTAGTCCAACAATTTGCTGATGCGGGCATCCCGAAGCAGACAGGTCAGATGGTTTCTGAAGAAGAGAAAAAAACTCTACTTGAACATCTGTCCAAACAACATGGTGGCGTAAGTACTGAGCCATCACGTCTGACGTTAAAACGTAAAGAAACATCCACCTTAAGTGTGAGCGGAGGCGCTGGTCGCAACCGTGAAATTCAGGTGCAGGTGTTAAAACAGAAAACTTACGTCAAGCGACCACTAGTCGATGACGCTGCAGCTGCGGCTGCAGAAGAAGCTCGTTTAGCTGAAGAAGCGGTAAAAGCTGAAGAAGCACGGCAAGCCGGTGAAAAGGCAGCTGCAGAGCGTAAAATTAAAGAAGAAGCAGACCGTAAAGCAGAAGCCGAACGTAAAGCTTTAGAAGCGAAGAAGCGCGATGAAGCCCGCGCGCAACTATTAAAAGATGATCCAGAAGAAGCTGCTCGTCGTCAGGCAAAAGAAGACGCTAAGCGTGAAGCTGATCGGATTATTGCACAGCAAGATGTCGAGCGTTTGCGTAAGCTGGAACTCGATGCACAGCGTCAGGCTGAAGAAGCTCGTAAACTGGCTGAAGAAAATGCTGAACGTTGGGCGAAGCAAGAAAAAGCACCAACTGAAGCTGGTGATTATCATTTGACTTCAAACGTCTACGCAAAACAAGCAGAAGACGAAGTTGACGCCCGTGATGAACGTGGTGGTCGTCGTCATGGTAAAAAAGCGCCAGTTGGCAAAGCCAAGAAAAAAGATGACGCTGACGATAAAGATGCATTCAATCGCGCCAATCGCCACAAGAAAAAGAAAACCCCAACCAGTATGCAGCATGGTTTTAATAAACCGGCGCAGCCTGTGGAGCGTGAAGTGAAGATTGGTGAAACAATCACTGTGGCTGAGCTGGCTGCCAAAATGGCCGTCAAAGCATCCGAAGTGATTAAAGTAATGATGAAGATGGGCGCTATGGCGACTATCAATCAGGTGATTGATCAGGAAACTGCTGCAATTGTCTGTGAAGAAATGGGTCATAAAGTGACTTTAACCCGTGAGAACGAGTTAGAAGAAACGGTGATGGCTGATCGCGAAGGTGAAGGTCAATTGGAGCCACGCGCACCGGTTGTTACCGTCATGGGTCACGTTGACCATGGTAAAACTTCAACGCTCGATTATATCCGTAAAGCGAAAGTTGCGGCTGGCGAAGCCGGTGGTATTACTCAGCACATCGGTGCTTATCACGTTGAAACTGATCGCGGCATGGTGACATTCCTCGATACACCAGGTCACGCTGCATTTACTTCAATGCGGGCACGTGGTGCAAAAGCAACTGATATCGTCATTCTGGTGGTAGCTGCAGACGATGGCGTGATGCCACAAACCAAAGAAGCTATTCAGCATGCGAAAGCTGCCGGTGTGCCGTTAGTGGTTGCAGTGAACAAAATGGATAAGCCAGACGCAGATCCGGATCGTGTACGTAACGAATTATCACAATTTGGCGTCATTTCGGAAGATTGGGGTGGTGATACACAGTTTGTACCAATTTCGGCTAAAACCGGACAAGGTATTGATGATTTGCTTGAAGCTATCCTCAACCAGGCAGAATTGTTAGAACTCAAAGCAATCCGTCAGGGCATCGCTCGCGGCACTGTAATTGAGTCACGCTTAGATAAAGGCCGTGGCCCGGTTGCATCAATTCTGGTGCAAGAAGGGACGTTACGTCAGGGCGACACAGTATTGTGTGGTTTTGAATATGGTCGTGTTCGGGCAATGCGTGATGAAAACGGTCAGGAAATTAAAGAAGCTGGCCCTTCTATTCCGGTTGAAATCCTTGGTTTGTCAGGCGTTCCTCAGGCAGGTGATGAAGTCACCGTAGTCAAAGATGAACGTAAAGCCCGCGAAGTCGCGTTATACCGTCAAGGTAAATTCCGTGATGTGAAACTGGCTCGTCAGCAAAAAGCTAAGCTGGAAAACATGTTTGCAAACATGACCGATGGCGATGTGTCTGAGCTGAATATTGTCCTAAAAGGTGATGTTCAGGGTTCAGTGGAAGCGATTAGCGAGTCGTTAAGCCGCTTGTCTACTGACGAAGTGAAAATTCGCATCATTGGTAGTGGCGTTGGTGGTATTACTGAAACCGATGCAACGCTTGCAGCAGCTTCTTCAGCAATTATCATTGGCTTTAACGTTCGTGCTGATGCTACAGCGCGTAAAATTGTTGAAGATGAGTCGCTTGACTTACGTTACTACAGCATCATTTATGAGTTGTTAGACGAAGTACGTGCTGCGATGACTGGTATGCTAGCACCTGAATTCAAACAACAGATCATTGGTCTGGCCCAGGTTCGTGCTGTATTCCGCTCACCGAAGTTTGGCGCTATAGCCGGTTGTATGGTCACAGAGGGTGTTGTGAAACGTAACGCGCCTATCCGGGTTCTACGTGACAACGTGGTTATCTACGAAGGTGAATTGGAATCTCTGCGTCGTATTAAAGACGACGTCTCGGAAGTTCGAAACGGTTTCGAGTGCGGTATCGGTGTGAAGAATTACAACGATGTGCGTGAAGGCGACCAGATTGAAGTGTTTGAAGTGATTCAGGTTGTTCGCACCCTCTAAGCTAAGCACTTAATTGCTAAATAAAGCAGTATGAAAGCAGGGGCCGGGTGCCCCTGTTTGTTTCTACTGAAGCAGGTAAAAATATGGCTAAAGAATTCAGCCGGGTGGACCGGTTATCTCAGCAAATGCAGCAAGAAATTGCGGTAATTCTGCAACGCGAAATCAAAGACCCACGGTTACACACTATGATCACAGTGTCGGACGTTGAAGTATCGCGTGATTTATCACATGGCAAAATTTATGTAACTTTTTTAGGCATGGCTCCGGAAAAAGTGCAGGAAAACTTGAATATCCTGAATGATGCCTCGGGTTACGTCCGTAGTTTGATCGCGAAGCGAATTCAAGCGCGTATTGTGCCGACAATTCGGTTTTATTTTGATAAGTCGTTGGATGAAGGGATCCGGATGGCGAATCTAGTCGAAACCGTCCGTAAAACGGATGAAAAAAGACGTTTGGATGCTGGGCAAGAGCTAGATGCGCCGGCGGCTAAAGCTACTGACGAAGAAGAGTAACTTATGGCTCGTCGTCAGGTAAACGGTATTTTATTACTGGATAAGCCGTTAGAAGTTTCTAGTAATGGAATTTTACAACGTATTCGCTGGTTGTATCAGGCTGAAAAAGCCGGTCACACCGGCGCGTTGGATCCACTGGCATCTGGTTTACTCCCTATTTGTTTTGGGGAAGCCACTAAGTTTTGCCAGTTTTTGCTTGATACCGATAAAACCTATGAAGTGACTGCCCGTTTTGGTGTTCGCACGGACACCAGCGACGCTGCTGGTGAGATCATCAGTCAAAAGCCTATCTGTTTTAACCAAGCAGAATTGGAGGCTGCAGTAGTCAATGCTCGTGGGCCGCAGTTGCAGGTGCCAACTATGTTCTCGGCGCTGAAGTATCAAGGGCAACCGCTTTATAAATACGCTCGGCAAGGTATCACCGTGCCGCGTGAAGCTCGGCCGATCGAGATTTTCAGGTTTGACTTATTATCGTTTGACGGTCAGGACGCCACTTTTGTTGTGCATTGCAGCAAAGGGACGTATATCAGAACTCTGATTGATGATTTAGGCGAAAAATTAGGTTCCGGTGCCTTTGTCAGTGCGCTGCGCCGAATTCACGTTGGGCCATTTCAAGCCAGCCAAATGCGCCTTGAAAACGAGTTGGTGCCGTTAAATGATAAGCAAGATTGGCAGGCATTGGATGCTTTGTTGTTGCCGATGGATCACGCGCTCATAGGGCTTGGTGAGCTGACGATTAATGCACATCAACATCAGCGTTTGGTACATGGGCAGACGGTTGTGCTCAACGAATTAGAACTTGAAATATTGTACACAGCGCCAACACTCACGGCAATCAAGCTTTATACTGAAACACGGCAGTTCATTGGGATCGGTGCAGTGACTGAAGGCACTCTCGCGGTGCGTCGCTTGTTAAACACTAGTCAGTTTCAGCCTCACTGAAAATAGCAATTGTAATTCGATTTGAGCGTGCTAGAATGTGCGCTCATTTTTGGTTGTCTGCTGGATTAGTGCCTGGCAACAGCTTGTTTAAATAATCCTGGAGGATTTTATGTCACTAACTGTCGCAGAAAAAGCAAAAATTTTGGCCGATTTCGGTGTTGTTGCTAACGATACTGGTTCACCAGAAGTGCAAGTCGCCTTGTTGACTGCCACTATCACGAAGCTGCAACCACACTTCGCTGACCACAAGCATGACTTCCACTCTCGTCGTGGTCTGCTGCGTATGGTTTCACAGCGTCGTAAACTTTTAGACTATTTAAAGCGTAAAGACGCAACTCGTTACGCAACTCTGATCGAGCGTTTAGGTCTGCGTCGTTAATCGACCGCTAAATGTCTTTTTAGAGAACAACAAACAAGGAGCTTAGGCTCCTTTTTTGTTGGCAAGAATTGTTGATTTTTTGCTCGCATTGCTGATGGGCAGTTAAACCATGTTTTGACCTTAAATAGTTAATATCCGTAGCAATCAACCGAAGATGGGTAGAATGATACTGCAGCTTAAAATCAGCACTAAAGTGATGTTTATCCACTCAAAAATAAAATGTTCGAAAACGGCAGTTTAGAACGGCTTTTTTATTCAGAAGCGGGCTTTGTGCAGCTATCTTTTCGGCTTGCTTACAAGCTATACTGGCACGCGAAAAATCGACCCCAAATATGCCGCGTTTAAGGCTCAGCAGAGCCCCAGTCCACGCGTAAATCAGAAAGGAAATAACCACGTGAATCCTATTGTAAAATCGTTTCAGTTCGGCCAACACATTGTAACTCTGGAAACCGGCGTTATCGCCCGTCAAGCCGACGGTGCCGTGTTGGTCAGCATGGGTGACACTTCAGTGTTAGTCACTGTTGTTGGTAAAAAAGTACCAAAACCAGGTCAGGATTTTTTCCCGCTGACTGTGAATTATCAAGAAAAAATGTACGCCGCCGGCCGTATCCCAGGTGGCTTCTTCAAGCGTGAAGGGCGTCCATCAGAAGGTGAGACGTTAATTTGTCGGTTAATTGACCGTCCAATCCGTCCATTATTCCCTGAAGGTTTCACTAACGAAGTTCAGGTGATTGCGACTGTGGTTTCAGTTCAACCAGAAATTCAACCTGATATCGTTGCCTTGTTAGGTACTTCTGCAGCCTTAGCTATTTCCGGCATTCCATTTAGCGGCCCATTAGGCGCAGCTCGTGTTGGCTATATCGATGGTCAATACGTGTTAAACCCGTCAGAAACTGAATTAAAAACCAGCAAGTTAGATTTAGTTGTTGCGGGTACTGCCAATGCAGTATTAATGGTTGAATCTGAAGCTGGTGTATTGTCAGAAGAAGTGATGTTAGGTGCCGTGGTGTTTGGTCATGACCAGATGCAAATCGCCATCAATGCCATCGCAGAATTTGCGGCTGAGGGCGGCAAACCGTCTTGGAACTGGATTGCGCCTGCTAAAAATGAGCCATTGATTGCAAAAATCGAAGCTTTATCAGCAGCTGCTGTTGGCGAAGCTTACCGTATCACTGAAAAAGCTCAACGTTACGAGCGTATTGGCGCCATTAAAGCTGAAGTGTTCGCGAAAATCAAAGCAGAATTGGCTGAAGGCGAAAGCTTTAACGACACCAACGCCAACGAAATTTTTCATGAATTGGAAAGTAAAATCGTTCGTAGCCGCATCATTAAAGGTGAGCCAAGGATTGACGGTCGTGACAATGAAATGATCCGTGCGCTGTCGGTGATGACTGGCTTGTTACCACGCACCCACGGTTCGGCATTGTTCACCCGCGGTGAAACACAGGCATTAGTGACTTGTACGTTAGGTACAGCTCGCGATGCACAAACTGTCGATGATTTACTGTCAGATAAAACCGATAACTTCTTATTCCATTACAACTTCCCTCCGTATTCAGTGGGCGAAACGGGAATGGTTGGTTCACCTAAACGTCGTGAAATCGGTCATGGCCGTTTAGCAAAACGTGGTGTTGCCGCCGTGATGCCAGATTTTGATGTGTTCCCGTACACAGTGCGGATGGTATCGGAAATTACTGAATCAAACGGTTCAAGCTCAATGGCTTCTGTTTGCGGCTCTTCGTTGGCGTTGATGGATGCTGGCGTGCCGATTAAAGCTTCTGTAGCAGGTATTGCTATGGGTCTAGTGAAAGAAGGCAATGATTTTGTTGTGCTTTCTGACATCTTAGGTGATGAAGATCATTTAGGTGATATGGACTTTAAAGTTGCTGGTACTACAGCAGGTATTACTGCGTTGCAGATGGATATCAAAATTGAAGGTATCACCAAAGAAATCATGCAGATCGCGCTGAAACAAGCCAAAGCGGCTCGTATTCACATTCTGAATGTGATGGACCAAGCGATCAGCACGCACCGTGAAGAGCTGTCTGAACATGCACCACGCATCTACACTTTACGTATTAACCCGGAAAAAATCCGGGATGTGATTGGTAAAGGTGGTGCGGTGATCCGTCAAATCACGGAAGAGTCAGGTACCACAATTGAGATTGAAGATGACGGTACAGTTAAAATCGCCGCCACCAACTCACAAGCTGCAGCCATTGCCATCGCGAAGATTGAAGCCATTACCGCTGAAATCGAAGTCGGTACTGTGTATCAGGGCGAAGTGGTACGGATTGTTGATTTCGGTGCTTTTGTGAACGTGTTGCCAGGTAAAGACGGCTTAGTGCACATTTCGCAAATTTCTGATGAGCGCGTGAGCAATGTTGCAGATCACCTAACTGTTGGCCAAAAAGTGCAAGTAAAAGTACTTGAAGTTGACAAGCAAGGTCGTGTGCGCCTGAGTATCAAAGAAGCTTCTGAAAAAGCTGCTGCGAATGCTGAAGCTGCCAACTAAGCTGGTTCAAGCCAGTATTGTCCCACTGCTGCTACTTGCAGCAGTTGGGCTTAACGGCTGCGTCTCTACTTCTGCTGCTCTGCCAGGTGTTCTGGTCGAGCAGCCTTTGACGCCAGAGCCACAACCCATTCCTTATCGTACCGAAATTGCTATTGCCCGTATCAATGAAATCGTGACTTCGCCTGAAGTGACCGATGAGCAGCGTGCGCGATTATTTTATGATCGCGGTGTGATGTATGACAGCGTCGGCTTATCAGCACTGGCTAGGTTCGATTTTATGCGCGCCTTACGGCTAAAGCCGGACATGGCTGATGCCTATAACTTTCTTGGTATTCATCATACTTTAAGCGGTGATTTTGAATCGGCGTATGAAGCATTTGATTCAGCGTTAGAACTTGCACCCGATGAGCAGTATGTTTATCTGAACCGAGCCATTGCACTGCAAAATGACAACAAACTCAATTTGGCATTGCGTGATTTTAGACAGTTTCAGCAGATTAAGCCTGAAGATCCGTATCGGTCATTGTGGTTATATTTAGCTGAGATTGAGGTATCTAAAGCGCAAGCTGATAAAACCTTAACTGATGCATTGCCAAAGCTGGACGAAAAACAGTGGTCTCGCCAGATTGCAGCCTTTTATCTGGGGCAAATCAGTGAACAACAATTGTTAACGCTAGCGAGCAGTCCTGTCACAGATCCTAAGCAATTGGCGGAGCAGTTATGTGAAGTCTATTTTTATTTAGCGAAGTGGCACGCATTGCAAAACAACCCGACCAAAGCAATTGAATACTATAAAAAAACGCTTGCCACTAATATCTATGAGTTTGTTGAACACCGTTATGCTCGGTTAGAAATGGCCAAATTACGGCAGCAGGTTGTGTCTCAGGAACAGCATGCTCATTAGTCGTTTGCAACCTATAAAACAAAGCCGGCTTGCTGGCTTTTTTTTATACTGCCTACTGCTGGCTGGTTGCTCTGAAGACTCACCGCCTCCTGCTAGTAACTTTGCTTTAGCACAAGCAAAACGCGCAGAGTCGCAAGGTTTGTTAAGCCATGCACTACCGCTGTATCAAAAAGCTGCGGTACAGGGTGATGTTACAGCCGTTGCCGCTGTACTTAGACTGCAGCGCGCAGCGCTAGGCGTTGCCGGTTTAGCCGAGTGGCTACAGACGTTACCGCTGTCAGCAGCGCAGCGCCAACCTTTTTTAGCGCAACTTGGCTTGTGGCAACAATTATCTGCACCAGCGGCGCTTAAATATCAGCAGTCATGGAACACGTCGCTGACGAAGTATGTGTTGCCACAGCGTCTACCGTGCGCATTGCAGATCCAGCCGGTGTTAAGTACCAAGCAATCAGTATTGCAATGGCAACAGTTGCAACTGCAATGGCAACAGGACCGGCAGTTGTCCAGTTTAGCTATCTGTTTTCATGCGCCGGTTTACGTAGATAGTCAGGCGCTGGCTTGCTCTGAAGTGGTTGCGGAACGAATTCAATGCCATATACAGCCATTAACAACCGTGGTGTTAGCGTCCAAGGTCACACATTTGCTGGTGCTCGCGGGGCGGGGCGGAGCCAGCTACAACAACGGTTGGCTGCAACTGCCAGAAAATGCCAGCTTGGCACTACTGCGGCATGAACTCAGCCATTTGTTTGGGTTTATTGACGAATATCCACTGGTCAAATCAATCGCGAGCAGTGAATGCCGGCGTGGGCGGATCACGCCCAATGTGCTTTTTGCAAAAGATGACCTGCCGGCGTACTTAGCTCGCTGGCAATTAACCGCGCGTGATATTCAGTTGACCGCTGTTGATTCGTGCAAGCATGCAAAGCTACAGGCCTATCGGGTGGTGGCCGCAGATAGCCACTTGCAACATTATGAATTGCCGATGCCGGACTTATATTTGCAGTTAATTCACCAGCAATTACAACAGCCAGAGCAGTTGATGCCAGTCGCTTACTATTTTGCTTATTTAGCAAGGAAACAAGATGATTGGCAAGGCTGGCAACAATGGATGAAACTGGCGGCGCATTCAGGTTATTTACCAGCAAAACAGGCGCTAACAGAAGCGGTAGCTAATAGCGAGTGACACATCGTCAGTTAAGTGAATGGGTTTGATAACGCAATGCTGAACAATAAAAAACTTCACTAACTCGATGAATGGCAATCCGAGTTCAGATAACTCGTTAGCCGAGAGTTAGCTACGGCTAACTTAGACCCTAGTAAGATAGCTGCAAATAACGCTGATTGTTACTGAACTTGCGGATACCTTGAGTGATACCGTACTGTCAGTTCGACAACTCGCTAAGTTCACGGCTAAGTAAATCGGCGTCACCGATATTTAACTCTAGCAAGCGACGTAAATGGCTGGCACTTTCAATGTCTATTTTTTCGCAGCGCAAACCCAAGGTGTCCTGATGACTATGCGCGACGATGGTTTCCATTTGTAGAACTAATTCTGAGTCGTTCAGTTGGAACTGCAGTTGAACTGAAGTTCCGCTGGTGACATTCCATCCGTCAGGACGTTTGACCAACGCACCCTTTAGCGATAAATCTAAAACTTCAGTACTGAAAATTTGCTCGTTACACAGTAGTTTTGCATCGCTACTAAACATGATCCGGCTAAATCGTCTGTGTTCCATATTGACTCCTGATTTTATTTCTACAGCATAGCTTTGAATGCACTAAAAAAACAGGCTGCAGTTGCAGCCTGTATTTCAGATGAGTTAGCTAACGGCTTCACCAGCCGCCTGACGATCAGCATGATATGACGAGCGGACAAAAGGCCCGGCAGCGACATGTTTAAAGCCTAGTTCAAAACCGATACGTTTTATTTCATCAAATTCAGCCGGTGGCATATAACGGCGTACCGGTAAGTGATGTTTACTCGGTTGCAAGTATTGGCCGACCGTCAGCATATCCACATTATTCAAGCGTAAGTCTTTCATCACTTCAATAATCTCTTCGGTGGTTTCACCTAGACCGACCATCAGGCCTGATTTTGTTGAAACTTCCGGATGTGCTTCTTTATAACGGCGTAACAGTTCCAGTGACCATTTGTAATCAGCACCCGGCCGCGCCAGTTTGTATAAGCGTGGGGCTGTTTCCAGATTGTGGTTAAACACATCGGGTGGCGTGTCGGTAAGGATGTGCAATGCGGCATCCATTCGGCCACGGAAATCTGGCACCAACACTTCAATTTTAATGGTTGGGTTTTGTTGGCGGATTGCAGTGATACAATCGGCAAAGTGCTGAGCGCCACCATCTCGCAGGTCATCACGGTCAACTGAAGTAATCACGACATATTTCAGCTTCATGTCTTTAATCGTCAGTGCCAGTTTTTGTGGCTCTTCTGCGCTTGGAGGCAAAGGTCGACCGTGGGCGACATCACAAAATGGACAACGGCGGGTACAGATAGCGCCCAAAATCATAAAAGTAGCGGTGCCGTGGCTAAAGCATTCTGTCAGGTTCGGACAGGACGCCTCTTCGCACACTGAATGCAAACCGTGTTTGCGCATTGCGCTTTTAATTTCATCAATGCGTTCCGACGAGCGAGGCAATTTTATTTTTAGCCATGCAGGCTTGCGAAGCATCTCAGCGGGTTCTGTCGGTAATACTTTAACCGGGATCAGCGCCATTTTTTCAGCGTCACGTAATTTAACGCCGGGTTCCATTAAAGCTGTTTTGGTGATATTAGTCATAAAACCCTGTCTTATATTCAAGCGAAGTCACTGCCAATAAGCTGGCAAATTGACGACTAAGTTCGTCTTTGGCCGCAGCCATGGTGAGTGGACCACCGAAGTCTTTACTTTGAATCATTTGCATACCTGCATAACCACAAGGGTTAATCCGGCTAAACGGCGTTAAATCCATGTCGACATTCAGAGCCAGACCATGAAAAGTACAGCCTTTACGAACACGAAGGCCTAAAGATGCGATTTTTTTTTCATCAACATAAACGCCTGGTGCGTCCGCTTTGGCGTAGGCCATCACCTCATAAGATGCCAGTGTATTCACGATGACTTGTTCAATTAGCGTGACGAGTTGGCGCACGCCAAGATTTCGCCTTTTAATATTTAATAATACATAGGCCACCAGTTGTCCTGGGCCGTGATAAGTCACTTGACCACCGCGATCCACTTGTACTACTGGAATGTCACCAGGTAAGAGTAAGTGTTCGGCTTTACCGGCTTGGCCTTGGGTAAACACGGCTGGGTGCTCCAACAGCCAAATTTCATCCATTGTTTCTTCGCTGCGCTGGTCGGTAAATTGCTGCATGCGTTGCCAAGTACTGGTGTAATCAACCAGTCCTAAATCACGAATAACTAAGGCATCAGCTAAAGACACTACAGGCTCCGTTGCCACATTTTGGCTGCATTATAACGGTCACAAAACAAAGGTCGAGCACTATCCCCGCCTTACATCACATAACGGACCAGTTCCAGCTTACCTAGTTCGGTATACAACAATTCGATATGCGCAGTGCTAGTCACAGTGACGACCACTGTGACTGAGTGATACGTACCTTTGCTGCTCGGTTTGATTAACGGTGAATAGTCGTTTGCGTCTGCATGCTTCTGTAAGGTAGCGATGACTTGCGGCACCAGATCATCATGGGCCATACCGACAATTTTAAAGTTGAATGAGCAGGGGAATTCCAGAAACTCATCAAAGGTAGTGTTTTTGACTTCAGTTACCATTTTATCCTCACTCATAGCATTGGGTGTTCAATTGGCGCCGCCATTGTTGGCATGGACGCAATGTCGGTTATTCTAACAAAAAGTCCCGGACTGTGCCGGGACTAATTTACAGGCTAAGACGAGAGTCAAAGAAACTGCATTTTCACATAATCAACCAGTCGACTGAATATGGTGCCTTGTGCGATATCTTCCAAGGCTACCAGTGGAAATTCTGCGATATCTTCGTCCGCTAGTTTTAAATACAGAGTACCAACCACTTGGCCTTTAGCGATTGGCGCGACTAACAGTTGCGACAGTTTAAAATCAGCTTTTAAGTTTTTACGCTGACCGCGATACAAAGTAATTGGCGTTTCACTAAGCACCCCTAAATTAATGCTTTCTTTGTCGCCTTGCCAAACACGCTGCGCGGCAAACACTTCACCGGCTTGGTATGGCGAGAATGTTTCGAAGAATCGAAAGCCGAACGTCAGTAATTTTTTATTTTCAGCTTCACGAGTTTTAGCACTATCGGCGCCCATCACAACTGAAATTAAACGCATGCCGTCTTTGGTGGCAGAGGTGATTAAGCTGTAGCCCGCTTCGGAAGTGTGGCCCGTTTTAATACCATCGACATTTAACGTTTTATCCCACAATAAACCGTTGCGGTTATATTGTTTGATGCCGTTAAATTGATATTCTTTTTCAGAGTAAACTTTGTATTCTTCCGGGACGTCTCGGATTAGCGCCACCGACAGTTTTGCCATATCCCGCGCTGTGGTGCGCTGAGTCTCGTCTGGCAAACCATGCACATTGCTGTAGGTGGTTTGTTCCATCCCAAGGCGTTTCGCGTGAGCATTCATTAATTCGACAAATGCACCTTCGGTGCCGGCGATATGTTCTGCAATAGCCACACAAGCGTCATTGCCAGATTGAATAATAATACCCCGATTGAGTTCATTGACGGAAATAGTCGCGCCAACTTCAATAAACATCTTGGAAGAATCAGTATATTTTTTAGCCCAGGCGTTTTCGCTAATGGTCACCTGATCTTCTGGCTTAATGTTGCCATTTTTAATTTCGGTACCAACGACATAACTCGTCATCATCTTGGTCAGACTGGCGGGAGCGAGTGCGGTGTCGGCGTTACCTTCTGCCAACACTTTGCCAGTGTGATAATCGATAAGAATAAAACCCTTGGCGTTCACTTCTGGCGCAGACGGAGTGACTTGGACCGCCTGACTGCTGGCGAAAAAACTGATGCAACTAAAACTGGTGGCGATAAAAATGCGACGATACTGGTTCATGAGACTCTTTCTATTTTGATAAATGCACGGAAGATAATCCGGATGTTGTCACCGCTGGCAGTTAACCACTACACAGTTTTTTGTTGGTGAAAAAAGCATCTGGATAACCACTACTTCTTAAATTTTCTAGCCAACTGGCTGCCGCTGCCGGTTCATGCAGCGGACCTGCCAGCAGTTTAAACATACCATTGGCAGACTGAACTGTTGTGGGTACAGACCACTGTTGTTTTAATTCGTTCCCAAGCCGACCAATTTTTGCTTGGTCGCCGCTGGCAATTAACTGAATATAACAGCCAGAGGGCGTCGACTGATGGGCAATTTTAGGGGCTGCCGACGCACTGGCCTGGGCAACCATCGGCGCTGCGGCTCTCGCAGTTGAAGGTGCCATTGTTTCTGTTAGTGGCTGATAGGGGATCATGGGCTCTTGCGCAATAGGCGTGGCAAAACTGCTCATATTTTCCATGCCGGGTGAGGCCAGTAGCTCCACTTTCACCCGGCCAGTGCCAGTTTGATAAATACCAAGTTTGTAGGCGGCGGAATAAGACAAGTCAATCACGCGGCCATTGTGAAATGGCCCCCGGTCATTCACCCGCACCACCGCGCTGCGGTAGTTGTCGAGGTTGGTAACCCTCACATAGGAAGGCAGCGGCAGGGTTTTATGGGCGGCGCTCATTGAAAATACGTCGTACACTTCGCCGTTTGACGTGTTGTGGCCATGAAATTTATTGCCGTACCACGATGCGGTGCCCGTCTCGCTATATTCGGTAATGGTGGTCGTTGGATAATAATCCACACCATAAATATTGTAGGCTTTGTTGCCACCACGACTTAACGGCTCGACCACTGGCTCTGGATCTGTCAGTTCGTCTGGTGTTGGAAAACGCAGTGGAATACTGTCTGTTTTCTGGGCGTAACGCCCTTTGTTCGGCTCGGGATAAGATGAATTTGTTGAACCCGAAGTTTGCGGCGCACTGGAACAAGCGGCCAACAATATCGCAGTGGAAATGACCAACAACGGCTGCGCGAGAGAGCGCTCTAAACAGTAAAAAATTTTCATTATTGATTCGCTAACAT
>JBBKWN010000112.1:0-6555 GCA_037968955.1 Rheinheimera sp. | reverse complement strand
GACTTTTTGCTTGTTCAAGCTCGGTGATTAAGCCCATTTTTAACGCACCATAAGCCCGTATTGTTTCAAAACGTTCCAGTGCTTTAACATCGCTATTGATGGCTTCTTGTAATTCGGTGCCGCTATAGCCGATATCGGCGGCGTTGACAAAAATTGTCGGTATGCCAGCGTTAATCAACGTTGCTTGAAAACAGCCAACCCCCGGCACGTCTAACTCGTCGATTAATTGCCCGGTTGGAAACATCGAGCCACCTGTACCATCTTCATCGGCCGCAGGATCTAGAAACTCAATCTGCACTTCGGCGGCAGGAAACGTCACGCCATCGAGTTCAAAATCGCCTGTCTCCTGCACCAGATAGTTGGTCACGGGCACATGCGCAATAATCGTTTTTCCGATATTGGCCTGCCAAATGCGAACCGTGCAGAGACCATTTTCTGGGATCCGCGTGGCATCAACCAAGCCATGACTAATGGCAAAGGAGCCTACCGCAGCAGTTAAGTTGCCGCAATTTCCACTCCAATCAATAAACGGTTTGTCGATCGCCACCTGACCAAACAAGTAATCGACATCGTGATCCGACCGACTGCTGGTCGTTAAAATCACTGTTTTGCTGGTGCTGGAGGTCGCGCCGCCCATGCCATCGGTATGTTTACCGTATGGATCTGGGCTGCCAATGATGCGTAACAATAATTGATCACGGTAAGCACCGGGCACTTGCGCCGCTTTGGGTAAATCGGCCAAGTTAAAAAATACACCTTTACTAGTGCCGCCACGCATATAAGTGGCGGCAATTTTAATTTGAGGGGCAAAAGTCATAATGTCACCTGTAACAATGAGGCCGGTAATGCACCGGCCTAACAAAGCGCGAGCCAAAAAACGGCAGCGTCAATAACCACAAGTCAATCAGGCCGACTGTCCTAGGAAGTCTTTGGCAAATCGTTGCAGCACACCACCCGCTTCATAAATCGACACTTCTTCTGCGGTATCTAACCGACAAGTGACGGGTAGTTGCAAAGTTTCACCACTGCGCCGATGAATGACCAGAGTTAAATCTGCGCGCGGTAGCCGCTCGCCGAGCACGTCATAACTTTCGGTGCCATCAAGGCCTAAAGTAGTGCGATTCACCCCGGTTTTAAACTCGAGCGGCAATACACCCATCCCGACTAAATTCGTGCGGTGAATTCGTTCAAAACCTTCAGCAACAATGGCTTCAACCCCAGCTAAGCGCACACCTTTGGCCGCCCAGTCGCGCGAAGAGCCCTGGCCATAATCAGCACCAGCAACAATAATCAACGGCTGTTTACGTGCCATATAAGTTTCAATCGCTTCCCACATCCGCGTCACCTTGCCTTCAGGCTCGATCCGCGTTAGCGATCCCGGCTTAATTTTGCCATCGACCACCGCCATCTCATTCATCAGTTTTGGGTTGGCAAAGGTCGCGCGCTGTGCGGTTAAATGATCACCACGATGCGTCGCGTAAGAATTAAAATCCTCTTCTGGCAAGCCCATTTTGTGCAAATATTCGCCGGCGGCGCTATCGAGCATAATAGCGTTGGAAGGTGATAAATGATCGGTGGTGATGTTGTCGCCTAATACCGCCAGCGCCAACATGCCTGTTAACGAACGCTCACCTGCCAATGCACCTTCCCAATACGGCGGCCGGCGAATATAAGTGCTCTGTGGTCGCCAATCATACAAGGGGCTGATTTTTTCGCCAAAATCGACCGACACTGCAAACATCGGCTCATATACTTTACGATATTGCTCAGGTTTGACACTCGCCGCTACCACCGCATCAATTTCGGCATCCGTTGGCCAGATGTCTTTTAAACGAATTTCAGTGCCATCGGCAGTGACGCCAAGCACATCTTTTTCGATATCAAACCGAATGGTGCCGGCAATAGCATAAGCCACCACCAGCGCTGGTGAGGCTAAAAATGCTTGCTTGGCGTACGGGTGAATACGACCATCAAAGTTGCGGTTACCGGATAACACCGCTGTGGTATATAAATCACGGTCAATCACTTCTTGCTGGATCAGCGGATCTAACGCGCCGCTCATGCCATTACAAGTGGTACAGGCAAAACCGACAATGCCAAAGCCTAAAGCTTCCAATTCAGTCAGTAAATTGGCTTCTTTGAGATAGAGCTCAACAGCTTTAGAGCCTGGCGCCAATGAGCTTTTCACCCAAGGCTTGCGGTTTAAGCCCAGTTGATGCGCATTTCGCGCCAGTAAACCGGCAGCAATCACATTACGTGGATTACTGGTATTGGTACAACTGGTGATCGCCGCAATAATAACGGCGCCATCGGGCATTAATCCTGCTTCATTCTCAACCACACCACTGATACCTTTGGCGGCTAAATCCGTTGTCGCCACCCGCGAATGTGGATTCGATGGACCGGCGATATTTCGCACCACCGACGATAAATCAAACGTTAGCACCCGCGGGTAGACTGCGGTTGTTAAGCTTTCAGCCCACAGACCCGCCGTTTTAGCGTAGGTTTCAACCAATTGCACCTGCGCCGCCTCGCGACCGGTTAAGGTTAAATAATCCAGCGTTTGCTGGTCAATGTAGAACATTGCCGCAGTAGCGCCGTACTCTGGCGTCATATTGGAAATAGTGGCGCGGTCGCCCAAGCTTAAGCTATTGGCACCGGCACCAAAAAACTCTAAATAACTCGACACTACTTTTTGTTTGCGTAAAAACTCGGTCAGCGCCAGTACAATGTCAGTCGCCTGAATGCCCGGCTGCGCTTTACCTGTCAGCTCCACGCCAATGATGTCAGGTAAGCGCATCCAAGATGCACGGCCGAGCATCACACTTTCAGCTTCTAAGCCACCGACGCCAATGGCAATCACACCTAAGGCGTCAACATGCGGCGTATGGCTGTCGGTGCCAACCAGTGTATCGGGAAACGCCACACCATCGATGGCATGGACCACTGGCGACATTCTTTCCAAATTAATTTGGTGCATGATGCCGTTGCCAGGTGGAATGACATCCACATTTTTAAATGCTTTTTTGGTCCAGTTAATAAAGTGAAAACGGTCATCATTACGACGGTCTTCAATGGCACGGTTTTTCTCAAACGCGTCTTTTTCAAAACCACCATGCTCCACCGCCAGCGAGTGATCAACGATGAGCTGAGTTGGCACTACCGGATTCACCTTGGCAGGATCGCCGCCCATCAGCGCAATGGCATCGCGAAGACCGGCTAAATCGACTAGCGCTGTTTGCCCCAGAATATCGTGACACACCACCCGCGCCGGAAACCATGGGAAATCGAGCTCTTGCTTGCGTTCAATTAACTGGCCTAAATAGGCATTGAGCTGCGCCGGATCGGCTCGGCGTACCAAGTTTTCCGCATGCACCCGACTGACGTATGGCAAGGTTTCCCAAGCTCCGGGTTCGATACTATTGACCGCTTCGCGCGCGTCAAAATAGTCATAGGCAGTGCCGGCAAGCGGCTTACGGTATTTATTATTCATCAGTATGCTCTCGGTAAAAATAACAAAGGGACGCAACTGCGTCCCTGATTTTATGCTCAGCGGCGTTCGGCAAGCGGCGCCACATCACGCGGCTCGACGCCGGTATATTCAGCGCTTGGCCGAATAATACGGTTATCTGCGCGTTGCTCCATCACATGCGCCGCCCATCCGGTCAAGCGTGAGCAAACAAAAATTGGCGTAAACAGTTTGGTCGGAATGCCCATATAGTTGTAAGCCGAAGCGTGGAAAAAGTCAGCGTTACAAAACAGTTTTTTCTCGCGCCACATCACGGCCTCGCAGCGCACGGACACATCATATAAACGGCTATCGCCATTAGCGGCGGCCAGCTGTTCTGACCAGCCTTTGATCACTGCATTACGTGGATCGGATTCGGCATAAATAGCGTGACCAAAACCCATAATTTTATCTTTGCGCGCCAGCATACCCATTAAAGTTTCTTCGGCATGAGCCGGGTTTTGCATGTTTTCAATCAATTCCATCGCCGCTTCATTGGCACCACCGTGCAGCGGGCCACGCAACGAGCCAATAGCGCCGGTAATACAAGAATGCATATCAGAAAGTGTTGAAGCACACACCCGAGCGGTGAAAGTTGAGGCGTTAAACTCGTGTTCGGCGTACAGGATCAGTGAAGCCTGCATCACTGTGGTATGCAAAGCAGTCGGTTTTTCACCATGCAAAGTCCAGAGGAACTGTTCGGCAATCGACTCGGCAGCGGTGTCAACATCAATGCGTTTACCGTGGTGGCTGAAATTGTACCAGTAGGTAATTAAGCCTGGGAAAATAGCTAACATGCGATCGGTGGCGTCTTGCTGCTCACCAAAATTTTGCTCGGTTTCCAGATTGCCTAACATCGAACAACCGGTCCGCATCACGTCCATTGGGTGTGCTGACGCTGGGATACGTTCCAGCACTTCTTTTAAAGCGCTCGGCAGACTTCGCATTGCTTTGAGTTTTACTTTATAAGCGCTGAGCTCTGCTGCCGTTGGTAATTCACCTTTGAGGATTAAATAGGCAACTTCTTCAAATTCACAATGAGCAGCTAAGTCTTTCACGTCATAACCGCGGTAGGTTAAACCTGAACCGGTTTGACCGACGGTAGAAAGTGCGGTTTTACCGGCGATCTGCCCGCGTAAACCGGCGCCTGATAACTGTTTTGCATTTGCCATGGTGTGACTCCACTTTATATTGAATGCCCGCTGTGACAGCTGGCGTTTGATGCGAATTCTTTAAAACACAGGTAATGATGTGTTTGCATTTTTACAACTAACACAGGCAGGGATGGTGGTTGGGTCGCACTGCCGTTTGATTATCCACGCTATGGATTATTTATTTTTATTGTCGGCAAATAGCGCATCAAGCTTTTCTTCATAGCTGTGATAATTTAAAAAATCGTACAGCTCCATCCGGGTTTGCATGCTGTCAATCACCGCTTTTTGGTCGCCCTGCGCAAGGATATTCTGATAAACATTCAATGCCGCTTTGTTCATCGCACGAAACGCACTGAGTGGGTATAACACCATCTTCACGCCGACATCTGCCAATTCTTGCTTATTAAATAACGGCGTCTGACCAAACTCGGTAATATTAGCCAGCACTGGCACTTTAATCACGTCAGTAAAGGCTTGATACTGCTCAAGGGTATAGACAGCTTCAGCAAAAATAGCGTCGGCACCGGCTTCGACACAAGCCTGAGCCCGTTCGATAGCGGCTTGCAGACCTTGTTGCTGCAGTGCATCGGTACGCGCCATGATGAAAAAGTTTTCATCGGTTCTAGCATCAACCGAAGCTTTGACCCGATCAACCATCTCTTGTAATGACACAATTTCTTTATTCGGCCGGTGACCACAACGTTTTTGCATCACCTGATCTTCAATATGAAAACCAGCGGCGCCAGCGCGGGTCATTTCCTGCACGGTGCGGGCAATGTTAAATGCACCACCCCAACCAGTATCTGCATCGACCAACAACGGCACTGAGGTGGCACCGGTGATCCGGCGAATATCTTCACAAACGTCATTTAGTGAGGTCATGCCTAAATCTGGTAAACCAAAAGAAGCGTTGGCAACGCCGGCGCCTGACAGATATAACGCTTGGTGCCCAACACGCTGTGCCATCATCGCGGTGTAAGCGTTGATGGTGCCCACCAACTGCAATGGGCTGTTTGCTGCAATCGCCTGACGTAATTTCAGACCCGCGCTTTGAATTGCCATGTTTAGTTCCCCTGTGCTTGAAAATGAGATTCGATATTGCGTCTGGACGCGCCGATATGACGGCGCATCAGTAAATCGGCTAGTTCGCCATCACGATTGGCAATGGCATTGATAATAGCTTTATGTTCGTCAAATGCCCGCGACACCCGCGGGCCATTCATGCCCAGCTGTACCCGGTACATCCGGACAATGAAATACAATTCGTCACATAACAAATTGATTAAATATGGGTTTTTGCTGCCTAAAATGATCCGGTAGTGAAAATCGACATCCCCGGCTTCCTGATAATAACTTTCACCTTCACGCACTCTTTGTGTCGATAGGTGTTGATCAAGCAGCTGCTGCACTTCGGTAATTTCTTGATCCGTCATATGCTCAGCCGCCAACCGACACGCGAGCCCCTCCAACGTTTCGCGCAGCTGATACAACGAAATCAGACCAGCGACCGATAGTTTCACCACGCGCGCACCGGCATTTGGAATACGTTCAATCAAATGACAGCGTTCGAGTCTAGCCAACGCTTCACGCAGTGGGGCGCGACTCAAATCAAAACGTTTGGCCAGTTCAGGTTCGGAGATTTTACTGCCAGCAGGAATTTGCCCTTCGACAATGGCGCGTTGAATTTCCAACAACACTCGGTCGGCAGCAGTCACTGGATCTTTCCAAGTAGGGCTTTGCATCACATTGTCGACAATTACATAAATATGCGACACTTTTAGACCTTTTGGCGCTCATTGTCAAACTGATTGTCGACATAGTGGCTTTTTCATTCCATCTTCGCCCTCGAGCAGAATTGCCTAGATGTAACAAATTACCTCCAAATCCTTAGAA
>JBBKWN010000111.1:0-32738 GCA_037968955.1 Rheinheimera sp. | reverse complement strand
CACGGCGCACACAGCGACTGACCAAATGATAAAATGGTGTTTCTTCAATTGCGATTTGCGCCGACCTTGGCTTTGGCATGATGTCATCCTGACATAAAAAACGTGAAGCTTTTAGTTTGGTTGCAAAAAGGTTAATGTCAATGTTTGGCGATGAATTGGTGGGTGGCCTAAATCACTTAAATCAATGCTCTTTTGGTGATCTACTATTTGGAACAGCTATCTAGGTTGCTGGGGCCTTTTAATTAAAGCGTGTTGGCGTTTAAATCAGCGAAGGTCATCTGAAAATTGATGATTGACGTCCCGATGATGTGCTTCATCATTGCGCACTGCAATCACCACATCTCTTAACCGGGCATCTGCCGCCAAATGCCAATAATCAATCGCAATCTGCGGGGCTGCGATGTTTTCACTAATGCCATTATCAATATCAGCAAGGTACTCGGTGTAACTATATACGGCTTCTTCCTCAAAATATCCAACGAGTCGATGGGCGGTTCTATCTGAAAAAATATAGACTGCAAAGAAAAAATTATAAAAAATCGCCTGTGCGACAATAATAAAAAATCGCTCAAACTGGGTCGGTTTTGCTATCTGAATAAATGTCATTAAATGCATTCGCTCATTTTCCGCCTCATTAAGGAACGTCTGGATCCAGCCATGGTCACTTTCCATTTTGCGAAGCGCCCGTAAGTGTTGCAGAGTCCCAGCCACCATGCCAGGCACCCCTGCTACAGTTTCTAATACAACAGCGCGATGCCCGTAACGTTTTGCGAAGAAAGTATCGGCAATAAAACGGAATAATTTTGTGAATGCCAGCGCCACTCTATCTGAGATACCAACTGGTGTGTGATGTGTTTCGAGTGGCGATGCTGCCTTCATATTCATTCCAATGGGCTACAGGTTCCAGCTTGTCGCAATGACCGGTGGGCCTGTAACTTGCGTTATCTTGGCAACATTGCCTCAGAGCGTGTTGACGTTTCAAGGTTGTTTTTACAGCAGTCTGGCCAGTTTTTAGGCAAGGCTGCGGCAACGACACTACCCTCACATCCATAAAAAAATAACTTTATGTATATATTAAAAATACCCACTATATTTTTGGTTAAACCGCCGCAAGCTCAACTAAAAGTCACTAAAGCAAGCTTGCTCTTGTTTTTGTTGCCACTCGGTACTCCACCGCACAGATTTACGACAAGAGTTGGCGCATCGTCGATAAAATGACTTTCAAAAACCCTGTTTTGCGACAGCGAAGCATGCTGTACCAGATTTTTGTACGCAGCCGCTCTTTTTCTAACCCGGCAGCTCGCGCCTCTTGCTGTCATTCATCGTCGCCTGAACATGCTGAACGATGCAGCTTGGTCGATGCCAAAAGGAATAACTTTATGAATTTCATTAGCACCAAAGATAAAACTAAACTCTACGTAAAAGACTGGGGAGCCGGCCAACCGGTTATTTTAGTACACGGCTGGCCACTTTCTGCCGACTCATGGGATGAACTGGCCATCGCGATGGTGAATGCCGGCTATCGTACTATTGCTTATGATCGCCGGGGTTTTGGCCGTTCATCGCAACCATGGAGCGGATACGACTACGATAGTTTGAGTGATGATCTAGCCGCTGTTATCGAATACTCTGGTGCCGAAGATGCCATCATCATCGGCTTTTCAATGGGGGGTGGTGAAGTCGCGCGCTATATGTCGCGACATGGTGGCAAGTCTGTGGCAAAAGCGGCGCTAATTTCTTCAGTTGTTCCCTTTCGCCTAAAAACTGCAGATAACCCTTTAGGGACTGAACAGGAAGCCTTTGACCAAACTGCGCTGGCGTTAAATAAAGACCGGGCCGCATTCTTTACTGAATTCTTTCAAAAGTTTTTCGGCGCAGATACACCAGGCAGTAACATTAGTGCAGAACTGCTCAGAAGCATGGCAAATGTAGCCATGCAAGGGAGCTTAAAAGCGACACTGGCATGCCTGAAATCCTTTTCCACCACCGATTTTCGGCCCGATCTCGCCCACTTCAAGGTACCAACGCTGATTATTCACGGCGCAGCCGATAAAACCGTGCCGATAGATGCTTCAGCCAGATTGGCTGCAAAAGGGATTAGTCAATCAACTTTGATTGAATACGACAATTCGCCACACGGGTTATTTATCACTGATAAAGCAAAATTAACCAAAGATATTCTGGAATTTATCCGGCAATAATTCGGTTTAGTTACTGATTCAGCAATCGAATGGCCTGATTCAGCGCTTCCAGTGAGTAGAAGATCTGGTGGCGAAGTCGAAATCATCTAGGCCAATCTAGGCCAGGCCAATCTAAGCCACCCACTAAATAACGCCCACTAAATAACGGTAGTTTTATATTTAACGCTCGGCCTCAAAAAACTATGGGGGAAGGCATTGGAGCCTGGAATGAAATTTAGTTGTTAAACCAAGCAAAACCCCTTCGTTTTAACAGGGGCTTTGCTTTATCCGATGCCTTTGGCAATGAATTGACTTCACGAAAAAATCTGAAAAGCTGCCACTAAGCCACTAAGCCACTAAGCCACTAAGCCAACGCCGACATCTCCTTTTTGAACATCATTCAATCTGAACAACCGCAGCAGGCCTTGTGATTTTCCTAGTAATGAATAATTCATGAAATTAGTGTTTCAGTAAATTTGAAACCGCGGGTACATCAGATCTAAAAGTGCTGCTCATTTACGCTGAAGTTTTGCCATGTTGGTTGCAAGGTGTAGCGATGGCTCTGCCGGTCAGCAGAGGGGCTGTCCGCAACTTGTGGTAGAAAACTTGCTTTGAGCAACATTTAACGGGCATGATGCATAATCCGCTGGCGCAATAAGTTATTTGCAACAGCAACTTAAACAAAATCCGCCGGTCAGAATGCAAACCTGGCCGAGATAGTCGGGCCGCGCGGCCGACGAGACAGCGCCAACAACATAGGAAACTAAGATGAAGTTCACTGCAACCTTGTGGCTAAGTATGATTTTGCTGTTGAGTGGCTGTGCCAATCATCAGGGGCAGACCGTTGCACAGCAACGCCAGTCCATTGAAAATATGCGATCCTCAACTTTGAATGCCCTCTATCGCGAGAAACCTTATGCTGCCGACACCATCGAGCGAGCTGCCGGTTACGCGGTGTTTAGCAATGCCAATATCAATCTTATATTTGCCAGCGCCGGTGGCGGTTATGGTGTAGTGCACAGCAATAATGGTGCTGTGACATATATGAAGATGGGCGAATTGGGAGTTGGGCTGGGTCTTGGCGCTAAAGACTACCGTTTAGTGTTTGTCTTTCACAATCAGGACGCTTTGCACCGCTTTGTCGACAGCGGCTGGGCTTTTGGTGGGCAGCTCGATGCGGCCGCCAAAGCCAAAGATAAAGGTGATGCGATTGGTGGTGAAATCACCGTTGATAACATTACCATTTATCAGCTAACTGAAACCGGCCTCGCGCTGCAAGCAACCATCAAAGGCACTAAATTTTGGCGTGATGATGCGCTCAATTAAGCACTTTTTCTCGCATAAACCAGAGTTCCGGCTATGGTTTAACAGCAATCATTTAAAGGAGTCGATATGCCCGTCAATGCAGAATTAAACGCTGAAATCCGCATTCTTAATTTATTTAATCTCGATAGTAGCCTCGAAGGTATCAAAGCGCATAAAACCGCCGATGACGAAAGTCGGGCGGCCATTGCCAGATTGTTCCAAAAAGGATTGTTAACGCAAGAGGATGGTGGTTACCTGACCGATTTAGGTCGGCATTGTGCTGAGCATGTGCAAATCGCAATGCGGATTTTGACCATCGGTGACTGACCCCTGCTGTTCGTTTTACGCTAGTTTTTTTAAGGTTTTTATCAACTGCTTTGTCTGCCGTTTAAAAAGTGGCAAAGCAGTGGTATCTTCAGCAAAAATCAGCCGCTGATAAGTATCTTCTAGCGCTAAGATCGCATCGTTTGCCTGCGGGTAGGTCATTGCAAATTGCCGAAGATATTGCTGGATGGTCAGCTGTGGTGCTTTGTGGCCAAAAGGTGACAACTGTTGTTGTAGCCACAGGGGGATCGTCTGCTGACGCTGCCCACGCCAATGCCTGAGCGCAAGTCCAACCAGAGACAAGGCCAGCACACTCACTATAGCCGTCAACCATAACCGCCAGTTCAAGTGTTGTAATTGTTGCCAGCGCTGTTTTAACGTCGTCATGAAAGCTTGTTGCCGTTCGTCATCAAAACCCAACACCCAGCGCGACCAGTAATAATCCAGATCCTCTAGTTGCAGTAGCAGCCGTTTACTCCAGGCCATGCGGTGCGCCCAATTTCCTTGTAACCGAAGTCGCTCTGCATCTGATAACAGTTGATCCAAACTACGATGAAGTCGGTCAGGCTCGACCATCAAGGTTGGATCAAAACGACGCCATTGACCCGCTTGTAAATACTCGACCCAAGCGTGTGCATCGCGCTGACGTACTTGTAAATAGCGGTCGTTGTCGCGCCATTCACCACCAAGATAGCCCCCAACAATACGACTGGGGACACCGGCAGCACGCAGCAAAAAGGTCGTTGCTGATGCATAGTGACTACAAAAACCAGCCTGGCTCTCAAATAAAAACTGGTCAATCTGCTGACCGCCTAGTCGCGGTGGGGTCAATGTATAACGATATCCTTGCGCCAGGTACTTGCCAATGCGCTCAACCAGCGCTTGTGGCGAGGCTGACTGCGAGGCCAGCTCTGCTGCCAGCGCCCGTGTTTTGGGATTGCCATCCGGTAGCGCCAAATAAGGCGCTAATTGTGCATCGATGTTGACGGCTGGTGTCGCCGCCGCTTTTTGCAAATTTTGTAACGGTTGCCAAGTGTGACTAAGTCCCGGCGCAAGTGGCACCGCGACTAATGCACTGGTGAGGGTGTAACTTGTGCGCTGGCTAAGCGGCTGGCGGCTGGATAACAGCCCTGCAGTATTAACACGAAGTTCGGACGGAACATAAAGCGGGGTACCCAAGCTAAAGAAATGCCGCTGCTGATGTGGCTCCGCCACCAACCGATAGCTCAGGGTAAGGGATGGTGGTGGTTGCAAGTTATCAAAAGAAGCGGCTTGCGATTGGCCAGACTTTCGCCAACTGCGGCCGTCAAAATCATCGTAAATTCGCGCCCGCCAGTACAGATCTGCCGCGGCAGGGTTGTTGCCACTAAATTCGACCCGAAACGCCAACGCATCACTTTCGACCAATTGCTCAATGCTGCCCGGGTTTAATTCATCGCCGAGGCCGGTGGTGGCAACTTGGCTCGTCGGTAACTGCCACAAAGGCGGTAAACGAGGGAAGACCAAGAACAGGCCCAACCACAAAGGCACGAATAATACGCCAAGTTTGAGGGCACTTTTAACTGGCAATTTGCTAGTACCCGCAGCAAAACCTTGATAGTGGCAGCCAACTTGAAATAACAATAGCGTAAAAATGGCGAAGGCCATTAACAGTGATTGGTTTAGAATAAAACAGCAGGCCAACAGAAAATAATGCACCCAAATCAGCTGGCGAAAATCAGCCAGTTGCTGTGGACGAAAGCCTAGTAAGCGCAAAATCGCCGCCAACATTAATAAATGGATCATCAGATGCAATAAACCGCCGCCAAGATTAAACAGCAATAAGGCCGCGACAATCATAACTGCCACCAAATTTGACAGCGTTAAACTCCAAGCGGGGCGCAATGAATGGGACTGCGACGAGATTAATTGTGGTAATTTTGCCAGCAACAACGTGGCGTAGATACCTAAGCTCCACAGGGGAAAGGCATCGGCTAACAGCGCCAACAACGCCAGTTGTACCCACCACAATCTAAGTTGCAGTGACATGATTAGCATAAAGTTAATGCTTCTAAGCAGCGGCGACGGTGCGCAGCGCTTTGGCCAGCTGCAATTTTTTCGCTCGGTAAATGTAAGCCATAACTTTGTCGTGTCTGACTCAGTACAATAATTTTGGCACACAAATCGGATAATGCCTGTTCCAGCGCCACGCCCCGTAGTGGTGGCAGGGTAAGAATGCATGGTTGCTCTGGTAACACATGCTGAAAAACTTTCACCATCGGTTGCAGCGGTTGGCGGGCCAATCTTTTCCAGTCCATCCGTTGTAGCTGATCGCCGGCTTGATAAGGGCTTAAATGTGACCATTGCAGTTCACCGGCCTCAGCTGCGGGTGGTGGCTCGTGGTCGTGCGATTGTGGTGCTGGATAAACCCAATACTGCTGTTGTAGCGCCGGGTAGCACCAGCAGCGGATCAGGCCAAAAGGGTGAACGGTACTGATCAAAAACCGTGGCAGCTGATAAAACCCGCGGCTGCTGGTGGTAATTTTGAATGAAATGGCTTCGGGCAAGTGCGGGTATAACTGGGTGAAGTCGGCCAGTTTGACCAGAATTTGCTGCCGCCCCTGTTGTTGTGCTAACTGCAAGGTGATGTTGATTTGTTCGCCCACAAAGGCTGCCGGCGGGGCGGTGACACGAAGAGTTAAGCCGTTAAGATTACGAAAGCTCAGCACAATACTGAGCACAAATAAGCCAATCAAAAAATAGCTTTGTAATAAAATGAGATTGTTCTGATAGTTGGTACCAAGCAGGTACAGCAACACCACCAAACCGAGCATGGCAAAACCATAACGGGTTGGAAAGACAAATAAAAAGCGTTGGCTTAATGCGAGTGTTGCCACAGCAGGTTGCCGACGAGCTAACCATTGTTCGAGACGATGGTTGAATTTTTGCGCCAGCCATTGTCTCAACCGCGGCAGCGTCAAAGCAAACATGGTGTTTCCAGCAGTAATTGTGCCGCGAGGCCAGCAAATAGCTGCTGTTGACGCGGTTGCAGGCGGTGTTCAGCAACGGCGGCAAACACCGCCTGAATATCATCAGCTGTCACATAATGCCGTTGCTGTAAAAATGCATAGGCTTTCGCTGCACGGACCAAACCTTTGGCCGCTCGTGGCGACAACGGCAACATATCCGTGCGTTTACGGCTGTGAGCAACTAAATCCAAGACGTAACCCAGCAGCGCATCGCTAATTTGCTGCTGCGGGACTTGCTGCTGTAAAGCAATTAAGCTGTCGCTGGTGAGGAGCGCCGGCAACACTTTTGCGTGACTGGTGCTGCTATCTTGTTGCAGCAGCTGTAATTCGGCGCTGCGATCAGGAAAGCCGAGACTAAGCCTCAGTAAAAATCGGTCGAGCTGCGACTCTGGTAAAGCATTGGTGCCACTATGAAAAAGTGGGTTTTGCGTAGCAATGACAAAAAAAGGCGCTGGCAATGGTCGTGTTTCACCATCGACCGACACTTGATGCTCTTCCATTGCTTCTAATAACGCACTTTGGGTTTTTGGGCTGGCACGGTTAATTTCATCCGCTAATAACACCTGGCTAAAAACTGGGCCTGGTTGAAAATTAAATTGCTGTGATCGGGTATCAAAAATACTGAAACCGGTTAAGTCGGCGGGCAATAAATCGCTGGTAAATTGGACCCGCCGGTAACTTAAACCAAGGCTTTGTGCCAGGGCATGGGCCAGGGTGGTTTTGCCCATACCGGGTAAATCTTCGAGCAGCAAATGGCCCTCGGCGAGCAGGCAGGTTAACGCCAGGCGAATTTGTTGCGGTTTACCTAAGATAATCCGGTTAAGTTGTTGTTCGACGAGCTGAATTTCTGTATGCACTGAACACCTTTGATAAGTATCGGCGAATAATACGCTACAGCCAGCTTAGCAAAAATGACTGTCGCTGCGGTAACCTTCGTGGTTAATTTATTGCCGGCCGTGTCATGCCGGCCGTTTCATGCCGGAAAGTCAGTATAGGCTGGTGTTGATGGCGTCCAAACAATTTCAGCGTCATCGGCACATAGTCAAGGTTGTTGAAACTTCGTATACTCGCCGCACTGTCATTAGGGATTGATGCCCATGAAATTACTGTTTGTTTGTCTTGGTAATATTTGCCGCTCGCCAACTGCGCATGCCGTTTTTCGCCAGATGGCGGCTGTGAAGAACTTCCGCTGTGAAGTAGAGTCGGCTGGCACCAGCGCCAGCCATAAAGGTGCAGCGCCCGATCCACGAAGTCTGAAAGCGGGTAGCGACTACAATTTTAAAGGTATCCATTCTCGGCCGGTACAAGGCGATGATTTTGTTTATTACGATTTAATCTTGGCGATGGATCTAGAAAATTTAGCGGTGCTTAAACGTCGCTGTCCAGCGGAGCATCAACACAAGCTCAAGCTATTGATGAGTTATCACCCCGACTTTGCCACCCAACAGGAAGTGCCAGACCCTTATTATGGCGGCATCCGTGGTTTCGAACTGGTATTACAGATGATTCAGACCAGTTGCGAGCATTTATTGTTGACGTTGCAACAGCAGGCAAAATAAGCGGTCGTTGTTGATCGTTGACCCAGTCATGCCATGTCGATTGGTTTTCTCGGTAATCTGATAGTGATTCTGCTGCATATTTAAGCTATAGACGGCTAAATTCTTGGTTATAACTAATTAGCGATTGAAATTGGTCGGTAATAAATTTACTTTGTCTGCGGATTAATAGCCAAAGTGAACGTATAACTCAATCATAACCTCAATAGGATACACAACGTGACGACCTGGACGCCTCAAAGTTGGCGAGCATTTCCCATCCAACAACAACCTTCTTACGATGACCTGAACTTATTGGCAACGGTGGAGCAACAGCTGCATTCGTTTCCGCCGTTAGTGTTTGCCCAGGAAACCCGTGATCTTTTTCGTCAGTTAGGCCAGGTTGCCGAAGGTAAAGCCTTTTTACTGCAAGGTGGCGATTGTGCGGAAAGCTTTAGCAACTTTAATGCGCCGAAAATTCGCGATACCTTTAAAGTGTTATTGCAAATGTCGGTGGTGTTAACTTTTGCCGGTAGTTGTCCAGTGATCAAAGTAGCGCGGATGGCCGGTCAATACGCCAAGCCTCGCTCCAGCGACATGGAAACCATTGATGGCGTCAGCCACCCGAGTTATCGCGGTGATATCGTCAATAGTTTTGAATTTAATGCTGCTGCCCGTAAACCCGATCCCAACCGTTTATTAACGGCTTACCATCATTCGGCTTCAACACTGAATTTATTGCGGGCATTTGCGCAAGGCGGCTTGGCAGACTTACATCAGGTCAGTCGCTGGAATATGGGTTTTGTGGAATCAAACCCACTCAAAGGGCGTTATCAGGATATCGCGCAGCGTATTCAAGAAGCGCTACGCTTTATGGAGATTTGTGGCATTAGTGCCCAAAATTCGCCCTCTATTCGCGAAACCACTTTATATACCTCGCATGAAGCCTTGTTGCTCAATTACGAAGAAGCGTTAACCCGTCGTGATTCGCTGACCGGTTTATGGTATGACTGCTCGGCACATATGGTGTGGATTGGCGAAAGAACGCGGCAGCTTGATCACGCGCATATTGAATTCTTCCGCGGTATTCACAACCCGATCGGGGTGAAAATTGGCCCTGGCATGGATGAGTTGGATTTAATTCGCTTAATCGATCAGTTAAATCCGGACAATATCCCAGGCCGCTTGACGCTGATCACACGGATGGGCGCCGATAAACTAGCCGACAAGTTACCGGCATTGGTGCGTCGGGTAGAGCGGGAAGGCCGCAAGGTGGTCTGGAGTTCAGATCCGATGCATGGCAATACCGTTAAAGCCAGCAACGACTATAAAACCCGTGATTTTGAAGCGATTCTACGTGAAATTCGGAATTTCTTTCAGGTGCATCAGGCCGAGGGCAGTCATGCTGGCGGTATTCACCTTGAGATGACCGGTGAGCATGTTACTGAATGTACCGGTGGTGCTTATGGATTGTCTGAAAACGATTTAAGTCAACGTTATCTGACCCAGTGCGACCCACGGTTAAATGCCGATCAGGTACTGGAATTAGCGTTTTTAATCGCGGATACTTTAAAAAGCGTTCGCAAATAAACAGCAGGCATTATGCCCACTCATACCGATAGTTTGCCACAGCAACAAACCCAAAGTGCTGCTATTCACCACACTGTGGGGATGGTTGGTGCTGGCGCTATCGGTTGTTTTTTAGGGGCAATCCTGAGTCAAGACAAAGCACTTTCGGTACAGTTTTTTGGCCGCGAAGCGCTCGCTGTGGAGTTGGCCGCCTATGGTCTTACCGCCTGTTTTAATCAGCAAAACCTTTCGGTCAATGCCCCAGCATTTTTTACGTCAATGGTCAGTCTGATTGAATGTGATGTCATTTTACTGACCGTCAAAGCGACTAGCCTGCCCCATGTTATTCCGCAGTTGAAAAAGTTTATCCGCGCCGATGTGCCGGTAATTGCGCTGCAAAATGGTATTGGCATCAGTGCCATGCTAGAAAATGAACTACCCAATCCAATCTATCGCGCTATCGTGCCTTTTAACGTGGTGAAAACCAGCGCCGGTACCTTTTCGATGGCCAGTGGCGGCGATTTAATCTGGCCGCAAAGCGACGATCATCGTTTGCAGTATCTGGCGGCGGTTTTTCGCCAGTTTGGTCTGCCACTGCAGACATCGGCGGCTATGCAAGCGATGGAATATGGCAAGTTATTGTTGAATCTGAATAATGCGCTTAACGCTATCAGTGGGTTGCCGTTGAAGCAACAACTGCAACATCGTGATCTGCGACAGGTACTCGCGGCTGCGATGCAGGAATGGTTATCCATTTGCCAAGCGCTCGATATTACCCCTAGTGCATTAACTCGGTTGCCAAATCATTGGTTACCCAAATTACTCGCTCTGCCAACGCCATTATTTAAGCTGCTAGCCGGGCCGATGCTGCGAATTGACCCCGATGCCCGATCGTCGATGTGGGATGATATTCAAGCGGGCCGGCGCACTGAAATCATGTACCTCAACGGCGCCGTTGAGCGGCTAGGCATTCAAACCGGTATTGCCACGCCGGTCAATTCAGCCATTGTTGAATTGATTAAACATTTGGAGCAAGGGGAGCGGCTAAGTTTAACTCCGGCCGAGTTAAAACAACAATTGTTGTGAGCTGTGTGCGCGTGAGGGCGTGCTAGTCAATACTTGCGATAGTCGGTTGGCAACAAAAACAGCTTCGGTTGCTGCGGGCAAGGGTTTGTTGTGCTGGGCCGAAGATAAGCATCGTTTCACGAATTAATGTAGTCAGACGTAAACAAACCATGTCATGCAAACCATTAAATAATGACTTTCTATGCAATATATGTATAGATTGCATAGACTTAAAACTTATCTGGCCGAGTGCTACCCGATTAAATTGATCTGTGTTTTAATCGTTTGTATCAGCGTGCATGACTCGCTTGTAGCTCATTTCTGGAGATAAGCCATATATGGATATAGTGAACAACCGGTCGCCTAAATTCTGGTTATGGTTGATTTGTTTATTGTTTGCTGGGGTGATTGTCGCCGCAGCGTTATTTACCCATTCGTTACGAGATAGCCAATTTCAAATTCGCCTTGAAAATGCCTACCGCAAGGAATTGCGTTTACTTGAGGCTACACAAAGTAGTTTGCAGCAACAGGCGCTCACGACTGCGCATTTGCTGGCCGAAAATCAGCAAGTAACACAACTTCTTGCCGCAGCTGCAGTTGTTTATAAAACTAATCCCAATCAAGCCGCGCTTGAAGTCGTTCGACAACAGCTGCATCAAGTTATTCAGCCCTATTGGCTTTATCTCAAACAACATGGCGTGAAGCAGCTGCAATTTCATCTCGCGCCCAATGATTTTATGTTGTACCGCGCGCAGCATACTGAGTTTCATAGTGACGTCTTGGCCGATACGCGACCACTGGTGCAGCAGGTATTTCATTTAGCAGAAGCGGGCGTAGGTGTTGAAGTGGGAGCCAGTGGCATAGGCTTGCGAGCGGTCGTACCGGTGATTGTCAACAATGTAGCCGTTGCTGCCATCGAAGTTGGTTATGGTGTTGCTGGAGTGGGTGCGACAAATAGCACCGAGGCAGCAGTGCCATTGCAACCTGAATCAGGCACTACCTTTATTATTAAACGGCATGTCGCGGCGGTGATGACCGATACTGCGATAGCAAAACAAGCAACCAAAACCCGCACACCTTGGGTATCTGAGCACGCTTATCTAAACGACAATCATTTACTCGCCTTGGTGCCCGCGAGCATAGATCGGCCACTCTATTTAACCATTGCGCATCAGCGGCGACAAATTTTGCTGACGTTGTTGCCGTGGCAGCAATTTGGCGCTTCATCGCTGGAGGCCGATGTGGTGCTGGCAAACTGGCAAGATATTAGTCCGATTGTCGAAGATAAACGAAACACGGATCTGATTATCTCGCTGGTATGGTTGCTGATGCTGGTCAGCGGCGTGTTGTTTGTTTATCTGCTCAGTAAAAAACTCCAAAAAAGCACAACAGCGGTGCTGCGTGAGCAACAAAAAGAATTGGTCTGGTCGCAGCAAAAACTCAATGCATTGTTTGAATTGTCACCCTATTCTATTTCGCTGAACCGATTGTCAGATGGTACTTATTTATCGGTCAACCCGGCGATGACCAGTTTAACCGGCTATTCGCTGAACGAATTAAAACTGCTTAGTTACTGGGATTTAACCCCGCAAGTATTCGAGCTACAAGAACAAGCACAATTGCGCTTGTTACATGAAACCGGTCGCTACGGCCCTTATCGTAAACAGTACAAACGTAAAGATGGCAGCTTGGTTGATATCGAACTGAGCGGTGTCAAATTTAGCAGCCCGTCTGGCGAGGAAATGATTTGGTCAATTATTACCGATCTTCGTGAGAGCTTGAAATTAGAACGATTAAAGCAAGATTTTATTTCAACCGTCAGTCATGAATTACGAACGCCGCTGACCTCAATAAATGGCTCCTTAGATCTATTGTTAAGCGGCGCTGCTGGCGAACTACAGCCAAAAGCGCAGAAATTGATATCAATCGCTGCCAAGAACAATAAACGGTTGATTACCTTAGTCAATGACCTGCTTGATATGGAGAAACTAACACAAGGCAAACTGCTATTTAAACCCTTACTTATCAATAGCTTTGTGTTAATCGAAGCCATCATGGAAAATAATATGCCATTTGCTTTGTTGCACAAGGTGCAGCTGCGCAAGGGGCATGTTGATGATGTGCGTCTATTTGTCGATGCCGATCGAATCCAGCAAGTATTAACCAATCTGATTTCTAATGCCGCCAAGTTTTCGCCAGAAGGCTCGACGGTTTTAATACACACGCAAGTCAAAAATGGTGTCTTTCGAATTTCGGTCACCGATGAAGGCAAAGGTCTTACGGCGGAGCAAATTTCAAAGCTGTTTCAAAGATTTATGCAAATTGATCATCCAAATGCCACGCAACATGCAGGCTCGGGGCTTGGGCTGGCGATTAGCCGGGAAATCATGCTGCAAAGTGCCGGCCAAATTGGCGTGGAGTCGGAGCCCGGAGTTGGCAGTACTTTTTGGATTGAACTGCCACTGGAACAAAAACAAGAAGATTCCAGTAGTGTTCGCAAGATTTTGGTGGTTGAAGACGACCCCGACACCGCAGAAACAATCAAAGAGCTGCTGCTGGCTGCGGGATACGAGGCTGATGTGGCGTATCAGCTGGATCAGGCATGGTCGTTGTTACAACATAAACGTTATGACTTAATCACTTTAGATCTGAATCTAAACGGCGAAAATGGTGGTGAGTTCTTTTTAAAACTCAGAGATTCGACCGAACATGCCACATTGCCGGTGTTGGTTATTTCTGCATTTATCGAGCGCGGTAAACTGCAGCTGAATGCAATTGCCAATACCATCGACTGGCTGGAAAAACCATTTAATGTCGAGTCGCTGGCGCAAAAAATTGACCGGTTAATGTCGTTAGGTGATCCACAATGGTCGTCCGCGCGGATTTTACATGTCGAAGATGACATGGATATTGTCACCATTATGCAAATGCAATTGGAAGACCGTTTTCACTATCATCATGCCGGTTCATTGGCTGATGCCAGAGCAAAACTTCGTGCGAACCGCTATGATTTAGTGCTATTAGATATTGGCTTGCCAGATGGCAATGGCTGGCAATTAATACCCGATGTCGAGATGACCCATGGCAAAATTCCAGTCATCGTTTTTTCGGCATTGGATGTCAGTGTCGATCAGCAAAATAAAGCGTCGGCGGTTTTTGGTAAGACAAAATTAGCACCTTGTGCGTTAGTCGATGAAATCAGCCAAATGCTTGGCATGAAACAGCAATAAAAACCTCGGAGTGGTCATGCAGTTAGCAAAGATAATGCACGTCGAAGATGATGAATCAATCCGCGTTATTGTCGAAATGGCGCTTGTCGATATATCGGGTTTTACTTTATTGTCATGCGGCAGTGGCAGCGATGCAATTGTTCAAGTCGATGACTTCCAACCCGATTTAATTGTGCTGGATGCCATGATGCCCGGGATGGATGGTCTACAAACCTTGGTTGAAATTCGTAAAAAAGCACTCTGTAAATTTATACCCGTGGTTTTTATGACTGCTCGTATTCAACAGGCTGAAAAGCAGCAATATCTGGACGCTGGCGCTATTGCGGTGATTGAAAAACCGTTTGATGCCACCAGTCTTGGTGATCAGTTGCAAGTGATTTATCATGATTTTAGGCAACAGCAGACCGAACTGAGGCCGACGTAGCTATGCAGGCTCCCTCATTTCCTAAATCAGAACAACAGCGATTAGCGGCGCTCAAATCGACCGGTTTGTTAGATACTGCGCCGGAGCAGCGTTTTGATCGGATCACCCGGTTGGCAAAATTATGCCTGAATACCGAAATTGTGCTTGTTTCGCTGGTGGATGTGGATCGCCAGTGGTTTAAATCGAAACAAGGTTTAGATGCCTGTGAGACTGGGCGAGATATTTCGTTTTGTGGCCATGCAATTTTAGCCGCAGATCTGTTCGAAATTGTCGATGCCAGTGTTGACCCAAGGTTTGCGGACAACCCATTGGTGGTTGAGGCGCCTTTTATCCGATTTTATGCCGGCGTGCCATTACATATTCATGGTGAACGTATCGGAACCTTATGTTTTATCGATAGTAAACCGCGCTCGTTTAGCCAAAGCGAGCGTGAGATAGCCTTAGAATTGGCCCAATCAGTCGAGCAAGAAATTAAAGACCGGCTGCAGGAACAAGCACATGAGCAATTGATACAAAGTGAGTTGTTGTACCGCTCGGTGTTGGAGGGAACCCGAATTGGCACCTGGCAGTGGAATGTACAAAACGGTGAGACGGTGTTTAATCAACGTTGGGCGGACATGATTGGCTATCAACTTGACGAACTAGCGCCGATCTCGATTGATAGCTGGTTAAGGCTGACGCATGCTGATGATTTGGTTGAATCAAACCGGTTACTGCAACAGCATTTTCAGGGACTGCAACCTTATTATGACTATAAGTACCGGATGCGACATAAAGACGGTTCTTTGGTCTGGGTTCATGATCGTGGCCGAGTGATTTCTTGGACCGCACAAGGCGAGCCTCTGATGATGTATGGCACGCATGCCGATATCAATGAGCAGAAAAAAGCGGAATTTGGCTTGTTGCAAAGCCGGGATCAACTCAAAACGTTAGTCGCCAATATCCCTGGCGTAACTTACCGCTGCAAAGCAGACCAGCACTTTACGATGTTGTTTATCAGTGGACACATTGATTTGTTGTCTGGATATCCCGCCACCGACTTTATAGATAACGCGGTGCGAAGTTACCGCAGTGTGATCCACCCGGATGATCTGGTGTTGCTTGATACCACCATCGCAAAAGCACTGGCACATCAAAGTCGTTGGTCTTTGAATTATCGGGTACTCCATGCCAATGGCAACGTTCACTGGGTGGAAGAGCGTGGCATGGGCGAATTTGATGCGAACGGCAATGTGCAGTATCTGGATGGGTTTATTCTGGATATTACCAATGAAAAAAATTTACAAGATCAGTTGTATAAATTAACCCAACAATTACCAGGTGTAGTTTACCAGTTTCAATTGTGGCCAGATGGCCGTACGGCGTTTCCTTATGCCAGTGCCGCCATTGAAACAATTTATGGCGTTAAACCAGAAGATGTTGTTGCCGATGCGTCGCTTGCCTTTTCAAAAATCCATCCTGATGATTTGCCAGCAGTGGTGCAAAGTATCAATCTGTCACAACAAGAGCTGTCATTGTGGCAACACGAGTATCGGGTGGTATTGGACGGCAGTGCGGTCAAGTGGCTAGCCGGGATCGCAACCCCAGAGAAAATGGCGGACAACAGTGTGTTATGGCACGGTTATATTCACGATGTGACCCAAACCAAAGAATATTACCTACGGTTAGAAACGCTCAATCAAGAATTGAGTATTGCCCAGCAAAGCTTGGATCTTGCCAGCGAACAAGCGCAAATTGGCTACTGGCAAGCGTCGCTAAAACACGGCAGCTTATGGTGGTCGCCCATTATTTATCAAATTTTCGGCTTTGATGCAGAAAAAATAACACCCAGTGTGGCGTTGTTTCGAAGTGTACTGCACCCCGATGACATGGGCAAAGTTGACGCCAGTGAACTGCAAGCACGAAGTTCCGGTGTCCACAATGTGGTGCACCGTATTATTCGCCCGGGTGGGGAGGTTCGTTGGGTGCATGAGCTTGCGCAATTGGTGCCTGAAGAACGTAACCCTGATTTAATCATGATAGGTTCGGTACAGGACATTACCGATCGGATGAAACTGCAGCAAATTAAAGATGAATTTATCTCAACCGTCAGCCACGAACTGCGCACGCCCCTGACATCCATCCACGGCGCATTGGCCTTACTGCAATCGGGAAAGCTCGCCGAGTTTCCACCCAAGGCCGCAAAATTGCTCGATATCGCCAGCAGCAATTGCAAACAACTGAGTCATTTAATTAACGATTTGTTAGATATTGAAAAGTTAGCCGCTGGGAAAATGTTATTTGAAATGAAAGATGTCAATGTTTCAGCTTTGCTGCAAAGAGCGGTCGAGGATCATTTGCCTTACGCTTTGCAGCAACAAATTCATTTAAGTTTAGAGATGAGCCCACAGGTTGAGAATTACCATCTGTGCATCGATGAACATCGGCTATTGCAAATTGTGACCAACCTTTTGTCAAATGCGGTGAAATTTTCACCAATAGCGGGGCAGGTGGTCCTGTCGGCGACCCTGCTCGATGATGCGCTTGAAATAGCAGTGTCCGACGAAGGTCAGGGCATTGCAGAGGATTTTAAACAGAAAATTTTTCAACGTTTTTCCCAAGCTGACGCCAGTTGTTCAAAAATGAAGGGGGGAACTGGCTTAGGTTTGGCCCTGAGTAAAGAGCTTGCACAAGCCATGCACGGACGTATTGGATTTACATCTGAACCCGGCAAGGGCGCCAGGTTTTACATTCAATTACCGCTTTAAATCACCCTTGATGTCGCTTGCCGACGTCAAGGGTAGTTTTGGCTATGTTATTGCTGCTACATCAGGCCTTCGATTGCGCATTTTACGGGCTTTAGCCATTTATTTAATGCGCTGATAATCACCGGTGTTGCTGCGACATCGCTTATGACATCGCTAGCTACTACGCTCCTTGCGACATCCATTGTGACATCTATTGTGACATCCCTTGTGATATCCCTAATGGCATCCCGCGCGCCAACCCATGTCCGCGGTTTTGGGGCCGTCAGATGTCGACAGCTGTTGAAGCTAAGTTAACTGATATATTGATTGCGTCCACTCTGTTTAGCTTGATAAAGCTTGTCATCTGCTTCTGCAATCAGTGTTTGCATCGTGTGATTGCTAGCGATGGCGATGCCAATACTGACCGTCACATAAGGCATTGTTGAGTGCGGATGTGGAATATTTAACTGAGCAATCGTTTTTAGAATCATCGCTGCGACCTGCTCGGCTCCTTGCTGATTGGTATTTGGCAAAATGATGGCAAATTCTTCGCCGCCATACCGTGCCACCACATCGGTTGGCCGGTGGCAGCATGTTTTGAGCGCCAATGAGATTTTGCGTAAAGCATCATCACCGGCCAAATGCCCCTGACTGTCGTTGTAAGCTTTAAAGTGATCAACATCTAAGAGCAATAATGCTAACTCACCGCCATTGCGATTTTTCAGTGCTAGCTGTTGTTTTAACACGTCGTCAAAATAGCGTCTGTTGTAGACCTCGGTCAATCCGTCGACATAGGCCAGTGATTTTAACAAATCAGACAGCCGTTTTTGCGTGATGTGATTATTGACGCGGTGGCGCAGTGTCGATGGATTGACAGGCTTTTGGATAAAATCAACCGCGCCGGCATTCCAACAGGCATCTTCATTCGATTGTTGCTGCATCCCAGTAATAAAAACCACTGGAATGGCCGCAATCTCGGCATCCGCTTTCATTTGTTGGCATATTTGCCAGCCGTCAACATCAGGCATCATCACATCTAATAACACTAAATCGGGCATACTTGCTTTGCAGACGCTTAGGGCCTGCGCGGCATTGGTGGCCATTAAAATCTGATACTCATTGCCTAATATTTGATAAATAATTTGGATGTTGATGGGCTCATCGTCCACCACTAATATTGTGCCACCGGTGGTGGATTGATTAAACGCAGCTAAAAGATCAGACAACTCGCGCCTCCGTCAGCAAATGAATAAAGGTGCCAACTGTTTCGTTGGCGGCGGCAAAAGACAAGGCTTGTAGCTCTGCAGCCAATTGTGCCGTGAGCGCAGTATCAATCAGCTGCAGCTGTGGTTGATGCGCTTCAAAGAGGCTCAGTGCGGCCATGTCGGCAGCTATCAATAGACTTTGTAGCTGTTCTAGCGCGCCTAAACACGCTGGCAAAGTATCCTCTAAAACCGTGGTCGTGGCTGGCTCACCAGTGATGGCGGTGACCGCCGTGATAGACGTTTGGGAAAGTCTAGAAGATGCAGAAGGCCCAGCAGTTTCGGTCGCCACTAACGCCGACAGTGCCTGTAATACATTACCAAACTGTTGCAGCGCAACAAGCTGGGCTGGGGCGATGGTAAAGTCGTCAGTCGCCATATTGCGGCTTTGGCTGTCAAGTTCGGCTAATAATGCGGCTAGCTCCAGACAACCACAGCTGGCAGCCCCACTTTTTAAGCTGTGAAACATCAGATTTGCAGTATCGGTGCTCAGCTTGCCTTTTTGTAATTGTATCAATGCCTTAGAAAAATCTAGATTAAATTGTTGCACCACACGGCCAAACAACGACATAGAGTTTAATCTTGTTAATGCCTCGATCAGAGCCAGTTGATGCAAGGCGGCAAAAGACTGCAAGGGGGCAGGTAACACCAGGTTAGCTGCTACCTTCGGTTGGCGGTTTGGTTTGGCAACGGTGTAATGCAGTACTTTGGCCACCAGCTCGTCAAGATTAAATGGTTTGGCAATGTGGTCGTTCATGCCAGCACTCAAGCAGGCCGTTTTATCGGAAGGGAGCGCATTGGCGGTCATCGCTAAAATGGGTGTTGTTTGGCATTGTGGCAACTGCCGGATCAAGCGCGTGGTTTGATAACCGTCCATATCCGGCATCTGAATGTCCATCAAAATGACATTAACTTTAAGATGATCAAGCAAGATCAAAGCTTCTTGTCCGCTGGTAGCGCATGTGACGGACGCGCCTTCCAGTGCCAATAATTCTGTTGCGACCAGCTGATTGGTCATATTGTCTTCGACCAACAAAATATGAATACCCTTCAGCGGGATCGCCTTCACGGCCGGCGGTGTTTGTGGTAGTTGCGCAGTACCACCCTGCAATAAATCGCTGACCGTGCTAAAAAGCAAGTCCGGAGTAAATGGTTTAATCATCATGGCATCAATCAGTTGATACACCTGTTCACTGTATTCGGCCAGTAAATTAGTGCCATAGGCGGTGGCCATGATAATCATCGGTGCTGAATGCTCAAGCGGCGTGGCGCGGATTTGTTTGACCAGCGACAAGCCATCGATATCGGGTAAACGCCAGTCAACAAAGAGTAAATCATAACCGGTGTGTTGCTGTTCCGCTTCCTCGATAAAGGCAGTGGCCTGCGCTGCGTCGGCTGCAGTATCGACCTGCCAACCAAAACGTTGCATCATCTCCTGTACAATCAGTTGTGCGGTGGGGTTATCTTCAACCAGCAAGATCCGAAGCGCAATGTCGATGCTTGAAACGTCAAATACTGATGATGGGGCGGCACACTCGACGTTGATACTAAAACTAAAAGTACTACCGACATCAAGTTTGCTGTTGACGCTTAAACTTCCATCCATCAGTTCAACCAACCGTTTACTGATAGCCAAACCGAGCCCGGTACCACCATATTTTCGGCTAATGGACGACTCGGCTTGCTGAAAGCCACTAAAGATACTTTTTTGTTGCTCTGGACTCATGCCAATGCCGGAGTCTTGTACGCTAAAGGCTAATCTCAGTTGTGGCTGCTGTTGCAGTTGTTGTTGTTGCTGATTTTGTTCTAGTGCTACCGCTATCACCACTTCACCTTGCTCGGTAAATTTGATGGCGTTGCCGGCCAGATTTAACAACACCTGTTTTAACCTGAGACTGTCACCCACGATCAATCGTGGTACGTCGGGCGCGATGCGATACAACACTTCTACCGGCTTGCCGTAGGCATTGGACGATAACAGGACGCTTAAATCTCGCAGCAGCACTGATAAATCAAACTCATGCCTCTCCAGCTCAATTTTGCCAGCTTCTACTTTCGAAAAATCCAGAGTGTCATTGAGCAATGCCAGCAATGAACGCGCAGCAGTATGGGTTTTCTCTAGGTAATCATGTTGACGTTTATCGAGCGTGGTATTGCCCATTAACTGTAACAAGCCAAGGATAGCATTCATCGGCGTGCGGATTTCATGGCTCATATTGGCTAAAAAATCAGATTTAGCTCTGCTTGAAGCATCAGCTTGTTCTTTGGCAATCGCCAGCTCATTTTCTCGATTTAGCTGCTCCGTCAAGTTAAAGGCAATCAATAAAAAGCCCACTAACACACCATCTTCGTTGGTTAAGTTGGTCATTGATAGTCGTACCGGGATGGTTTGACCGTTTTTAGCCACATAGGTCCAACGATGAATGTCAATTTCCCCGATTTTTGCTTTTGTCACCAACGCGCTAAACCCTGGGGCAATTTGCACACCGAGTTCTGTGCTTAAGGTGGCGGCGTATTGCGCCACTTCATCCGGCAAATGGAAGATCTCAGGGGTACGTTGATGTAGAATTTCTTTGGCTTGGTAGCCCAATAGCTTCTCGGCGGCGGGATTAAAGATGGTGATCATACCCTGCAAATCTGTGGCAATAATTGCGTAACTGGCACTTTTTAAAATGCTGCGCTGAATGGCATTCATTTGCGAAAGTTCTGCGGTACGGGTTGCCACTAAAGCTTCCAGTTTTATATTTGCGGTCGTTAATGTGTTTTCGGCAATCTGCGCCAGCTCTAACTGATGGTCAACAAACAACGCTCGACGGACTAAAATTAATCGAATACTAAAAACCAGTAAGCCTAAAAACAGGGCGCCGGCGATCACTTGCAGAAATATCTGATGGGTACTTGGTAAATTTAGGCTAGCGACAAAGGCGGGGGTGGCATCAAGGGTTAATAACCATTGCCGGCCAAATAAATTTAGCGTCTGTTGTTGTTGATAGTGCGTCAAAAGGTCTTCCGTTGGACCACGACTAAAAAACGTCAGATGCTCTTGGTGACTGCTATCGGCAATGGTCAATGCTACTTCTTGGTTTAGCCCACTGACCGTAGCGAGAACTTCATCAATCAACAGCGGTGCATAAGTCCAGCCATAAAGATGTTGCATTCGCTGCTCGGCGCTAATGCCCGGTTCGCTTATCGTGTACACCGGTAGTAACATCAAAAAGCCTTGCTGGATCTTGTTGTCCGCCTGTACCAGCGTCAGTGGTGCTGTCAGTCTGACCTCATTTTCATAAGCCGCTGAGATTGCTGCTTGCCGACGATCGTGTTCAGAGCCGATATCGAGGCCGATAGCAGCTTTATTTTGCAACTCGGGGGCAATATAAAAAATAACAAATAAGCTGTCTTGATGCGGTGTGAGCTGCCGAATGGCAATGTTGCTATCCGGTCTTTCCGCGTTTATCGCAGCGACAAAAGAGGGCACCATACTTGGTTCTAGATAACGAATAACACCAAAACCGCGGGCGCCGGGAAATTCTGTTAGGTAGTCACGAGAGCCGGTGTAGGTCTGCATCGCTTTGTAGTCAAACTGCTCTGGCGACACTGACATCATCGAGCCCCGCAGTCCACGCAAGCCATATTGGTAAAGGGTGACATTATCTTTGACCCCCGCGCTGATTTGGGCCAGGTGCTCCGCGAGATTGCGTTTTATTTGGAGGTTGTTATTTTCGTTCTGATTTCCAGACAAATACAGTGCCAGAAAATAACCGGCCAGTAAAATCAACAGCGGTGACCACATGGTTCGAAGTATATGGCGGGTGAAATGGATCGGTTGTGTGGCTGGCTTCTTTTGCATCGTGATCATCCGTTGAATTTGACACATTGTCGCAAGAGGGTGGCGGCTTCTTGAAAATGAAGTGCTGTCACCAGTTGGCAAAGCTGTTGCGTTTGCTCAGTGCCAATGAGCTGACAAAGCTGTATTTCAAGCTGCGCCGTTAAATCTAATGCCAATAAGTTTTGCGACTGTAGATATTGGAGCAAGGTGGTTAATTGCGCCATGTCCAATGCCGCACTAGCAACAGCATTTTCTTCCGAATGCTGTGCAATAACACTGGAGAACTCGGCGGCGGTTTGGCGGTATGCCGCAAAAAACACACTAAAATCGGTGATGCCAAGCGTGTGTTCTTCACAATTTTGTTCAAGCGTTAACGCAAGCTCCGGCAATTGGATGGCACCGACGGTGGCAAAGCTACCTCGCAGGCGATGCAGTATTGCTTTTGCATCTGCATAGTTTTTTTGTTGGATGGCCAGTGACAGTTGCGCAATTTCAGACTCGGCATTATTGACCAAACGCAGCAACGATTGCAGCAGCAGCTGTTTTTTTGCCCCAGCCATGACAATGAGTTTGTTCAGATAAGTATGGTTAAGTATGGGCATGCACAGTGCTCTTCTTATTGCCGTTGTGTCACGTCGTGCTGAAAATTCCTACAACAGACGTCGTTCGGCAATTTAGTGGCCGTCAGTATCGGCGCTAAGGTATTGGTTTTTAAGCATAGCAGCGTCTTATCGCCATGCCATGAAAGTTTTATCTTAACGAACATTTTGTACTAAGTACATTGTTCGAAACCCAAGGTACATTGTTCGAAACCCAAGCCAAATGACCGCAATTTTATAAAAGATACCGCCACCTTGACCGCCACAGCGCTTTGGTCGTGCTGCGGTAAAAATAATTACATGACCACCTGATGCGATGGTATCTGCTGTGATGGACTCTACTGCGATCAGTTGCGCAGCTGATAAAACGCCTTTCCTGCCAATGCAAAACAGAAGGGCTATATAAAAAACGTCAGTCGTGGCGCTGATTGCATTTTGTGATTGCGTCTCGTGATTGTGATTGTTACTGGTGATGGCGCCGATGCCAAGCGGTCGGCAATCAGCGACTTGCAACCGCCCTGGGTGTCGAGGATGGCATGACACAGGCAGCTGTTAGTATCGGTATTTCTGGTTCTAAATTGCCATCCAAACAGCCGCCGGTGAGGTGGTTTTAAATAGCTTGTGTCGAGCAATTTGGCCACTCGAATTAGTTTTTTCAGCGCAGTTGGACACATAAAAGCCCCTGCACTTTGTCAGCGAGGGGCATTTGAGGGGAGCGCTCGGCGCTGTTTCGTTTTTATGTGGGCTTGATTCCAGCCACCATGAGGATGCTATGGCTTAAAATCTTTCTTCAACTTTGAGCTGAATTTCCCACGAATTGACTTCTTGCGCGCCACCGACCGGTTTGGACAGGTCGATATGGATCACATGGTTATTACTGGAACGTGATGAGTATAACCGAGCGCCAATGCCGACCGAACCTAACCATTGCTCGCTGGTATTTTGGCGGATTAAATCTGCCGAGGAGCGCAACTGGGGGAGTGTGATATTGGATGGCGCTATCTCACCGCCACTGGCACGTCCCGCGTCAGCAAAGGCGACAAAGCCAACATCTAACAAGCGATAGATATTGATTTGTGGATACCAACGTAGCTCTGCGGTGCCCAACCAGCGCTGAGTTCCATGTTGATATTGTACCGGGTAGCCACGCAGACCCGTTTCACCACCTAACTCTAACGGTTGATCGAGATAATTACGTGTACGATGGTCATATTGCAGCTTGCTGTAAAACGTAAATTGGTCGCTCAGCCGGTAAAAATCTTCGGCTTTGGCGGCCGCGATCAGTTGGTCACCGTGGTTAATCCCAAACATGCCATCGAGTTTTAGCGTCACTAAAGCCAGATGTTCGGCATCGCCAAAGCCTTTCTCTGACTGTAAATGCAGCTGGTAACCAAGCGATTGCTGTTGGGCTAAATCGGAGGTTTGGATGCCAAAACGTGCTTGATGGTGCCATCCTAAATTAATGTCTTCGTTGTGATTAATTAAATAGACGTCTGATAAAACTTGGTAACGATGCTCTTTGTAATCAAGGCCTAGCCAAGGATATTGATAGCTGCGATCTTCAGGCAGCGCCAATGCCGGTAGCAATAAATCTTCAGTAAAGTTCCAGCGCTGTGAGGTGAAACCAGTCAACAATCTTAAACTGGTACGTTCACGATAATCTAATAACCAACCCGTTTGCAGATCGATTTCTTTTTGCCGGGTCATAAAGCGGTTTTCCAAGGCGCCATTGTGATAGATTTGCTCCAACCGCTCGTCACTGAGCCAACCGGCTTTGTACATGCGCGGGGTGCTGTCTTGATAAAATGGTTTATCTAGTTGCAGTTGGGTGCGACGGCCATCGTTATTCTCCGTCCACTCCACATCAATATAACTGTGGTCAAGTTCAGGAAACCCCAGCAAAGATAACGGGCTGGAGGCCTTAAGCTCATACCCTTGGCGTAAATAGTCCGACTGATACTTCACCGAAGTGCGTATGCCATACCCTAAAAAGTTGTCTTCTTTAAAACCAAAAGAGTACTTGTTTTGACCACTGGTGCGGCCGAAGCCAATGTTAGGTAATAAGCTCCAATTGTCCCAAGTTTCGACTTTGATGGTATTACTGCCATCTACCTGGCAAGGTCCAACGACATAAACGCTCGCATCGCGGATATACGATTTTTCGCGTAATAAGCGTTCAGCTTCTGCTAAATCGTCGGCATTCACGGTTTGACCTGGTTTGAGGATCAATTCTTTACGAAGCGCCGAAGCTTTACTGTTGATATGCAGCCAGTTGGCAAAACGATGTAACCGGATGGTGTCGGGATCACTTTCATCAAAAATCGGATGGGTGACGATCTCGATGTTTCGAACTTGCACCGGCGGCATGTCGGGATCAACTGCAACCTTGGTTCTCGCCGAAGCCTTTTGGGCCGCCGAGTCTTTTTTCACTAAATCACAAAGATGTGAAAACGTCACTTCCTGCGCCAGCGCCGTGCTGCTGACGACCGATGTTAAAGCGATGAGCCAAAGCCGATTGTAATGGTGCATACCAACTCCAAAGGCGCTCGGCCTTTATGCAGAAATAAACATCAGCAAGCATGAAACATGTCTTTGCCTGGCTGATATAAGCTCGTTTTGATTTTGAACATGCCAAGCACACTATGAAACAAGTTGTCATGGCTATAAGCGGCCTGTTGTTTTGCGCTGATGCATGGTGCTGTCAGTTGCTGCGACGCGGCATAAGCACCCGACATCCACCACAACAGCGGCACTTGGGTCTGCGCTTTAGGGGCCATCCAGTAAGGCAGGCCATGCAGGAATACGCCATTTTCACCCAGTGATTCGCCGTGATCCGAGACATAAAACAGCGCAGTTTCAGCGTTTTGCTGAGCATCTAGCCGGTTGATCACGGCAGCTAATAAGGCATCGGTGGCGACAATGCTATTGTCATAAGCATTGATGATGTCGGATGGGGCGCACAGTTGCAGCTGTTTATCGGTACATTCTGGCAAAAAGACTTTATGCTGACTGGCGCTGCGCTTGTAATATTCTGGGCCGTGGCTGCCCAGTTGGTGTAACACGATGAGTTTATCAGCGGTGATGGGTTGGCTCAGTTGCTTTTCCAGTGCCTCTAACAGCACTTGATCCAGACATTGCCCGTCATGGCACAGTGGATTTTGTTGTTGTTCAAATAAAAACTCGGTCGGTACCCGGTCACACACACCTTTACAACCAGAGTTATTGTCGAGCCAGCTGACGTCGATCCCTGCTTGAACCAACACATCCAGCACATTGCTGCTATTTTTGGCGATCGATTCGTCGTAATGCTGCCGACCCATATTCGAGAACATGCAGGGCACAGAGTGCGCGGTGGCGGTACCGCAGGAACTGACATCGGTGAAACTATAAACAGGTAACTTGCTTAGTTGCGGATTAGTGGCGCGCGCATAACCGTTTAATTGAAAATGGTCTGAGCGCGCCGTTTCGCCGAGCACCATCACAATCAGCCGTGGTTTTTCAGTTCTCACCGCTAATGGCTGCACCGCGTCTTGTCCTAATTGCATAAACTTCGTTGGAAATTGTTGTTTGATCATTTCTTTGGAAAAGGACACCGCCGCCGCGACCGGGCTCATCGGCAATGCCAAATGTTTTACTTCTTTGTAGTTTCTAAAAAAAGGTGCCAGCTCAGAAAAACCGGTGGCGACCACACTTAGCAGGCTCAACATCAGCAACACCAGAGCAAGCAACCAATGTTTAAAAAATTGCTGGTGCGCCATGACGCGAACCTTGATTAAACTGATACATAAAATTGGAAATAACATCACCGCCAAAACTTGCCACAACATGCCAATGGTCAAGATGCCTTTGGCTTCGGCAGCATCGGTTTCGATGGCGTTTTGCAGCATTTCTTTATCGATCACAATGCCAAAAGAATCAATGAAATAGTAACTAAAGGCGCCAACCGCGAATAACAGCACGACCGCAGGCTTTTGAATGGTGCGAAAGCTCAGCAGGATCACTAACAGTAAGTTTAATAGGAATAAAATCACGACTAAATTTAGCTGTAAACCATATTGCCCTGGTACTTTTGCCTGCACTGCAGCGAGGAAATGACCATTTAACAGCAGCGTCATGCCAAGTGCCGATATCAGCGCAAACCAGAATGGGTGCCACAATCGTTGCTGCCCACTGAGGAATACGCCAGGGGGGGCTTTGGCTGGCGAAAAAATTGCCTCAAACATCTGAAGACTCCGCAGAAGTGAAAGTGAGTACAGGAACTGACGACTGAGTCGTCCGTGGTTGGATAAGTGGTTCTTGCAGCAAGCAAGGTTGCTGCAGTACCAGATACTGTAAAGTGCACACCAACCAGCACACTGCGGCGGTGGTAATGTCGTGTGATATAAAATGGGCCCCACGAAGTTGTTGGACAAAACCAAGTAGTAAACCGGCAGCCATGCCGATCAACAACCCCAACCATGCGCGGTCAGGCTTTACAGTCCGTAAATAGTAATAAAGAGCAAGCCAAGCAAAACCGATACTGGCATGACCGGCCGGAAAACATTGGTTCGAGGCTAAGGTGTCAGGCCGCGTGTCAAATAACCCCCAAAAAACACTGTCGCCGCCAAATTGTTGCAGATCCCAAGGGCATTCCATCGGCAGTAGACGTTTGAGCACGGCTACTGCGGCATAACTTAAAATCAGACTGAGCAGTAATCCACCCAAAGCGCGCTGTTTTTGACTGAGATCTTTTTTATAAAATCGCTGCCACACCCAGTAACTAAGTACCGTGAGCACCAGTGTTTGATTGAGGTTTCGCACGCTATGGTGTAACACCGTTTCCGTCAGCCAATGGTGCTGCAACGACCAGCTGCTGCCTTGCAGATCGAACAAAAAAGTGGCCAACACAAAATCTAATTTAGCGCCATAGGCCAGAGCAAAAAGTAACGATGCCACCGTTAATGGCGCAATAAGATGGCTGAACATGTTAAGTCGAGCTTGGTTGTTCATGAACACCTCATTGATAAATACCTGTGATCCAAGACACTGTCGATTGGTGTGGCAACTGCAATAACCTTGGGGATGGTTTGTCAATTGTGGTTAGCCTAACGGTCGAAACTTAAGAGAGACTTAAGTCTGAAAATAATTGTTTGTTGTCTGGACTGAAATGCAATATGTGCTTGATATAGCTGTTGAAAGTTTTGCTATCGGTGTGGGGGGGGTAAACATCCACAATCGGGCGTTGGTCGATAAAAAAGTGGGTGGCAACAGCTTTTTCGGTGAGTATTTGCCAAGCCAGATCAAACTGCGGCTGCGCAGCCGCGTGTGGATCGAACGGAAAATGAAACCAGGCAATTAGCCGCTGCACGCCCTAATGCACGGCGGTGCATTGGCTGCTTTATCACTGGTGCAATAGGGCACCGAAACCAAGCGCCAGCCTGCTTGCCAGCACAGAACAGAGCGGCGCTTGGCGCTGTTGCAGCGGTAAAGGACAGCAAACGTTTCTGCGACAAAAGCCGGAAGACCAGCATTAGGTCGTTGGACATACCGCTTGACTGGAGTATTTTCGCTCGCGATACAAGTACGAGGGCAGCTGCACCTGCGCCAAGGCTTTGTTGATTTGCTCGCGAGCGACTGGCGTGCTTGATAACTGTAATTTTTTCTTCGGTTCGTCGTAGTGCGCCAGTACCGAACCTTCATTCGGTTTTAAGATGGTCAGTGAGTCCGGTTGCATCAGGGCAAAGTAGTTTTCAAATTGCAATAAAGCACGGCCCGGGCTGGTTTTATCTAACATCAGATCACGACCAATCATGGTATGACAGGAAGAGACGCCCGCCATACTGAGTAATGTTGGCGCGAGGTCAATTTGACTACTGAGGGTGTCGATAATTTCCGGCGTGACGTTCGCGCCTAAAATTAACCCTGGAATACGAAACTTTTCTACCGGGATCAGGTTGTTGCCATAAACTCGGTTGTCATGATCGGCCACCACTAAGAACAAGGTATCTTGCCAATAGGCGCTATTTTTTGCCGTCGCAAAGAATTTCCCCATCGCCCAATCGGCATATTTCACCGCGTTATTGACGGTGTTTTTCGGTTGTTCGTGCAAGCTGATGCGCCCATCCGGAAATTCAAAAGGTTCATGATTACTGGAAGTGAAAATCAGACTGAAAAATGGTTTGCCTTGCTGATGTAACGCCAGCAGCTGTTGATGGGCGGTGTTAAATAAATCTTCGTCACTGGCGCCCCAACTGCCGACAAAGGCCGGATTCTCGATGCGGTTTAAATCGACAATATCGTCTATGCCGTTGCCGGTAAAGAAGCTGCGCATATTGTCAAAGTGCGCTTCACCGCCATAGATAAACTGGGTGGCGTAACCTTTTGCTTTTAGCACCGATGCAATAGTGGTGAAGTTTTGCTGGCTGTTTGATAATTTCACCACACTTTGCGCCGGTGTAGGTGCAAACCCCGCGACCACGGCTTCAATGCCACGCACTGAGCGGGTGCCGGTGGCGTATAAATTTTCGAACCAAATGCCCTGTGCTTTTAATTTTTCCAGCTCAGGGGTTACCGGCTCGCCGCCCAGCGATTGCACAAAAGTGGCGCCCAGACTTTCTTGTAACACGATGACCACATTCAGCGGTTTGTCCCGTTTGACGACGGCACTTTGGAAATGCAGGGTTGGTGATTGTGGATTGTTAAATTGATATGTTTTTAGCCAAGGCCAATCCAAACTATGTTGTAGCATGTCGTCGACCGACAATTTGCCGTACATTTCGCTGGAGCGGGCTTCATGCTTCATGCTGTAAATTGCGTAAAGCACTGAGTAGCCAGAGCTTATCACCAGTGAGTTCACCATGGCATCGGCGGTGATCGCAAACAGCGCCGGGTTCGCTGGGCGGTGATCGGTGGTTGAGCGCACACCGGCTAAAATGAGCAGCAGTGCCAACGGCCATACCAGCAAAGTACGTGGCACTGACCACAGGGTTAGTTTGGCGACTGGCGCTTTGAGTAAGCGAGCCAATAAAATGCTAAACAGCGTGGTGAAGACAATACCGGCCAGAAAGGGTAGCCGAAAGCCATGCCATAAGGTTGCGAACACTTCTTGCGGGTACTTTAAATATTCGATAAACAACCGGTTTGGCCGCACGTCGTATTGCATGATAAAAGCAGGAGATGCCAATTCCATAAAGAGCAGACTGACGAGCCCAATAAGGCTCCAATAGTAGGTCAATTTAAACCAGCTTGGCAAAAAGCGTTGATGAGCCCACAACGGTACCAACAGCACCGGCAGCACTGACCATAGGCACAGTACAATAAGATCGGCCCGAATGCCTTGCAGCATAATGGCGCCGAATGCATCGGTGGCAAACACCCGCGGTGCATTCCACAAAACTAAACCCAGCCGGCTTAGGCTTAATAGAACCAGGCCAAGCAGCAACATTCGGATCACATAGGTATAAGGTCCACCGATCCATGATGTGAAATAAGCCTGTTGTTTATTATTATTATTTGTCATGCCATCACCTTGTGAACAAAAAGCGCAGCAAAGAGTACCGAACGAAACTTAAGAATATCTTAAGAAAATAAAGTTATTGTACTGGCAGAAATTTTTAGCATGTGACCGCCAAAAGTTCCGCTATTTTAAGCTTTTAGAGGTGTTTTTTGGCGTAATTAGTGCCTGATAGCTTGAAAAACGCCGGCTGCGTGATAGGTGCCTGATTATGGTGTTTAATTCTTTTACTTAATTGCTGGCGGAAGTGTGGATGCGAATTTTACTAGTGGAAGACGATCTCCTATTGGCGCAGGGCTTGAGTACTGCTTTAACGCGCATGAATTATCGGGTGGAATTGTGCACCACCGGCAAACAGGCGTTGCAGGCGGCCAGTGAAAGTCAGTTTGAACTGATGATTCTCGATCTGGGACTGCCGGATGGTTTGGCGCTGCATGTGATTAAATCGCTGCGCCAGCTCAAGCAAGGGATCCCTATTTTGATTCTGACCGCTTGGGATCATCTGGAAACCAAAATAGAAGCCTTAAATGCCGGTGCCGATGATTATGTGCTCAAGCCCTGTGATAGTCGGGAAATTGAAGCGCGACTGCGAGTGCTGGTTCGTCGCCATCAGCAGCGGCAGTTAGATCATCTACAGTGTGCGTCGTTGACGATGGATTTGACGACCCATGAATGTCGACATCAAGAGCAAATCGTTTATTTGACCACCCGCGAATTCCTGCTGTTAAAAGAGTTTATGTTGCACCAAGGGAAAATTTTATCGCGGCAACATCTCGAAGAATTAAGCCACGGTTGGTCTGGCGAGACCGAAAGTAATTCAATTGAAGTACATATCCATAACCTGCGCAAAAAGACCAAACCCGAGCTGATTAAAACCATTCGGGGTATTGGTTATATGATGGTCAATCATGATGAAGATTAATAGTATTCGGCGGATGATCTTGCTTGGCGTCAATAGTGTGATTGTGCTGTTAATGGTCATTACCGGGTTCATTACTTATTCCAGTACCCACCACGAGCTTGATGAGCTGTTTGATGCCCAACTGACGCAATACGCCCGTTTAATAGACCAGTTGCTAGTACAACAACCTTTTGTCGCGCATAACCTTGAACCGGTGGTGGTGTATGTGCCAGAAATCACCGAAGATGGCATTGAGCGAACATCTGCGCAAGAGCGACGACCGGAAGGACACAAATACGAAAATAAAGTGGCGTTTCAAGTGTGGTCAACCGACGGACAATTGTTGATGAAATCTGCCAATGCCAGTAATGTCGCGTTGGCGCCCGCGAAAGCCGGTTATCACGAAGTTTTCCATCAACAGCAGCGTTGGATTTGTTTTAGTATCTTTAATAGCGAACACGGTTATTGGATTTACACCGGCCAGCGCGAAGATGTGCGCACAGAGCTTAGTTTTTATCTGGCGCTTGACCAGCTGATCCCACTGAGTGTTGCGTTGCTGCCCATCACCATTATGATTTGGCTTGCGGTGTACTGGGGCATTAAACCCATTCGCGACCTATCAAAAGAGTTAGCCATTACGAAGCCTTCAATGTTGACCCCAATTGATATCACGTTGCCGGTGGAATTACGGCCGTTTCAAATTGCGATCAATCAGCTGCTCAAAGATTTAAAAAGTTATCTGGTCAAAGAAAAACGCTTTATTGCCGACGCCTCTCACGAACTTCGAACCCCGCTGAGCATTTTGCTGGTTCATGCCGACAACATCAAAAAGTCAAAATCACCCGCAGAAACCCAAGCGGCGGCCAACGCTATATTGATTAGCACCAAACGTTTATCACATTTAGTCAGCCAGTTGATGGAAACCGAAAAACTGGAACATTCAGGTCAGCTGCTATTAAAACCACTGACATTATTAACCTTAATTGAAGAAAGTCTCTCTTTGGTTGAAGTTGATTTGTTAGACCGGGTGGCGTGGGAGTTGGACATTGACCCTAAATGCGCATTGGCGGTCGAATCGGGGTTAATGATTGCGGCGCTTCGAAACCTACTGGATAACGCAGCCAAGTATGCCAAGGCGCAAAGTCTGGTCGTTATTCGCGCCAAATATTCTAACGAGCGACTGGTGCTGACGATTTTAAATGAACTACCACCGGGGCTTGAGGTGAATGTCGAGCGGATAGGCGAACGGTTTTATCGCCACCACAGTAATCAACAAATTAGTGGTGCTGGTT